>CAINXC010000161.1 GCA_903854655.1 uncultured Verrucomicrobiota bacterium | reverse complement strand
CGCGATCAATACCTCGCAGCCCGCACTGAGCGCTTTGATTTGCAGATACTTGGGCGCTCCGCCGTACACAACGGCAGTGCGCAGAAAGACGCACTTGGCAAACTTGGCCGCCTCCTCCTGTATCTGGCAGGCCAGCTCGCGAGTGGGAGCCAGCACCAGTACTCGGGTGGTGCGGCGGCCTCCCGCCACTCCGGACGAGGCCAAGCGGGTGAGAATGGGCAGCGTGAAGGCGGCGGTCTTGCCCGTGCCGGTCTGGGCGATGCCAATCAAATCGTGGCCCGCAATGATCTGCGGAATGGCGGCGGCCTGGATGGGAGTGGGTTCAGTGTAACCGGCTTCAGTGACTGCTTTGAGAATATTGGCATCAAGGCCAAGGGATTGAAAGGGCATCCGCCATCATGGACGCGTTGCGGGCGAATAAAAGCGCCAATGTCCGGCGGGGCCAGGCTCACGCCATCAGCGCAGCTTCGCCCATTGATCCTTCACTTCATCCCGGGTCATTTTCACGTCCTCAAGGGTGGGAGGCGGAGCATTGACCCAATGCCGGCAGAGAAGATCCAGCATCTGGCCGAGCGAAGCGATGCGCTCCTGGCGGCGGGTGGCCTCCGACATCTGGGAGAAGCGCTGTTTGAGATCCTTGAGCAGGGCGGGCGAACCGACGCACAACGGCCACACCGAGGGATCGGAGGAATCGACAACGAGGCCGGAAACCATGTCCATCACGCGCACCCAAATGCCCATGTCCACCAGCACGGCAAGGTCCTCGTCACGTTGTTCGCGCAGCACTCGGCAGAGTTCCTGATGACCATCGACAACTTCCTGGCGCAGGTCCCGCCACTGATCCATCTCGGCCATCTTGCCCTGCGACATCAGCCGCGGGGCGAGCTTGTCCCCCAGGCCCAGCACCCGGCAGTAGCCGAGAATGTCCTGGTTGTTGTTGCGGAACTGCTGCGCATCCGTGGCTTGCATGGCAAGAAAGCTGTCCGCCAGCAGGCCGCCAAGGGCATAGGCGACAATCGGCCGCGTCGTGGGCGGCCGGCCGGGCGGCTCCCGGTACATCTGCCGCCAACGCGCCTTCACCCTGTCCCCCACGTTGTCAAGAAAGTCCGCCGGGGTCTGATCCGCCGTCCAGCCCACCGAGGCGGACAAGGTCAGGGTGGGCTCAACGACGAAGGGCGCGATGGGTCTGATGGGCCTGATCGGCCTCATGCCCCTGATGCCCTGGCCGCTGGCAACGCCCATGCCCAGGCACGCCACCACCGCACCGAAGCAGATGCGGCGCAGGGCGTGTTTGGCGGGCGTTGTCAGGGAGCGCTGCATGGTTATTCAACTGTCACGCTCTTGGCCAGGTTGCGCGGTTTGTCCACGTCGCAGCCCCGCGCCAGCGCCACGTAATAGGCGAGCAGTTGCAGAGGAACGACGGTAAGCAGAGGCGTGAGCATTGACTTGCACTCCGGGATATAGATCACATCGTCGGCAATTCGTTCAAGTTCATGGTGACCTTCCGTCGCCACGGCGATCACCGGCCCCTTGCGCGCCTTCACCTCCTCGATGTTGCTCACATTCTTGTCAAACACCGCGTCGTTGGGGGCGATGAAGATGCTTGGCAGATCCGGCTTCACCAGGGCGATGATGCCGTGCTTCAGTTCCGCGCTGGGATGGCCGCTGGCGTAGATGTAGCTGATTTCCTTCATCTTCAGCGCGCCTTCCATCGCCACCGGATAGTTGTTCAGACGGCCCATGAACAGCATGCCTTCAGCCTCGGCGTAGCGGTTGGCGATCTCCTTGATGCGGGGCGCCTGCTTGAGGATCTGCTCGATCTTCTCGGGAATGGCCTCCAGCTCGTCGATCAGCTCCAGGCCGTCCGTGCTGCTGAGGTGATGGATGCGACCGAACAGCAGGCTCAGCAGCGTCATGATGGCGACCTGTGAGGTGAAGGTCTTCGTCGCCGCCACGCCGATCTCCGGCCCGGCGTGAATGTACACCCCGCCGTCGGTTTCGCGGGCGATGGTGCTGGCCACGTTGTTGACGATGCCCAGGCAGCGGATGCCCTTGCGCCTGGCTTCGCGCAGGGCGGCCAGAGTGTCGATGGTTTCGCCGCTCTGGCTCACCACGAATTGCAGCGTGTTCTTGTCCGTCGGCACGTTGCGGTAGCGGAACTCGCTGGCGAACTCCACTTCCGTGGGGATGCGGGCGAGGGCTTCCATCAGGTACTCGCCCACCATGGCGGCATGGTAAGCGGTGCCGCAGCCGCTGAAGATGATGCGCCCGATGTTGCGCAGCTCGGTGGGCGACATGTTGAGGCCGCCCATGATGGCGGTGGCCTCGTCCCGCGAAAGACGCCCGCGCAGTGCGTTGCGGATGGACTGCGGCTGCTCGTAGATTTCCTTGAGCATGAAATGCCGGTAATTGCCCTTGCCCGCGACGTCGCCCGTGAGCTGGGTCGCGACGATCGGGTGCGTCGCCACCTTGCCCGCCTCG
>CAINXC010000160.1 GCA_903854655.1 uncultured Verrucomicrobiota bacterium | reverse complement strand
ACCTCGAACGCGATCTCCCGATCACAGGTGACGGTGAACTCGTCGAGCTGCACGTAGTCGATGTCCTCCTTGCGCCGGTAGCCGCCAAACAGCGTGCCCCGGAGCAGTTGCAAGCCGTTCCACATGTTGATCGGCTCGCGAAAGATCAGCACGTCCAGCAGGCCGTCGGAATGCTGGGCGTAGCGGAACATGCGGAAACGGCCGCCGTAGTTGCGACCGTTGCCCACCAGCACCAGAGAGCCATAAAGATCGGGCCGGCCCGCCATCTTCACGGAGAGCAGCGGGGATTTCTCGGTGACCAACTTCATCGCCGAAAGCACATAGCTGATGGGGCCCAGGCGGTTCTTCGCCTCCGAAGTCGTGTGCCGGATGATCTCCGCATCCAGGCCGATGCCGGCGAGCTGCACGAAGTACTGCTCATTCGCCATCCACAGATCGACCTGCCTGCGCGCCCCGCCTGCCATGATCTGCCAGGGGCCGATAAGCTGCTTGTGGCTGCGATAGCCCAGTTCCAGTGCAAACACGTTCATCGTGCCGGCAGGCAGGGTGCCCAGCGCCGTGTGCGTGCCGACGTCCTTGCGCGTGGCGTTCACTTTGCACAGCCCCTGCAGGACTTCGTTGACGGTGCCGTCCCCGCCTGCGGCGACGACCAGCTCCCGGCCTTCGAGCGCGAGTTTCTCGGCAATCTCCGAGGCATGACCCGGGCGCTCCGTGAAATGCAGCTCGGGGGCCGGTCTCAGCGCCTCCAGATGCGCCACCGCGCGGGAGGCGCGCCGGCTGCGGGCGGAGGGGTTGACAATGACGGGGATGCGTTCTGGCATGCTGACCCCCGACAGAAGCAGGTGGCGGCGGAGAAGGGAAGCGATTTGTGTGGAGCAGCGATGGCATTGACACGGGCGCATCACACGGGACAATCACGCTGTGAAACGCCTCATCGCCCTGATGCTCCTGCTGCTGCCGGCCACTGGCGTCACCGGCATGGAGGCGGTCACGAGCCGCGGCGACGCTGTCGGCAAGGCCCTGAATCAATGGGCGGCGGAGAAGACGCTGGGAGGATTCCAGGCCCTGCATTACGAAAATCGCGATGGCGGTCACTCGCCTCTTGCCGCCAACGTTTACCCGAAGCTGGACTTCCTTGCCCCGACTGAAGACGACAAAAAGGGAGGGCGTGACAAGGGGCCAGCTTTTGCGGTGCGGCCCTTTCCCACGATTGGCAACTGCAGCATGTCCGGCACCGGGGACGGCGTTGGCAGCCTGGGCCGGGTTTATTTTTCGGATGCCAACGGACATCAGTTTCTCTGCAACCAGTACCTGCACAACAACCTCATCATCTACCCGGAGCATCAGGACTACCATCCCGGGGCGAACGGGGTGGGAGGTGGCTGGGGCGACCTGTATCCCGCCAACAGCGCCACCCTGCTCCTGTCGCAGGGGTCATCCTCCAGCGACATGCCCTTTGTGAAAGCCTTCCTGGCCACGGCGGCGGCGTTCAAGCCGGACATCCAGGAGATGCTCATCCGGCAGCGCATCCTGATGCCCACGCTGCAAGCGATCTTCCGCCAGGCAAACAAGCAGGTGGTCACGGAGGAGGACTATTTCACCGGCAAGGCGCACCCGCCGGTGTTCGACGGGTCGCAGATTGACGAGCTCAAGATGGTCACCATTGCACAGACGATGACCCGGCTGGCGGTGCCTCCCCTCGCTTTCATTGAGGTGCTTTCGGAGCGCCAGGCGGTTGCGGGCAGGGACTTTTTCGAAGACAAGCGCTTCACCGGGGAGAAACTCGGCGAAACCGTCGCCAACGTGGCGCGCATCTTCCGCAGCAGCGCTGAAGAGTACCGCATGACCCTCAGCGCCGGCCATTCGCTGGACACCCAGAAGCGCCCGCTCCGCTACCGCTGGGAGATGCTCCAGGGCCGCGCCGATTTGATCAAGATCGAAACCGCCAATAACGGGCGGGAGGCCACGCTTCATGTTCGCTGGCACCCGCCGATGGTCAGCACCAGCGGCATCCGCACGCATCGCGTGGACATCGGCCTGTTTGTCAGCAACGGCATTGGCACCTCGGCTCCGGCGATCGTGAGCTTTTACATGCTGCCCAACGAACACCGTTTCTTTGGCCCGGACGGCCGGCTCACCGAGATCTGCTACGAGGCGGGCAATCCGGAGCCGGGCCTGCCTCAAAGCCCTTCCGATGTTCGCTGGCTTGCCTTTGCCCAGGCGGCCGGGGT
>CAINXC010000159.1 GCA_903854655.1 uncultured Verrucomicrobiota bacterium | reverse complement strand
TGCACTACTGTGGCGATTGGCGCATTCGCCAAATGGCAATCATCTCGGTTGGCGATGAGCATGGCGTGTAGCGGCCGAGCAGGTGTTTGGAAGGCGCTCTGGACGAAGAGAAAGTCTGCTCCCGACGGTCATAGACCGCCGCTACACGCCATGCTCATTGCCAACCGGGATCAGTGCCATTCAGCGAACGAGCCAATTGCCGCAGTGGCGCATCGCCAGCCTCATCTGCATCCGCGCTTTGCCCCCCCACCCGAAGGGTAGCCCACAAGTAGCCAGGGGTGATGGCGAGTCTCACGAGCCAGCCGAACGCAGTGAGACAGACAGCCGCAGGCTGCCCCGAAGGGGTGAGCGCAGCGAATCAAACCCCCGGACAACACGTTGCGCGAACGAATCACGAAGTGGTTGCCCCATCTCTTTGCGCGGCCCCATGCCAGGCGATAGGGCTACCGCTTCGCGGTAAAGCGCGGGACCGTGCAGTCCGCAGGTTAGCTCGCCGAGGCTCGCTTAACCTGCGGCTACTCACGGGCTACCCTCCGGGTAGGACTGCTGTGTCGTGGTCACTATTTCGCAGGTAGGCGGGCGGCTTCATGGGATTCGTTGATTCTCATTTGAAAACGCACGCGGCGAGTATCCGCGCCGCCGCATTACTACCCGGAGGGTAGCCCACGAGTAGCCGGGGGTGATGGCGAGTCTCACGAGCCCAACCCCCGGACAACACGTTGCGCGAACGAACCACGAAGTGGTTGCCCCATCTCACCGCGCGACCCCATGCCACGCGATGGGGCTACCGCTTCGCGGTAAAGCGCGGGACCGTGAAATCCGCAGGTTAGCTCGCCGAGGCTCGCTTAACCTGCGGCTACTCACAGGCTACCCTTCGGGTAGGACTGCGGTGTCGTGGACATTAATGCACAGATGGGTGGGTAGCGGCTTCATGGGATGCGTTGATTCTCATTTGAACACGCGCGCGGCGGGCCTGCACCGATTGCCAAGCGCCAACCGAGAGAACCAGCAGCAGCGCAGCAATGTGGGCCGTGCTGAAATGCTCCACGCTCATGGGGCCAAAAAGAATGCGCATGAGGAGCAAGACCACGACCGCCGCTCCAAGAATCCAGATCAGACTTCCAATGGGCAATGCCGCCGCCTCGCCAAGGCCAAAGACAGTCACGGCAAGGCACAAAGCCAGCAGCCCGGTGGACCAAGGCTCCCGCTCCTTGGTCAAGTGCAGCACGGGAAACGAGTACACACCGCCAAGAAACAGCCCGATGAAAGGAATGGCGAAAACGATCAGGAATAGGTTCTCGATGAATTGCTGGCGAGTCTTGTTCACTGGGGCTGAGATGTTGCTGGCTGGCGAGGCACCCCGAGCGCTTCGGTCAGCGGATAGTGCATCTTCTCGTATGTCCACAATGAGTCCATGTGCCGGAGCACGCCGAGCTGGATGTCACGTGGCTGTATGGACAACAAGTCGGCAAAGTGACGGTCGCCTGCGGCGGCAAGCGCCCAGATAAGCTGAGAGGTGTACAGCTCCGATACCTCGCCGTCAGAGTCGCCGACTCCGAGAGCCCGAGCAAACAGTGCCTGGATCTGCTCATCCGTGAATCGCTCAGGATCGACTCCACGCCGCCAGTAGTAGGACCGCGAGAGAACGGCTGCATCCTCCGGCTGGATGCCGGGGGCCGTATATGGCTGCGAAGAGGCGCAGCCCGAAAGGCCGGTTATCACCAGCACCATGTAGCAAATAATTCCGACGGGAGGATGCATCCCTTTTCTTTGTGAAGTTGACATAGTGGTCCCCCATCAATTCCATGATTGTGTCCGCTATCCGTTACCGGGTTGTCCGGGCTCCGCAGAAGATCCCGGTGCAAGTCGGTGGGGGCGAAGTGTGGAATGGTGAATGAGCCAGTAAATGGCGGCCACGAAGACACCGCCAAGCAAGGTGGCCAAAGCCCACATGCCACCCCCGACCAGAAAGGTTTTGCGACGGAAATGTCCCCAGAGGTATTCGGAGTCAGTGTACACCGCCACTGCAAAAGCGATGTGGATGACCACCGTGGCAATCCAGAAGCCGCAGAACAGCAGTCCGATCATTCCACCCGAAATCACACTTCCGTCCGAGACGTTGACCGGGAAGTTGAGCGGCATGTTTTTTTGGAAAAAGGCAGAGGGTTGATCTGAGCTTCCACCGGCATGACACAACTAAGAGCCGGTCAATTCAGCGATCAGACATTACGCGCATTTTGTTCACACAGAGGCAAGCTTTTCTGGTGCTTTTTGCTCAAGCGCCTTTCCACATCACTGCCTGCCGACAGCACCGAGCTTGTCTCCACCCCACCCCCATGCTAAACCTTGCCCATGGTCCCACGCACCCCCATCTCCCCTTCCGGCCCCACGTTTTCTGAGATCGTCTTCGGCACCTGGCGGGTGCTGGATGAGCCGGCGACGGCGACCCCGCAGCATCTGCTGCAGCGGCTGCACAAGTGCGTGGAGCTGGGGATCACCACCATCGACACGGCGGAGATCTACGGGCTGTACAAGGTGGAGGAGTTCATCGGCCAGGCGCTGAAGCTGGACGGCTCGCTGCGCAAGAAGCTGGAGATCGTGACCAAGTGCGGCATCTACGTGCCCTGCGAGTTCCACCCGGACCGCAAGACGGCCTTCTACAACGCCACGGCGGCGCGGATCGTGAAGAGCGCGGAGAAGTCGCTGCGCCTGATGGGCATCGAGCACATCGACCTGCTGCTGGTGCATCGCCCGGACTGGCTCACCAGCGCGGACGAAACCGCCGAGGGGCTGAACAAGCTAGTGAAGGAGGGCAAGATCCTCAGCGCCGGGGTTTCCAATTACAACGTGCATCAGTTCGACCTGCTCAACGCGCGCATGGACAAGCCGCTGGTGACCAATCAAATCGAGTTCCACCTGCTGCACACCGATCCCATTCTCGACGGCACGCTTGATCAATGCCAGGCACATGACTTCAACCCCATGGCCTGGAGCCCGCTGGCGGGCGGGCGATTGATGGACCCGGCGAACGAAGCCGGTGAGCGCGTGCGCAAAGCCTGCGCCGCGATCTCGGAGAAGTATGGCCACGCCACGGTGGACCAGCTCGCCTATGCCTGGATCATGGCACATCCTTCAGCTCCGCTGCCGGTGATCGGCACCAACAAAATCGAGCGACTGGAGGCGGCGGCCAAGGCCACGACCATCGAGCTGGAGCGCGAGGACTGGTACGCGCTGTGGACGGCGGCGAAGGGGCACGGGATTCCTTGAGCAGGAAAGCGATGCGCCACCCTCAGGCCCCATGACCAACGCCTTCACCATCCTGGGCCTGCCGCAGACCGCCTCTCTGACGGAGGAGCAGGTGCGCGCGGCCTACTTCGCCGGGTCCAAGTCACCGGAAGCCGACAACGCCGCCCTCAACGCGGCGTTTGAGCTGCTGCTGTCGCCAGACAAGCGCCTGAAGCACCTGATCGAGATCGCGGCCCCGGACGACACCCGGAAATGGCGCGCGGTGGCGATGAGCGAGGACATGATGCAGCTCTTCCTGGCCCTGGGCAAGGCACGACCGCAGGCGGAGGCCCTGATCGAAAAGCGCGGCAAGGCACAGTCCGCCCTGAGCAAGGCCCTGCTGGAGAAGCAGACCTACGCCCTGCGCGACGCTCTGGAGCAGACTGGCACCGCCCTGGATGAAAAGCGCCACGCCCTGGAAGCAGAGCTGCCGCAGCTCAACGAAACGGACTGGCGGCGGGTCGCCGAGGCGCAGGCACGTTTTGCCTACCTGGCAAAGTGGCAGGCGCAGGTGCGCGAACTGCTGCTGAAGCTCATGTGAGCGACCCGCCTCCGGAAGAACCAACCCTCATCGGTCCCCAGGAAGCGGGCCGCGAATAACCACGACATTCAACGAGGTCAGCAAGGCGGCAGCCAAATGTCCCGAAGACGTTTTCAGATGCAACGGAAAAGCCGATGAATCAAATGACAACGCACTCATTTTTTCCCGATGCAAAAAAACATGGTCAATTCCTGGCCATGCAAGGCCTGTGCACGATTGAAAGTCGTCCGCCTGTTGCCTCGCCATCGCCTGCCGGGACGCCAAAGTGAACGTTTCACACCTACGCCTCTGAAGCCTGCACCCGCCCCCCGCAACACCCGCTCGCTGGCCCTGTGGTTGACGCTGAGCGTGGGGGTCTTCGTGCTCGCCTGCTCTCTGGCCTTGCTCGCCGTTTTCAACCACCGCGTGGCCCGGGAGGAATCCGCCGAATTCGAAGCCCTGGCACGAGCCAATGCCGCCTTTCTGAACCGCACCCCGCTGCCGCACAGCGACAAGATGGCGGCGCAACTGGGCGAGGTGATGGGCGCCCGCGTGTTCTTCCTGCAAGACGGTCTCCTGGTGGGCAGGCCCGGCGACAAAGGCGACGCCCGGCTTCATCAAATCAAGCCCGACGGCCGTGCCCACGCCCTGCCCGACGG
>CAINXC010000158.1 GCA_903854655.1 uncultured Verrucomicrobiota bacterium | reverse complement strand
GGCTGCTGCGATCATCGAGCAATCATCGCGGACGAAGACTTGCATCGCCACGCGGTCGAGAACCTCAACCAGGCCGATGCCCTTCTCCTGGGCCGGGCGACTTACGAACTGATGGAATCAGCGTGGCGGCCGCCGGCGCCCAAGGGAGCGAGACCTGATTGGATGGAACCCTTCGCCCAGGCGATCAACGCGGCGAAGAAGTACGTGGTGTCCAGCACCCTGGAGCAGGTCGATTGGAACGCGGAACTCGTGCGCGGGGATGTGGGAAGGGCCGTTCAGCAACTCAAGCAGGAGTCGGGCAGAGGGCTGTTAGTGGGAGGTGTGATGCCCCCCCTGGCGTTGACGGAACTGGGATTGATCGATGAGTACGAGTTCGTGGTGCATCCCAGGCTCGCAGGCCGTGGGCCGACGTTGTTCGCGGGGCTGTCGAAGCATGTTGATTTGAGGCTCGTGAGCCGGCTGGAGTTCAGCTCCGGCGCGGTGGCGATGCGGTATGAGCCGAGAAGGTGGGCGTCGCCGTAGAAAACGGCTCACGTAGTCGAAAGTGGGTCGGAAAATGGGGTCGTGTGTTTTCTGTTGCATCAAGGCTCAGGCTTGCACACCACCGCCCACAACAGCGCGGCTGGGATGCGAGGCAGGGACATCAGACCCAGGATGTGGCGGCTCCTGCGCGTCCTGGATTCTGGCGTTGTGACTGGCGGTGAGCCAAGACCGGCCAGAGGGATCGAGCACGAGAAGGAGGAAGAAGAGGAGAGCATTGCCGCCCTCTACTGCACCAGCACAGTGCCGCCGGAGCTGAGGTTCACGGGATTCAAGAAGAAGCCGGGGGCGTAGCTATGGTTGCCTTGCTGGATGACCACGCCGCTGATGGCCTGGGGCTTGGTGGTGCCGGGCGGGGTGAGGGTGCCGGTGTAGGTGCCGGTGGCGTTGTTGAACACCAGCGTGAGGTGGGGCGGGGGATTGAGGCCCAGCGTGGCGGTGGTGAGGGTGATCTTGTTGGCCTTGCCGACGTTGAAATTCTGCACCGGGCTGGCGGTGTACCCGGCGCCGTCGAGGGTGGCCATGCCGGTGCCGGTGACGTCCCACTGCTGCAAGGCCAGGTCGGCGGCGGCCTGCGGGGTATAGGAGGCGGCGGGGCAGTTGATCTCCCCTTCAAACGCCGGCAGCGTGGTGAGGGTGCCTGCAGGAAGGCTGGCGCTGGCCGGCCGCACGAGCTGAATGCGGCCTATGGGGGCGACCGCCCCGGGCTGGAGCAAAAAGCTCGCCGCGATGCCGCCGTGGCCGTTGTACAAGGTCTGCCCTGATCCTGCGGCGCCAAACGTCCCGTAACCGGGAACCACATACTGGGCGACGCCGCTGGAGCAGGTGAAGGCGGTGCCATCGAACAACCTGCCTGCGATGGATGCCGTGCCTGCGGCGCTCACCGATATGGTGCCCAAGGCGTAGCTCGCGGGGTTGCCCTGCCCGCCATCCGCGAAGGTGTAGAGCCCTGCCTGGGGGCATGGGCTCGCAGTGCTGTAAGGGGTGGTGCCGAGGGCGCTGCTCGTGACCCCCTGGCTGGCCAGGTCGTTGGCGTACAGGCTCACCTGGTAGGTGTCGGTGGTGGAGTTGGTGAGCTGCAACTGCAGCGTGCGGGAGGCGGCGGCGGGCCCCACCGTCACGCAGTAGAAGCCGGTGGCGCTGAGCTTGCCGCTGAACGAGTAGGTGCCGCTGTCCAGAATCAGCTTGCCGGTGAGCGCACCGGTGGCCGTGACCTGTATATCCATCGAGCCGTGCATCCCGTCCAGGTTGCCCAGGGTGCCGGAAATCCGGCAGGCGGCGGGAACGGGCGGCTCGTCGTCCACAATCGTCACTTGAATGGAAGAGGAGCCGTCCACAGTTTGACCAAAGATGTCCGGCGTGACCGTCAGCGTGAAGGTCCGGTTGCCGTCCGGTTTGCCGTTGTCAATGATCTGCACATCGATGTAGCCGAGGCTCTGGCCCGGGCTGAAATTGAGCGTGTAGGTGTCGAAGCTGTAATCGACGTCCTGCACGGCGGTGTCAGTGTCTCTGGCCTGGCCGGCGCTCACGGTGATAACTGCCCCGCCCGTGGCATCCACCCGCTGCACGGGGATCTGGATCAGGCCTGCCTTCTCGCTCACCTGCATGGTGCTGCTGGCGAAGCCCGGCGCGGCCACGTTGCTGTAGCTGATGTAGAAGCCTGCCGCCTGGAACCCGTTCAGCAGCGAGGAGCCGTTGGTGGGGCTTGAGAGCTGCAGCGTGAAGTTAAGGGCGCCGAGCGCCTGGGAATCGAACACCGGGTTGACAGACAGGCTCTGGCCGTAAGCGCTGAAATTCGTGCCGCCGGCCGGAAAGCTGACGAGGGTGTTCACCGGCACGTAGTCCTTGGTCGCCTTCGCCGTGTTGTCGATGGTCGCGGCGGTGACGTTCGCGGCGAGCCCGCCCGCGTAATGGCGGCGGATTTCCACAGGCACCGGGCCTTGGTTCGGCGACAGTTGCGTCACGTCCGCCACCACCTCGAACTCGCCGGGGTCCGAGTTTTGGAAGTACTCCAGATTGAAGCTGCCGGAAGTCGGGTTGTTGTCGCCCACCCAGATGGTGTAGGTGGTGCCGGAGGTGGCGAAGAACGTCACGCGGCTGTTTGATTCGGGCGTGCCCGGGCTGTAGCCGCTGCTCGTGTCCTGCGCCACCAGCGCAAGGCTGGCCAGGGAATTGCCGGTGAAGACCGCGATGCTGGTGTCATGAACCTGGCCGGGGGATATGAAGCTGAAGTTCGTGTCCACCACCGCAGTGCCGGTGAAGGTGGGCGTCCAGTTGTACCACACGCCGTTGACAGGCGCGTTGGTGACGGTGATGCCGGGCGTGTCGCTGATGTTGGAGCAGCCCGCGTTGCTGCCCGCCACGCTGCCCTTGTTGCCCGTCAGCGTGATGGCGTCCTGCAAGAAATCGTTGTCCTGCCCCGGCTGCATGAGCGTGATGCTGAACTGCCCCACAGGCACCTGCACGCAGATGTAGTAGCGGTTCAGCCGGGCCATGGCAAAGGTGACCGTGTCCGTGCCCGTGCCGCCGTCGTTCACGCTGCCGTTTGTCACCGCCGCGAGGGTGCCCGCGTTGCCATCCGGATCCTGCTGCGAAAACACGCCGACAATCGCGCCGCCCGAGAAATGGGAGACGACCACGTGCGCATTCTGCGTGGTGGAGGCCGCATCGAAGCGGTACCACACCGTTTTGGTGAGCTTCACCGTGCCCACATAGGGGTCCAGCGCATCCGCCGTCGCCCCCGCGCAGGTCTGGTTGTTCAAGGTGTCCACAGAGCCGGAGAGCACCGTGGCTTTGGCGAAGGTGTCGTTCACCGGCGGCGTGACCGCGCGAACAACCAGGGGAGAGAAGGCGGCAAGCAGCGCGAGGCCGCGAATGGTGAAGGTATTCATGGCAGATAAGAACGAGCTTAAGGACGGCGCTGATGTTAGGACATCATAAGACATCGGTAAAGAGAAAAGCAGGTGCGGCGCAGCACCCGCCAAAATCAGCCGCCTGGAAAAGAAGCGTTGGGGTGGAGCCAGGCGGCGCATGAAGTGGGATCGTGTGTTTTCTGTTCCCTAAAAGTTCAGGCGTGCACACCACCGCCGACAACAGCGCAGCCTTTTAACCGGGCAAACGAATGGGGGCAGGCGAATGATTGAACGGATCCGCCCGCCCGCCTCCCATTCGCCGGCCCGGATCAGAGAGTTTCCCGGACCCGTACAATACGACACCCGGTCATGGTGTAACCAGCCAGCCCCTGTGCGGAAGCACCCGAGTGCAGGCCGTGGCCCCCGCTTCGCCGCCGCAGCCTTCACGCCCATCGAAGGGAGGGAGAAAGGCAGGGTTGGAGGGGTCCTTCACGCAACAGGAAACCTGACCCCGGTCGCAGGACTGCTCTCGGGGCGTGGCTTGAGCCCCTGTCCACCACGGGATCGGAGTCGGGACGGCGGGCCTTACGGCGACAGGAGGCGCCCCGCGAGCTGCGCTTCGAATCCGTCCCGGTTCTTCCAGCGCAGGGCCACCCTCGCCTTGAACGGGCCTTTCGGGGACCGCCGCGTGTGGCCGTCGGGTGTGACGTCAAAGGCCGCCGTCTCGATGTCCACCAGCTCCTCGGAACAGGCGAGATGCACCGCCACACAGTCATAGAGAATCGTCGAGCGGGTGGTGAAGTAGTCGCACACCATCCAGGTCTGCCGCGACGCGAAGATGCAGTAGCTCTCGATCAAGGCACGCAGCATCGGATCCGTGGTGGCGCTCCAGATGGCATGGTAGCGCTCTCCCGCGAGCCCGACGGAGCCGCACGTGTCGAGCGGCGTGAGAAGGATGTCCTTCCACGGGGCGGCAAGCACGGTGCGCAGGCCTTCAGGGTTCACTCGCACGTTGGTTTCCGCAGCGGGCGGCCCGCCGCCATAACCAACGTCGAAGCTGCCGCCCACGCCAATGAAACGGCATTTCGCCGCCAGGCTGGGGTCGCGCTTCAGGGCCAGCGCCAGAGTGTTCACGGGGCCGATGCCGATGACCGTGACCGGCTCGGTGGACTTGTGGATGAAGTCCACGAGCGCGCCCACGCCGTCCTGGAAGACTCTGCCCGGGTACTTCCCCATGTCATAGTGCTCCACCCAGGGAAGCAGGGTCTGTTCCTTGTCGCCATTGAAGAGGCTGTTGTCACCAATCGCGAGATCGACCCTGGCGTGGCCTGAGGCTTCGAGGAACTTGGCCGCGACCTTTGCCCGGTAGGCCGTGTCCGCAGGGTCAACGACCACGAGCTTCAGGTCCAGCTCGGGCGAGCGCAGGGCAAGAGCCAGGGCCCAAGTGTCGTCAATGTCCGTCCCGATGTCGGTCACCAACACCACAGGCGTGCGCGCCTGGGCCGCCCCTGGAACGAGGACTGCCACGGCCAGGGTTGCAAGGGTGACGAGATGCCGAAACGGGGCTTTCATTGAGATAAGAGGGATTTCCCACCTGGGTTATGAGTTAGAAACTGGAATCGGACCCGCTCGGGCAATGGGGAGACGGGAAGCTGCAACACCTGACCCTGAGATGCGTTTGAAAACACCGTCAAGAACGTGACCTACCCGGTCGTCCTGGCCAAATAAATGACCCGCCCATGAACAAGCCCGCGCTTATCCTCCTCACCACCCTGGTGCTGGCACCCCTGGCCCAGCTTCCCGCTCAAAACAGCGCGCCCACTGCTCAGCCCATCGTTGACACCATTCCAGAGGCCCGGGATGTGGCCAGGCCCGGTGTCATCACGGAGTTCGTTGACGCATCAGACGTCACGCGGGGCATCTTCCGCGTGCAGGAAACCCTGCCGGCCACGGCGGGGCTGCTCACGCTGCTCTATCCCAAGTGGCTCCCGGGCAATCATTCCCCGAGCGGGCCGATCCCGCAACTGGCGGGATTGAAGTTGACCGCCGACGGCCAGGTGTTGCCATGGCGGCGCGACCCGGTGGATGTCTTTGCGTTCCATGTGGAGGTGCCTTCCAAGGCCACGAGCATCGAGGCGCGGTTTGATTTTCTCGCGCCAACGGAGGCCGCGCAGGGCCGCATCGTCACGACCCCGGACATGCTGAATTTGCAATGGAACGCCGTGGTGCTTTATCCCGCCGGTCACTATGCGCGGCAGATCACGGTTGAACCCTCCGTGAAACTTCCCGAGGGCTGGAAACTCGCCGCCGCCCTCGAAATCGCCGGTCAAAGCGGGGCCACGGTGCAATTCAAACCGGTCGCGCTCGACACCTTGATCGACAGCCCCCTCTTTGCAGGCGCCAACGTGCGCGTGGAAACGCTGGCACCCGGAGTGCGGCTCAACATCGTTGCCGACCAGCCCGAGCAACTGGCCGCCACCGAGGAGCAGATCCAGCTTCACCGCCATCTGGTCGCGCAGGCGGCCAAACTGTTCGGCGCGCAGCATTTCGATCACTACGATTTTCTGCTGGCGCTCAGCGACCGGCAGACCGGCATCGGGCTGGAGCATCATCGCTGCTCGGAGAACGGCGTCCCGGCGAACTACTTCACCGAATGGAAGGATGCCTTCACCCGCCGGCAACTGCTGCCCCACGAGTACACGCACAGTTGGAATGGCAAGTTCCGCCGTCCGGCAGATCTCTGGACACCCGACTTCCGCACGCCCATGCAGGACACCTTGCTATGGGTTTACGAAGGCCAGACGCAGTTCTGGGGCATCGTGCTCGCGGCGCGGTCGGGGCTGCTTTCGAAAGAGCAAACGCTCGGCTCGCTGGCAAGCCTGGCCGCGAGCCTTGACCGGGATGCCGGCCGCAAGTGGCGGCCGCTGGAGGATACCACCCACGACCCCATCATTTCGCAGCGCCGGCCGAAAGGCTGGCTCACCTGGCAGCGCTCCGAGGACTATTACAACGAAGGCGCGCTCATCTGGCTGGACGCGGACAGCTTGATTCGCGAACTCTCGCAGGGCCGGCGTTCACTCGATGATTTTGCCCGCGCCTTTTTCGGCATGAAGGACGGGGACTGGGGCGAGCTCACCTATCGTTTTGAGGACGTGGTGCGCACGCTCAATGACATCCAGCCCCACGACTGGGCGGCCTTTCTTCATGAGCGTGTGGACACTGTGAGCGATCACGCCCCGCTGGCCGGCTTCACGCGCGGCGGCTACCGGCTCGTCTTCACCGACACGCCCACCGAGTGGTTCAAGGCCAACGAGAAAGCCCGCAAAGTGACCGATCTCAGCTATTCCAGCGGTTTCGTGCTGGGCAAGGAGGGCGAAATCACCGAAGTCGTCTGGGACGGCCCCGCCTTCAATGCCGGCCTCACCGTGGGCAGCAAGCTCATCGCCGTCAACCGCCGCGCCCTGGACACCGACCAGTTGAAAGCCGCCATCAAAGCCCGGCGCTCGCCGCTGAATCTGCTGGTCAGGACAGGCGACATCTATCGCACCGTCGAACTCGACTACCAAGGCGGCCTGCGCTACCCGAAGCTGGAAAAGACCACCCCCGGCCCGAGCCGCCTCGATGACCTGCTGGCGCCCAAACTTTGAAAGCCGGAAATGGGGTCGTGTGCACACCACCGCCGACAACAGTGCAGCCTTGGAACCGGGCAAACGAATGGGGGCAGGCGAATGAATGAGCGGATCTGACCGCCGGCCTCCCCAATTCGCCTGCCCAAATTGGAGCGTTCCTCGCCCTCGTACACCACGCCACCCGGTCATGGCGTAACCTGCCAGCCCCTTCCCGGAAGCATCCGGGTGCAAGCCGTGGCAACCGCTTCCGGTTCGCTGCCGCAGCCTTTCCGCCCGTTGATGGATCGGTGAAAGGCAGGGTTGTAGGGGCATTCACGCAACAGGAAAGACATGACCCCGGCCCACAGACAAACTCACAGGCTTTCTCCGAGTTGTTTGAGAGCGACAGCGACCACCTTTTCCCGCCAAGGGCTGAAGCGTTGCTTGATTTGCTCCAGTGATTCAGTGTAGAAAAAGACGAATCCTTCATCCGTCACGGGCACGACGGTAGAGTGGGTTTGCTCGTCCTCATCAAGGTCGCGGAACTCAAGGAAGGGAGCACATATCAAGCTGCCGCTGAATGGTCGACCAATCCCGTGAAAGGCGAACACTAGCCGCGCCCGCCGATTCCACGCCATGTTCATTGTGACCCACGAACGGTAAGAGGAATTATCGACGAAGTAGTCCAGCTTGTGAGCATTTTCGATGATCTGGCCCCAATAGTAGTGGCTGTTTGCATCCGTAGAACGCCTCACAAATGCCGTCCCCTTCGGAGTGATGCTGAGCATAACTTGTTGGAGATCTGGCACCAAGGATTCAAGATAGGCCACCAGGTCCTGCTCCAGAGCCGTCGCGTGGTTGAACACCTTCTTTTGCTCAAGTTCACGGGCTTGCTTTGACTTCGTCGCCACTTTCACCAAGTTCTGCATGGCGGAGGCGACACCAGTCCCAGAGGCGAGTATATTCTCAGACAGCGCTGTCGCCTTTCTAAACTGAGAGCGCTGGAGCGCGGCGAACAGATCAACCAGCAAAGCCAAATTGCCGCGGTCCGCCGCTTCCAGCGCATCCAAGTACTTGTTTTTGTCGTCCCGAGTGACAACGAGAGGAAAGAGGCCCGCACTAACCAAGACCATGGAGGCAAGCGCCCGGCACACACGTCCATTGCCATCCTGGAATGGGTGAATCTGGGAGAACCGATGGTGCAGCCATGCCGCCTCGACTTCTGGAGCAACTCCTGTGGCAAGATGTGCCTGATGCATGGAAACAAGCCGGTCCATCTCGGAGGCCACCTGCTCAGGCGGACAATAGGCGAAAATGACCCCGTTCCTTGTTGGGTAGTTTGGCTGCATTTTCCAATCACCCTTGATCAGAGGAATCTCGACCAGGTTGCCGAATGGGTCTTGCGCGTCCGTATGGTCCTGGCTGCGGACCAACGCCGCGTGCAATTCCTTGATGTATGAGGTGGAGAGCGATCTTTGCTGTTTGATAAAATCAAAAATCCCATCGAGCGCATCCTGTTGATCCCTCAACAAGTTGATCACGTAACTGGTAGGCTTGTCGGTGGAGCCGTGCGTCAGAAACTCCGCTTGAAAACCGCGCTCAATGAGGGTTTGAGTCACACCTCGATCAATTTGGTAGAGGTTCTCAATGATGCCGGTTTCAATGGCCCATTCCCTGCTCAAACGTTCGGTGAACTGCGTGAGTTGGCTCGTGCCCTTGAGCCGCTCCCTTTGTTCCGCCCAAATCTTCTTGATGCTATCGATCTCAGAAGCGGCCAACTGTTGCCACGGGACTTCGATGCCCGTGATTCCCGTTTCGGGCTGCCAGATGTGGTGGGTCGTTGCGCTCATAAATTGGTTGTTCCTTTCGTGATTTCGGGGAGCAGAGAGGGGCGGTTTTTGAACCGTGCAAGGGAAATTGCCTGAGCCGAATGGCCTCTACAGCATATAGCACTGGCGCGGCAGGCTGGCGAGTTCTCCCATCAGCCACGCACCAACTCCACATCCATAAATCGAAGTTCATCAGCACCGTCGATCCAATAGGTGATAAGGAAAGGCGTAGCACCTTCACGCCCAGCCAGCGACCAGAGCGGTCTTGCTCCTGAAAGTCGGCGGTTTCGTAAACTGGGGCGTGTGTCTTCTGATGCACAAAGCTTCAGACTCCCGCCTCGTTCTCATGCGGAATTCATTCGCAGCATGGACGCCACGATTGACCGGGAAGCGGACCGGCGGTGACCTCGGGGAACCTTGTGGACCGCTCCGGATGGCGTGGCCTTCGGGATATTGACTCCTACCCGCTGCGGCGGTGCAGCAACTGCTCGCCGAGGACGGTGAGGACGCGGCCGCGGGCGCTGCGGTGGATGGTGCCTAGCTGGAGGAGGTAGGGCTCGATGAGGGCGGTGACTTCATCCCCGCCGAAGGGCAGGAGCTGCTGCAGGGCGGGCAGGCCTTTGGGGCCGCTTTCCAGGGCGGCGAGGTACTGGTAGTCCTTGGTTGTGAGGCCGCGTTCGTCCACGTGCCAGTCGGTGCGGGCGAGCTTGAGCAGGGCTTCGCGGGTGAGGGGCGTGGCGGCGGGGGCGTACTCGTGGTGGTCGCGGAACTCGCGCGCGAGATCGAGGGCACGGCGGGGGTTGCAGCGGCCGATGCGGGCGAGCAGCAGGGCGAGAGGATCGGAGAGCTTCATGCCCTTGTCCTCGAACACGGGGCGCAGCATGACGGCGACCTCCTCCGGCCGGTACAGCTCCAGGTCGAGGCGGCGGAAGCGGCTGAGGAAGGCCTCGGAGAGCTTGCCGGGCTCGGGGGTGGTGGCGAGGATGATGGTGCTGGGGAAGAGCGCGGTGCAGGTTGCGGTGACGAGGCGGCGCTCCTTCAAATCAATCAGCGAGGCGAGCGCCTCGGCCTTGCGGCGCAGCTCGTGGGCGTGGCGCAGCAGCAGCACCAGCGGCGGATAGACTAGCACGGGCTTGTCGCTCTCGCGGCTGGTTTCCACGGGCTTGCGACCGGTGGCGGCCAGGGTTTTGTCGATGGCGGCGATCAGCTCCTCAGGGCCTTTCAGGGTGGCGGAGGTAAGTTCAACCAGGGGGGTGTCGAGCGCGCGCGCCATGCGTCGCGCCAGCTCGGTCTTGCCCAGGCCGCCGGGGCCGGAGAGCAGGAGGTTGTCGCCCATGCGTGGCGGGGAGTCGCGGCGGGCGAGGGAGGCCTTCAATTTGAGCCGGCGCACCACGGCGGCATTGCCCAGGAAGCCGGCGAAGGCCTGCTCCACCTCGGGCGGGAAGCCGGGCAGATCGTTGGAGGAATGGGAACGGAACAGGCCGAGGGTGCCGCGCAGACAGGTGACCTTTTTGGCCCGCTCCAGCAGCGCCATGTACAGCACCATCTGGGCGATGCGCAGCTCAGCGAGATCGGGCTCGCCGAACTTGTACTCGTGCAGCTCGAAACCTGCCTCCAAGGGCCGCATGAGCAGCGCCTCGGGCCGCCCGCGCACCTTGAGCTTCACCGGTCCGCGCTCAAACAGCGCGGTGATCTCGCTGTCCGCATCGAGGAAGAAGCCGGAGGGCTCGGGCGGGCGGCTGGCGGCGGCGGGATCGATCTGCCGTGCGATGTCGAGGGTCCACAACTTGGCGCATTCAACGAGGGCGTCGGCGATGTCCAGGTTGTCCGTGTCGGTGATCAGCTCGTTCTCGCGCAGCCAGTCGAGCACGCGGCGGGAGAACAGGTCCGTCCACAGCATGCGGAAGCGTTTTTTTTCATCGGCCACGGCGGAGGCGGCGCGGCAGGTGGGGGCCCCCTCGCGACGGAAGAACTCATGGGCCTTGAGCAGCAGTTCCTGAAGCTGCACGCCGGTGCGGCGCGGCAGGCCGTCCTGGGCCAGGTTGAGCGGGGTGACCACGGATTGCAGGCGATCCTTCCAGCGCGGCTGCTGGGCGGCGAGCACCTCCATTGCCTGGGCGAGGGTGAGCTGCACCACAGAATCATTGGCCACCCCGGCGCGCGTGCGATGGCGCACGCAGTACTCGAACAGGGTGTCCAAAATCAAAGGTTCCAGCGCCGTGCGCAGCGCGGGCGTGATGTCTAGCCGTGCCAGGTCCATGTCAATGTATCGAGTCGTTCCACAGCACGATCTGCGGGCCCGTGCCATCGTCCGCCGGGTCCAGCGGGTGCAGCATGGCGTGCTCGGCCAGGGGTGCGGTGCGCAAAGACAGGCGCAGGGATTCCAGCGAGCAGTCGCAGCCCAGCTCGGTGAGCCGCCGCTGCAGGCGCCGCACTTCCATCCAGCGTTCGGTTTTGAGCAGCACCTGCGCCGTCTCCAGCGCGTGCTGGGGCAGCTTTTCGGCTTTTTCCGCCGGCTTTTCTGCCATCGGGCGGCTGCCGTTGGCTGTGGAAGAGGCAGCGGTGCGGATGGCGGTCGGTGCCAGGGTAATGGATGGAGGCGGCGGCGGAGCGGGAAGCGGCCCGGAAACACCATTGGCAAGAACCAGGGCGGGCTTGGCTGCGGCGGCACGAGTGGGAGCTGGAATCGACCCAGGGACGGCAGCCGGGGCCGGAACCGAGGCTGGCGCAGGCACGGGCGAGGAAGCTGGCGCTGGCGGCTGCGGCTTGCCCGCGATGGCCGTCTGGATCACCGCCCAGATGCGCAGCGAGCGCAGGCGGCCGCTTTCGCGCAGCGCCTGGATCACGTTCTCGGGCGTGGGTGCGGGCTCCGTGAGGAGCTGCTCATAGTTTTTCTCGCGCAGGGCGGCCAGCACCCGGCCCAGCGCCAGCAGCAGGGCGGATTCCGCCACCGGCACGTGATGAAAGAAATTGCCGGCCTTGAAGTGGTTGAAAAGCTCCGCCGTCACCTGCCCGCTCACGCCCGCCGCCGCGTTGCGCACCAGCAGGGTGTGGCCGTCCTCCTGCTGGAGGCGCTCCAGCACGGTGATGAAGGGCCGCCGCGTGGCGTCGGTGGCGATGATGCGTACCTTGCCCTGGGGACCTTCGAAACGATGATCTGTGCCGTCGAAGGAGCGCACCTCCGTGCGCAAGGCTCCCTCCTTCGAGGTCATGGCTGGAACGGCCAGCACCGTCACCAGCTCGCGCACCCGTTCGCCCAGCTCCACCGCGCTGAGGAAGGCGGAATCCGCCCGGCTGGCGTCGGCGGCTTCCTCCAGCAGGGCGTCCATCTTCTCCGCCAGCGACACGCGGCTGCTCTGGCCGGCGGTCATGACGCTGCGGGAGAAGGTCTCCGAGCTGGCGGCCAGCAGATGCCGCGCAAAAATCGCCCCGCCTGCGGTCAGCTTCGCCAGATCTGGCTCCTGGAGCGGGAAAATCAGCGAGGTTTCGGCGTCCAGCACGCGCTGGCGATGCAGGGCGGGCGAGGCAAGGCGGGTGCGGATGAGCACCTCCTTGTCCGCAGTTACGATCGGTGTCACGTCGATCACCGGCAGGCGGAAATCGTCCGCCCCATCCGTGCCGGGCACGCCGACGCGGCCGCGCAGCGCCTGGTTGAGGTTTTCCTCCCAGAAGCGGAAACGGTCGCCCACCAGGCCGATGAGCACCACCCAGTTTTCACTCTGGTCGATCAGGGCGAACAGCAGGCGCTGGAATTCATCGAGCTGTGCCGTGGTGGTCACCAGGTCGAGCTGGTCGAGCACCAGCAGGAAGGGCCGCTGTGCCATCGCCGCCAGCTTGCCCAGCAGATGGATCACTGTACCGTGCAGTTCGCGGCCCATGGAATCGGGCTCGCCCAGGTACTTCAAATCCGCCTCGGTGAGGTAGGTGGTGCCCGCGAGCCACTGACTGGCCAGGGCCTCCTTGTCGTCGCGCAGCACGTTGAGCAGGCAGCGCATCACCGCGCGCGGCACCATTGGGTGCTCGGTTTCCAGCAGCAGCATCGCCTCGTGCAGCAGGCCCTTCTGCTCGTCGGCGGGGATCTCCATCCACCCCGCGTGCAGGTCCTCGATGGAAACGTTCTGCTCCACCGCCGGGCGCAGCAGGGCATACGCGAGCAGGCGGAGCTGGCTGTAGGGCGCCTCCGTGCCGTCCATCGTGCGCGCCTTCTGCCGCAGGCTGCCGACGACCCGGCTCAGGAGGAAGGCCTCCAGCCCGTCCGCCTGCATTGGCGGGTTGGACACGTAGGCGTAGAAGATCGAATCCCCCATCTCGCGCCGCAGCCGCGCAAACAGGTGCGACTTGCCCGAGCCGCCCACCCCGCGCACGAAACGCACCTGCGTGCGCCGGTTGGCCCGCACAAGGTCCACCGCCAGCTTCAACTGGCCGAACTGCGCGGCGTGAATCTGCGGCACATCCAGCCAGTTGCGCGTGCCCCAGAGCTCAGCCTCGCCGACACTGAGGTCCACAAACGGATTGAGCGGAAGATAGCTGGCAAGTGACGACATGGAAATGGGTGCTTCCCTGCCAATGTAACAAGAACGCCCGATCCACTCCAAGCACCAAAACGTGAATTTACGGCAATCACCCACGTTAGAAATACTGATAATTAACCTCAAAGATGGTGGTTTTAGGTGTATTTATCTAATGAGTGCAATAAATAGAAATGGTTGCTTGTTTTGTAAATGCCGGAAAAGCGTGTGGCTCCACGCGCAGCGCTCAGGCTGTAGCTGGCCTGTGAGGCCGGACCCGGGGGGCTTCAATTGCGTGCCCGACACCGTTGGTCCTGCTTGGAACAGGCGATGGACGATGAAGTCCGCCGCGCCTCCGGGGTCGCAACCGGAGCGCAGCGCAGATAGCCGAAGGCAAACCCCAGCTACAGCAGACCCCGCGCAAGCTGCAGCGACCCAATGCCCTCGAGTGCTCCGTCGCCTTCTCGGCGCCCAGGCCGGTGTGGGCGGACGGCGAGTTCATCGAACTTCGTGTCGAGGCTGGTGTCCTTGGCAGCCGGAAGAGTCCTCCCACGAAGGCGCCAAGGCACGAAGGGGAGGCCCCTTCGGAGCCCGTGACTCTGACCTGCGTTGCGTCGGCAGCAGGGCTGCACAGTCCAAGGCGCTGCGCGCTGGGGAACGGGAGCGCGGAGGGAGACGCTACGCGTTCGCCTTGGGCTTGACCAGGAGAGTGAGGATGGCACCGGCGATGAGGAGGCCGGCGGCGGTCTGGAAGGAGGAATCGAAGCTGCCGCTGCTGGCTTTCAGGCGCTGGGCCACGGAGCTGAGCATGCTGCCGACACCCCAGGCGGTGAAGAGGATGCCGTAGTTCATGCCGAAGTTCTTCAGGCCCCAGAGGTCCTTGGCATAGGAGGGGAAGAGCGAGAGATTCGCACCGTAGTTGAAGCCGATGAAGGTGGCGAGCAGCACGATGACAAAGGGCGCGCCATCGGGTGATTTGGTGACCGGGATGGCGGCAAACATCAGGGCTGCCTGAAACAGCAGCACAAGGATGAGCGTCCACTTGCGGCCGATCTTGTCGGACAACAAACCGGCGGCGATGCGCCCGCCGGCGTTGCCAATGGCCATCACCGCCACAGCGATGTAGGCGTTATCCTTCATGGTGGTCTTGGCCATGCCGCTGATGCTGCTGATGACCATGAGGCCGGCGCCGGCACCGGCGAAGTAGGCGAGCCAGAGCAGCCAGAAGGTCGGCGTGCGCAGCACCTGGCCGGGCGAAAGGCCCGTGGGCGCGGGCTTGGAGGGAGCACCCGAGGCGTTGGTGGCCACGTATCCGGCCGGAGGATTGACCAGGAGCTGGGACAAGACGACGATGACCACCAGGAAGGTGATGCCCAGGATGAGCATGGAATTCTGCAACTTGTAGTTGGTGACGAGGTACTTCGACAAGGGCGCCAAGTACACCGGCGCGAGCCCAAACCCCGCGACCACGAGGCCCGCAATCAGCCCCGTCTTGGCGGGTGGGAACCACTTCAAAGCGGGAGGCGTGGCGGAGGAGTAGCCGAAGCCCATGCCGAGACCGCCGAGCACGCCGAAGCCGACGATCCAGAGGGCGTAGCTGGTGGTCGTCGAAATCATGATCATGCCCGCGCCAATGAGCAGGCCGCCGAGCGAGGCGGTGATGCGCGGCCCGAGCTTGTCCTGGCAGCGACCTGCGACGACCATGGTGCCGGCGAAGACAAGGCAGCAGATGGTGTACGGATCATTGAGCTGCTCGCCCTTCCAGCCGAATTCTTTGGTGATGGCATCCTTGAACATGCTCCAGGCATAGAGGACGCCGAGCGCGAGGTTGATGCCGAGGCCGGCGAAGGCGACGACCCACCCGCGGTTCGCGGGGGCGGAAGAGTTTGCGGTGCTCATAGGTGACGAAACAGGGAGGGTGAGAGGCTGGGGAAATCGCGAAGGCTAGGGAGTGGGCGGCGGAATGGCAAGGCTGGAATTGACGCAAAGCGTGAATGTTTTGCGCGGGTTCCGGCAAAGGCAAACCTGTGAGCAAAAGCGCCCCGGACGAGCTGCGCAGCGTAGCGTTGTTCGCCACGAGCCAGCATTTGACCTGGCCACTTGCGGCGCTTTCTTCCCCGCCCCCTCATGCCCGCCACTTCCTCCCGCATCGAAACCATTCGCGCCGCCTTTCCGCGCGAAGGGCTGTTCCGGGACAAGGAGTGGCGCATGTCGCCCCAGGCCTTCGCTCTGCTGCCCGCCACCCAGCGCCTGATCGCCGACCTGGGGCCGGCGCTGCGCGCCTTTCAGGCCGCCTGCAACCGCCTGTATTTTGAGAGCGCGGATGCCACCGGCGACCTCGCCTGGGTGGCGCGGCTGGTGGACCAAGGCAAGCCGCCGGAGATCATCGCGCTGGGCCGCCACGAAGCCTGGCGCGAGGCCCTGCCTTCCGTGATCCGCCCGGACCTGGTGCTCACCGAAACCGGCGTCTGCATCAGCGAGCTGGATTCGCTGCCCGGAGGCATGGGGCTCACCGGCTGGCTCAACCAGACCTACGGCGCGCTGGGCGATCCCGTGCTGGGCGGCGCCGATGGCATGGTCGAGGGCTTCGCCGCCGCCTTCCCCACCGAGGACATTCTCATTTCTAAGGAGTCCTCCGATTACCAGCCGGAGATGGACTGGATGGTTGAAGCGCTGGCGCAGCGCGAGCTCACCCGCCGCCGCGTCCTGCACACCTCCGCCGCGCGCCCTGCCGCCTTGCACTACCCGCCCGCCACTAGCTTCTACCGCTTCTTCGAGCTCTGGGATCTCGACAACGTGGAGCACTCCCAGGAGTGGCTGCGCCTCGCCCGCGAAGGCCGTGTGCAGTTCACCCCGCCGCTGAAAGCCTTCCTGGAGGAGAAGCTCTGGCTGGCGCTGTTCTGGACGCCGCAGTTGCAGACTTATTGGGCCTCCGCCCTGAGCCCCGAGCACCTCGCGCTGCTGCGCCGCTGCATCCCGGAAGGCTGGATCGTCGATCCCGCTCCGCTGCCCCCGTTCGCCGTGTTTCCGGGATTGAACATCCAGCGCTGGGACGAGCTGAAGCGCTTCGGCCACAAGGCGCGCGAACTCGTGCTCAAGATCAGCGGCTTCTCGGAAAAGGGCTGGGGCTCGCGCGGCGTCTTCATCGGCCACGACATGCCGCACCCCGCCTGGGCCCAGGCCATCGACCAGGCGCTCGCCAGCTTCCCTCGGAACCCTTTTGTCCTGCAGCGCTTCTACAGCGCCGGCGTGGTGTCGCACCCGGCGTGGAACGAGGACCTGGAGGAGGCGGTGATGACCCCCTCCCGCGTGCGCCTCTGCCCCTACTACTTCGTCGCCGCCGGCACCGATGACACCCAGCTCGGCGGTGTCCTCGCCACCGTCTGCCCTGCCGACAAAAAAATCCTCCACGGCATGAGGGACGCGATGATGCTGCCTTGCGTGTAGGGGTAGAAGATTCGAGACTGGAAGATCCAAGATTCAAGATTCCACACTCCAAGACGCTTCGCGACATTCATTGTCGACTACGCCATCGCTCTTAGGTGCGATTTATTATGACTTGAATGAACCGTGAAATCCACCATCTTGCTTATTATGGCAAGACAGGTGCAAACCCCTCTTCAAGTCGCTGCCTGCCCCATCACGGGGCGGGTGGCCGTGGACCCCCGACTGTATCTTTTTGCGGTTCTGCTGTGGGCAAGCCCTTGTGGGCGGCCTGCGCATGCCGCCTTGCCTGATCGTGACCTGATCGACGCGGGGAGCAAGGCGAAGACCATCATCCTCTGCCGCCTCACCGAGCCAAGCCATGAAAGTGCTGGTGACACCGGCGTCGGTTTGAATGATTGCACGGGCATTTTTCAGGTGGAGCGGACCTTCAAGGGCAATGGTGTTCCAGAGAAGATTTGCACCTACTATCGCCGTTGGGTCTGGCCGCCTGAGCGGGAGGAGCCGGTCCTGCAAACCGGGGATAAACTCATACTGTTTGGAGAAATGTTCGTGGTACTGCGTCCCGATGGGATTTCAGAATTCAACAATCACGAGATCATGGCTGCCACCCCGGAAAACATCGCGAAGATCCTTTCCTTGCTGGATGTCTTCAACAGTAAAGACCCATGGAAGATGGTGTCCTCGGCAGCCCAGCCACCACCATCACCAACCCCCCGGCCGGCACCTCAATTGGCTGAGCCAGTTGCCAAGCCACCGGTCATCAAATGACTCATTCCCTCTCGTAGTCCTATGCATGAGTGGCTGCCGCCACAGTGGTTTTGATTTCGTCCATTCTTCTCAAGCGAAAATTTCATCAAGCACGATCTCGCCAACTCCATTCACACGACTTGTTTCATGAAAATGACGCACAACAGGCCTGTCGCCAGGGCTTACGCATGAAGATGGGCGAGAAGGTCGAGTCGGAAGGAGTGGTCGAGGGCGGCGCGGCGGCGTTTTCTGCGCAGGCTGAGTTTGGAGGGTTCGCTGCGCAGGGCGCACATCACCATCTCGCGCAGGATGGAGAG
>CAINXC010000157.1 GCA_903854655.1 uncultured Verrucomicrobiota bacterium | reverse complement strand
GGCGTCAGCTCGCCCACCACCACATGGAGGAAGGTGATGATGGAATAGGCCACGCCTATGGACGCGCCGCGGACGATGGTGTCGCTGGAAACGCCCATTCCAAACAGCAGCGGCTGCAGGACCCGCGAGACATAGGGCTCTCCCACCATGCCCAGGGCGATGCTGGTGAGGGTGATGCCGAGCTGGGTTGCGGAAAGGTAGGAATCCAGGTGCTGGATTTCATGCAGTGCCAGCCTGGCGCCGCGGCGTTTCTCCTTCACTGCGGCTTCAAGCTGGCTTTCGCGCAGTTTGACCAGTGAGAACTCGGAGGCCACGAAGAAGCCGTTGAGCAGGACAAAGAACAGGATGGTGACGGCCTGCAGGAGCAGGTCGCCGCCAGTGAACCGCCATTCCCGCAACAGGTCGCCTTCGGTGGCGCTGGCAAGAAAAGGGGGGAGGAGAAACACGTTCATGGGGGCGCGCGCTCGGCGGACGCTCTCAGAGCTTCTCGTAATTGCCGTCGCACCGTTTCTCGAGGACGGTGAAGCCGGCGGATTTTGCGGCGGAAATGCTCAGAGGTTTGGTCACTTTCGGGGTGGAAAATGTCGAAACCAGCTTGCGCACCGGCTTTTTGCACAGCGGACAGTGGGTGAGCGGCGGCCGGCTCACCGGCCTGCGCAGGTCAAATCCTCTCCGGCATGAGGGGCACCCTTCTTCAGGGTTCTCAGCGATGTAGGAGTAGGTGGGCATAGCGGCCTGCAATACTATGCCGGAGACGGGCGGGAGTCACCAAGGAAATCAACTCACCGCCCGCGAAACTCTGAACGGCGGGGGCTACCAGCTGGAGCGGGTGACGCCGGGGATCAGGCCGTTGGAGGCCATCTCACGGAACGTCAGACGTGACATGTGGAAGCGGCGCATGAACGCACGACGACGACCGGTGACCCGGCAGCGGTTGACAAGGCGTGTGGGGCTTGCATCACGAGGAAGCATCGACACACCAATGTAATCCTTGTTCGCCTTGAGCTCCGCACGGAGTTTGGCGTATTTTTCAACTGTTTTGAGTTTGCGCTTGTTGCGCTCGAGCCATGAGGTCTTTGCCATAAAGGGTTGGGAAGATGAAGATTCCGCGCCGCATTGCAAATGCTTTTTTGGGCGGCGAATGCGTGATCATGTAGATTTTCACTGGAAAGCGGGGCATTCCATTGCTAAGGGACCGGACCATGCTTACCGGAATGCTTATCGCCGTCTCCTTTCTCGCCACAGGTGTCATCGCCTTCACTTATCTGAAGAACGGCTGATCACCAGCGCCGCCATTTAGGAGGCGAAGCGGTGTTTTTTGCTAAAATCCTTTGATGCGGGGGCATTCCTGCGGCAAAGCCTAGGGGTTCACCCGATGCTTGATGCCCAGCGCCAGAAATATGCCTCCACTATGCACCCAGGCACCGTGTTTGCCAGGTGGGTGGTTTTCACGCATCTTTTCTGCGGGGCCCTGGCGGCCGTCCTTCTGGTGTTCCACGAACGCTTTCTTGTCGCGGTGGTCGCGACCCTTTGGTATTTGATTTCTCTTGGCCTTGTTGCCGGATTGAAGAATCACCTTCAGTGGTGTCGCGTCGGTCTGGGTGTCTGGTGCATTGTGGCCGTTGCGGCGTCCATGTTCTATCTCGTCTGGTTGGTCCCGGAGATCGTGCCGCCGGCCCCTCCCGTTCTGTCCATGGCCATCCTGCCGCTCTGGCTTTCGTTGTGGTCATTGCTCTATGGGGCCGGGGGGGCGGTGCTGTTGATGAGCAGGCGCATTGAGCGCGCCACCATGCGCGGTTTCGAACTCTGGCCGCTGCCGCCGAGGTGAGGGGCTTGCCTTGAGACCTTCTCCTCTTTAGGCTGCGCCCCATGAGTGATTCGCCGTTGATTCAGTTTGGCCTCGTGGGTTTCGGTGCCTGGGGAAGGATGCATGCGCAGTCCATTTCGATGACTCCTGGCGCGGGGCTGGCTGCGATCGCAGCTCCATCTGAAGCCTCCCGCGACGAGGCGCGCAAGGCGTGGCCGGAAGTGCAGATCTTCGCGAGTCACGCCGAGATGCTCGCCAGTGCAAAGCTGGACATTGTGGACATCGTCACGCCCAGCCACACCCATCGCGACATCGCCTGCGCGGCCTTCGAGGCGGGCTGCCACGCGCTGCTGGAGAAGCCCATGGCGCTTTCGCTGGCCGATTGTCGTGCCATCAATGAAAGCGCCGCCAGGAACGGCCGTCTTCTGGCCGTGGGCCATGAGCTGCGCCTCTCCTCGCAGTGGGGGGAGATCAAGCGCATCATTGAAAGTGATGTCCTTGGCGCGCCGCAGTACGTGCTGGTGGAGCTGTCGCGCAAGCCTTACCGCCAGGGTGCCTCCGGCTGGCGGTACGACGCAGCGCGGGTGGGAAGCTGGGTGCTGGAGGAGCCCATCCACTTCTTCGATCTTGCGCGCTGGTATCTTGAGAGCGCAGGCAACCCCGGCGAGCTCTACGCCGTGGCGAACTCGATTGATCCTTCGCGTCCCGGCCTGTTTGACAACTTCAGCGCCACCATGCGCTACCCCAACGGGGCCTACGCCGTTGTTTCGCAGACCCTCGCCGCCTTCGAACATCATCAGACCGTCAAGGTCACCGGCACCAAAGGGGCGCTGTGGGCTGGCTGGAGCGGCGCACTGGACCGTACTCTGGAGCCCAGCTACTTCCTCAAAGTTTTCACCGAAGACAAGCTCAACGAGGTGCCCATCGCAAGGCACAGCGGCGAGGTTTTCGAGCTGCGTGAAGAGATCGCCATGTGCGTGAGGGCGGTTCGCGGCGAAGGCAAGATCATCGCCACCGGCGAGGATGGTCTCTGGTCCACAGGGCTTTGCCTTGCGGCGGAAGAATCTGTTGCCACCAAGGCCGTCGTCGATGTGGCGGCCTTCATGGGGCGTTAGCGCAGGAGTCCTTCCACTTGCGCCGCCAGCGCGTCATCGCACTCCACCACTACTCCATCAATCGGCAGGATCATTCCGTTGCGATCCTTCAGAAAGTTGGCCGGATGAGCGTCGAACACCGCGACCTGATCCAGATCACGATAAAAACTGAGCGCCCCGCGATACCCTGCTGAGAAGCCGGGAATCAGGCAAAACCGCAGGGCCGCAAAGAAGGCGATCATTTCCTGCTCTGTCGCACCCTCGCCAACGATCGTCGGCTGCGAGGTGATGATCACCAGTGCTCCCTCCTCCCGCGTCGCACCTTCGAGGCCTGCTGTGTCATCAAACACCCGGTTCGATACCTTCAGCCGATGCAGGTACTCGGCGGGCAGCGCGTGGGTCAATGTCGGTCCGGCCGGGGTGGCAATCACCGTGAAGCCGCAGCGGCCCGGATGTGTTGCTTTGAGGTAATGGTCATCGCCTCGCAGAATGCGATGCTCTGCGCCGCCTGGCGCAAAGGCGCCAAAATCACTCAGGCTGTCTCCCCAGCATCCGTTTTCACGGCACCAGGCTTCGAGGTCCCGTTCCTGACGGCCTTGGAGAATTCTTCGCTCGCCTGACGATGGCGAATCTCCTGCTGACGCAGGTACTCCAAGGAGACGCGCGGCTGATTCAAGCGCGCTTTCAGCATCTCGCCTGGTTTGATGAGTATCACTGGCTCGGCCATGCTGCGGAGTATCGTCGATCACCGCTCTCTGTCAAGATTCGCCCGATCTTCCACGTCCCTCAGTAAGAGCTTGCGCCCGCGTGCGTATTGGCCCACTCGCTTTCTCCATTCCCCATGATCAAACTCCGTCTTCTCGCACTCGCGGCCCTCCTGGCACCCGGTCTCGTTCAGGCCGAAACCCAGCCCCTGCATGTTCTCCTCGTCGCAGGTGGCTGCTGTCATGACTACGCGAAGCAGCACGGCATCCTCAGCGCCGGCATCCAGGCGCGGGCGAATGTAGTGGTGGATGTGGTGCTTTCCGAAGACAAGGGCACCACGCCGCGCTTCCCCATGTATGAGAAGGCCGACTGGGCGAAGGGCTACGACGT
>CAINXC010000156.1 GCA_903854655.1 uncultured Verrucomicrobiota bacterium | reverse complement strand
CTCTCCATCCTGCGCGAGATGGTGATGTGCGCCCTGCGCAGCGAACCCTCCAAACTCAGCCTGCGCAGAAAACGCCGCCGCGCCGCCCTCGACCACTCCTTCCGACTCGACCTTCTCGCCCATCTTCATGCGTAAGCCCTGTGCCCGAAGACGGTCGCGTCCGAAAGACGTTGGCAGGCCCGTGCTGTTGCATCCAGATTTGCGCTGGATGCATTTCAGGCCCGTTTTCTACATTTCCGCCGTCCCTGAGGAGCTGCACACAGCCCGAGATCAGGTGTGCCGCACCCTTCTGAGTCTGGGGTGCCGCTCCACATGGGCGCCAGGATCTGAGCCCAACCTGCCCAATGACGCCTTGTTTGCTCGCCAATGGAGAAATCTGCGTGCCAGCCTGGGTGTGGTGTTTGCCCGATCTGTTGGTGCAATCCAGATTGTGGGCCACTGCCATGGGAAGGCATTGGAACAGCCGGACAAGGAGTTCGGCCTCGTCAGCCGCACCCACAGTTCGAGGCGTTGTTCGCAAAGAGGAGGCGCAAGAGGGTGTGGTACATCGTGCTGGACAAGAGCCATCCCGTGGATGCTGCAGGGCCTGAACGCGCCAACCTGCCCGAGCAGCAGCGGGAGTATCGCAGGCAGGTGCTGGCGCAAGGCGGAGCACGTTGCTTCACCTCCAAAAGCCTGAAGGAAACCGAGGAGATCGTGTTGAACCCTCTGGGCAGGGAATTCTCACGGATCATGTGGCGAAACGTGCTTGGGGCCGTTACGGGCTTGGTTTGCTGGCTCGCCTTGCTTGCGCTGGGCGTGTGCTGGGTGATGCGCGGAGGAGCCAGGAACGCCACGATGCGGCCCAGCAGGCCGTTTTGAAGCAAGCCTGCACCGAGGTGCATGAAATGGTCCGCACCCGCCTCGCAAAGGTCCCCGCAGATACCAAAGCTGGGGCCGGAGCTCGAAGCTCGCCAGATCTATGACAAAGGCGTCCGCGCCATCGCCTGGCGGCACCGTCTTCAGGAACAATGGCTGCGCAACTCCCTCAGTTGGCAGGCGGACGACGCCCTCAACGACCCAGGGGTGACTGTGGGCGAAAAGAGGGCGGTGCTGCGCGATGCCGGTCAATTCCTTCTGAAGCCAGAATCCGGAGATCAGGCTCATGCGGTGACGGATCGTGAGGTGCTCGAACTTTGCATCGAGGCCGCGCGTTTCTATCTGGTTCGCGGGGGCTTTAAAGCGGCCCGGCGGTTTGCCGCCAAGGCGGAAGGCATGGCGCACCATGATGCGGACTTTGCCACGTGGGCGTCCGCCAGGCATGAACTTGGGCTGGCTCTGAATGGCGCAGGCATGCATGATGAGGCCCTGGCGCTGTTTCGAGAGCTGGTTTCTCTGCGCACAGCAAAGCTGGGCGAGAAGGAGCCCGACACCTTGCGCAGCAGGACAGGGCTTGCTCAGGCACTGGCGGGCAAGCACCAATTTGCAGAGGCTGAGCAGGAGGACCGGGCAATGCTGGAGGTCCAGCAGCAGGTGCTCGGCAGCGAACATCCCGAGGCATTGTCAACCCGTACGGACCTTGCCATGGCGATGGAGGCCCAGTGCAAGCACATCGCAGGGGAGCAGGATCTGCGCAGCGTTCTCGCCATCCAGCAACGTATGCTTGGCGCAGAGCACCTGGACACTCTCCGAACCCGCTATTGCCTTGCGCTTTGCCTGTACCACCAGCATCTGCCAGCCGAGGCGCTGAAATTTGACCAGCAGGCCCTGACCGGCTACAGACACACGCTGGGCAATCTGCATCCACGCACCCGACACGCGAACGACCTGGGCCGCCTGTTGTCGGCACCCGAGATGGCACCCTAAACCGTGTCCCAAAACGCGGTCTGCTAACGGGGCTTCAGCAACACCATCTCGGCAATGCTCCAGATGTTGGGGGCGCTGGCGGTCTGGGTGATGCGGACGAACTTGCCCTTCTTGGGGCCGGGGAAGACGATTTCTGTGGGCGTGGCGTCGCCCTTGCCTTCGGCAGCCTTGGCCCAGGCTTTGCCATCGGTTGACACATCGACCTTGTAGCCGCGAGGATAATCATTGGCGAAGGATGCGTCCAGCACCACGCCCCCGATTTCAGTTTCGGCAGGCAGCTCGATCTGGATCCAGGTGTTGGGGACCATGGGGACGTTGCTGCTCCAGCGGCTGCCCAGATTGCCATCGGCGGCCGCACCGGCGTTTTCCTTGGGCAGGCTGGAGGTGAGCTTCCAGGTCTTGGCGCTGTTGTCGAGGAGGGGGAGTTTGGTGATGACGCGATCCTTGAGCGGTTTGGCAGGGCCGTTCTGGAAGTACTGGTCCCGCAGGTCCTTTTCCCACACCGAGACCTGGTCATCCCGCATGGGGGTGGCGAACACGGCGCACTCGGCGATTTGTCCATTGAACTGGTCCTGGGTGTCGGCAATGCCACCGAGCTCCAATTGATAGAGCGGCGACTGCGGCGTTGGCAGTTTGTTAATTGCCTTATGGCCGGTGCCACGGGCATCACGTGTGCGCAACTGAACCTCGTTGGTCTCCGGGTTCCAGATCATGATCGCAATGCAGGGCAGGGTGCCGTCAATCCCGGCCGAAGTGAGCTTGCTTGTGCCGGCGGAAGACTGGAATTCAGCCTCCAGGTTCTTGTTGGCAAGCACGCGCAGGGTCACGCTGCCCTTCGCCTCCGCCGAAAAGAACTTCGCCACCCGGCACGGAAGCTGTCCACCAGGCTGGAAGGCGATGCCGAAGGTCATGCCGGGAGGAAATGGCGGTGTGGGAGAGCCAAATGGAAAGCTGTCCTTGTGCCGGTCACCCTGGTAAAGGCGCATGGAAACGGTCTTGCCGGAACGGGACGTGAAGTCCAGGGCGTAGCGTTCCAGTTTCAAAAAGCCATCGGGGTTGACCCACTTGACCCGCTGAGGACTGGTGTCAGGATTGGTGCCGAAACTCACCAGGGGTGTGTTGTCACCCCGTTGAGTCAGATCATCCCACACGGACACGGGGCTGCCGCCATCGTTCTTCGCCGGCACCGCTTTGCCGCTGTAACTGCGGGTGGCGACCCTGGCGATGAAGTGGACCACGCGCATTTTGTCCGGCGGAGGATAGGCACGGTCGCTTGGAAACAGGTTCTCGCGGGCCGGGCCCACGTCGATGCCAGGGGCGGCTGCAGGTGCGGATTTGTTTGCACCGGCAGGAACACCGGGCTTGCCCCCCTTGAGAAACAGGTACGCTCCCACGGCTCCAAGAACCACCACGACCCCGCCAATGATCATGTAGAGCTTGCCGCTTCCAGATTTCGCAGGTGGCGGTGTGGCATAGTCGTATTGCTCGCCATACTGCTGGGCGTAAGCGGCCTGATCCTGCATTGCCTGCGGAGGCACCGGCACGGACGAACTGGTCGCATGGGGCGGAGCGTAGTAGCCCGTGGTCTGCAACGGCACGGTGCCGGTGCCATAACCCTGGGCCGGCTGCTGCGCATAGCCGTAACCGTAGTTCATCGGCATCCACGGCATCATGTTCGGGGCCGGCGGCAGTTTTTCCCAGGCGCGATATTCTTCGATGGCCTGCTGGGCGCTGGCCGGACGGTCCTCCGGCTTGCGTGCCATCAGCCGCATGACCCAGTAGGTGAGCCACTGCGGGAGATGCGGGCAGAGCGCATTGAGCGGCACCACGTCGTGGTCGAGGTGCTTGTCGATGACCTCGTTCACCGACTTGCCGTCAAAGGCCTTGCGCGAGGAAAGCGCCTCGTAAAACACGCAGCCCAGCGAGTAGATGTCCGTGCGCACATCCGTGGGCTCGCGCGAAAGCTGCTCCGGGGCCATGTAGTAGATCGAACCCATCACGGACCCGGCCTGATCCTCCGTCTGCTTGCGAGCACCGAGCCCGGAGCGGGCCAGGCCAAAGTCGATGATCTTGGCCTGGAAGCGCCCGCCGGGAAGGCGTTCCACCTTGATGTTCTCCGGCTTTAAATCGCGATGCAGAACCCGCAGCTGGTGGGCTGCAAGCAAAGCCTCCAGCGTCTGTTCGGCGAGCTGCTTGAAATCCTCGAGCGTCAGCGGTCCGTGCTGCGTGGCGTCGGCGAGATCCGGCCCTTCGAGCAGTTCCATGACGATGAACAACCCGTCGGAGTCGCTCGCCACGTCAAAGATGGTCACAATGTTGGCGTTGCGCAACGAGGCCAGGGTATCGGCCTCCCGGCGCAGCTCTTCAAACGTCGGATCATTCGCATCAATCTCACTCGCGCTGATCAGGCGCTTGATGGCCACCCAACGCTTGAGCTGGGTGTCATAGGCACGGAAAACAGCGCCGTTGCCACCCGCACCGAGTTGTTCATAGATCTTGTAGCGCTGGTCCGCCATCGGCAGTTCTTCCTGAGTATTGGGATCAAACCTAGCAGCATCGTGAACCGCTGCCAATCTTCAATGTAGACACTGAGTGTAATAACTCGCCGCCCAGGCCAGCACCCGGATCACCCCAGAAACTTGCCCGGGTTCAGGATGCCCGCAGGGTCGAGCGCCAACTTTAACCTCCGATGGAGGGTCTCCGCGCCCGCGCCCACCGCCTCCCCAAACCAGCGCTGCTTGGCGATGCCCACCCCGTGCTCGCCGGTGATCGCACCGTTCCAGGCGATGACTTGGTGGAACAACCGGTCCAGCGCAACTTCAGCCCGTTCACGGATCGCTGGATCGGTCATGTTGGGGACCATGATGTTCACGTGAATGTTGCCATCCCCTGCGTGGCCAAAACAGGCGATGGGGAAACCGCTCTCGCCCTGCAATTGCTCTGCAAATTCAACCAGGTCCACCAGCCGGCTGCGCGGCACCACGATGTCTTCGTTGAGCTTGATCAGCCCCGTGTTGCGCAGGCGGTAGCTGAACTCGCGGCGCAGCTTCCAGAAGCGCTCGCAGGCCTCTTCGCCGATGGCGGCGTCCAGGCAAATGCTGCCGCAGTCCGCCACCAGCGCCTGCAGCTTCTTCAATTCAAGGGCGACGGATTCCTCATGCCCGTCGATCTCCACCAGCAGGTGGGCATCTCCGGTGGGGGTCACCGATTCGCCCAGATATTCGCGCGCCGCCTTCAGGGTGAACTTGTCCGCGATCTCCAGCGCACTGGGCAGAAAGCCCCCGCCCAGGATGCGCTGCACCGCCCCGGCCGCCTCGGCGAAGGAATTGAAGCCCGCGCTGACCATGGCTCGCGTGGGCGGGTGCGGCAGCAGCCGGAGCGTGACCTCGGTGACAATGCCCAGCATGCCTTCGGAGCCCACGAACAGGCCCACCAGATCAAAGCCAGTCTTGTTTTTGTGGCAGCGCCCGCCCGCCTTCACAATGGTGCCGTCCGCAAGCACGGCCTCCAGTCCCAGCACATAGTGGCGGGTGACTCCGTACTTCAAACAACGTGGGCCACCCGCATTGGTGGCGATATTGCCGCCGAGGCTGCATTCCTTCAGGCTGGCCGGATCAGGGGGATAGAACCAGCCGAGCTTTCGCACCTCGCTTTGCAGCACCCCGGTGATCACCCCGGGCTCCACCACCGCCACGCCATCCGCAGTGTTGATCTCCTTGATTCGATTCATGCGGAACAGCGAGATCGCGATGCCGCCCCGGAGCGGCACGCACCCCCCCACATAGCCCACCCCTGCACCGCGTGCCGTCACAGGGATGCCTTGCTCGTTGGCGAATCGCAGCAGTTTGGAGACCTGTTCGGCATCGGAAGGATAGACCACGACCTCAGGCGGCGCTGAAGCAAACCACTTGTCCGCGCTGTGCACGGCAAGATCTTCAGCGGTGGCGGAGACGTGCTCCGCGCCGAGCAGTGCGATGAGTTGTTCAGCGAGCGATGACATGCGCCGCGACCATTCACCGGCCCGCCGCTTCGCGCCAGCAATCAGTTGCGCCACAGACGATCGCGGACATGAAAAAGCCCTGTGGAAACCGGAGTCCCCACAGGGCTTTTGTGAGACGAAGATTTCGTCCGTTGGTCTTCAAGGCCACCAGGGCCTCAAGGCACTACTTTTTGGCAGCCTTCTTGGCGGCCTTCTTGGCGGCTTTCTTTGCAGGGGCGGCGGCCTTCTTCGCAGGGGCGGCGGCCTTCTTT
>CAINXC010000155.1 GCA_903854655.1 uncultured Verrucomicrobiota bacterium | reverse complement strand
GCTTGAGTTCGCGGCGGGCGAATTTCAGGCAGTCGTCGACGATGTAGCGGACGGGGGCGTCGGCGAGGCCGCTGAGCGCGGCGTTTTCGCGGCACCACTTCACCATGCCCTCGGCAGCGTCGACGTGGCAGACGCTCGCGCCGGCCTTCGCGGCTGCGACAGTCGCGGCGCCGGTGTAGCCGAAGAGATTCAGGACGTTCACCTCGCGGCCCGATTTTTTGGCCGCGGCGATTTTCGCGCTGAACCAATCCCAGTTCACCGCCTGCTCGGGGAAGAGGCCGGTGTGCTTGAAGCTGGTGGGGCTGATCTGGAAGGTCAGGTTGCGGTAACGAATCGTCCACGATTCAGGCAGGGCTCGCCTGTACTCCCAGCGTCCCCCGCCCTTCTCGCTGCGATGATAGTACGCATCCCAGCCGCTCCAGGCGCTGCCGCCGCGCCGGGGCCAGATGATCTGCGGATCGGGCCGCACCAGCGTGTACTCGCCCCAGCGTTCGCACTTCATGCCGTCGCCCACGTCGAGCAGTTGGTAGTCCTGCCAGTCTTTGGCAACAAGGAGAGAAGTGGGCGTGATGATTTGCGGCATGAAGGCGAACGTGGACCCAGACCATGAATGGGCCACCACTTTATTGCAGCCGTTGTCGTCAGGGTAACCGGCCTCCCACCGCCTCCAGCAACACCGATCCGGAAAGGATGGGCGAAGTGGTCACCGAGGGCGCGAGCCCCGGCAGCAGGAAGTAACCGTAGCCTTTCCCCAGGCTCGGAACCATCTGCCCCTGGAACAGCACGCCCCGGCTTACCGAGCCGTCGGTGAGCGTGAACTTCCCGTTGAACGCCCCTGTCGCCGTTGTCAGAGTCAGGGACGTGATCTTGCCCGGGTTGCTCACCCCCGCTGCGGGGAATGTAATCACATTCGCGCTGCTGATGTGCAGTTGCACGTTCGGGTTGGTCAGGCTCCCTCCTGGCAGCCCCCCCTGGTCAAACACCAACCCCGCGTCGCTCCCTGACGGCGAAACCGGCCCCAGCAGCGCAGCCGTGCTGGTGTACACATACTTGCCCCCGGACATCATCAGCGAAACCGGGCCAAACGCCCCGTAATCATGCGGCAGCACCACCGCGCTCTTCTGCCAGTCCAGCGTGCCTGTAATGTTGTGCTGCGTGTCGCCGGCGATGACCACGCTGCCCAGCACCGAACCCTTGTTGGAGTAGAGCATCTGATACACCACCGCCTCACCATTGGGTCCCAGGATTCCGGTGTTGGTGGTGATCGCTCCGCCATCGGCCGTGTGCCCGGTCACCGTGGTGCCACCCGCCGTTGTCACCGTGATCGTGCCGTAACCGTATCCCTGGGGCACGCCCGGCGCCCCAAAATCTCCCGCATCGATGGCGAGGTTGAATGCATGGTTTCCTGCTTGGGCGGCAAGGTTGGCCGGTGTCGCTGTGCGCCAGATGTTGCGCCAGCCGCTGATGGGCACAAGGGTGGCGCTGCTCAGCACGTTGACGCTACCAGTGAGCAGATTTGTCGTGGGATCGAGGTCCAGGATGAGCACCACCGAAGTCGTGCCCGTCCGGGCAATGGTCAGGGTAGCTCCTGGATGCGGATTCGGCGTGGCGATGGTTGGCGGTGCAGTCACCGTGGTTCCGGGCGCCAGCGTATAAGACGAAGCTCCCAGTTTCAGCGTGCCGGTGTAGGAGCCTGTTGAGGTCGTTGTCAGATCCACTCGGCCCCCGAGGTTGGAATTGATCGTGTCGCGGCCCATCAAGCCCACATAGGCACCCGCACAAGCGGAAGGAAACGGCCAGACCTTCAGAGTCAGAGTTCCCGGATTGGCAACGCTTGGAATGGCCGTGCTTCCTGCCGAATTGGAGAGCGTCACCTTGACGTTGTAAGTGGTGGCGGTGGTGATCGGCGTCGTGGGCTTGCCAGTTATCAGGCCGGTGGAGGCATTGCACGAAAGCCCGGTCGGCAGCCCGGAGCAGACGAATTTCGTGGGCACTTGGTTTTCGTCCCCCACCAAGCCGTCATAGGGAAGCTGGTAGCTGTAGGCGTTGTTGCTGACTCCATCCGGGAAACTGGGGATCGTGGCGGTGGGGGCGGCGGTCGGCACTTCCAGCGTGAAGGTGCCACTGGACAAGGAGCCTGCGGGCGAGGTCACCGTGCAAGTGTAGGTTCCGGCATCCCCGCCCACGAGTGTCTTCACCGTCAGGGTTTTGGTGAGGACCCCGGCGTATTTGGTGCCGGTGATGGGAAGATCCTGGCCGCCCTTCCGCCACTTGTAAGTCAGGGGGGTGCCACCCGTGCCCACAGTCATGGTCGCCGCGGTGCCAGTATTCAGTCTCAGCGTGCTGGGCGTCGTGTCCACCACCGCAAGCTGCACGGCGCTGCTGGTCACAGCGGGATGGTGGTTGCTCGCCGTCAGCGTGTAGGAGCCTCCGTCGGTCAGGGCGACTGAGGGAATGGTCAGCGAACCGGTCGTGGCTCCAGGAAGGATCAGACCGTTCCTCTTCCATTGCAAGGTCAGCGGCGGGCTGCCGGTCGCGCCTGAAGTGAAGGTCGCTGAATCGCCCCTGGCGACGATCTGGCTGAGCGGCAGGGGCTGAGGGCTGATCACGGGCGCGATATCGTCCTCAAGGATTTTCAGTGTGAAGACCGGGAACGCGCCGAGTGAAACCCCCAGGTTCGAAGGCTGGCCGAGGGTGACGGTCAGCGTGCGATCTCCCGTCACCACCGTGTTGTTTTTCAAGGTGATGGTGATGTTGGCCACGGTCTGGACAGCGGAGAATGTCAAGGGCGAGGCGCTGGCCGTGTAGTCGCTGAGATTGGGCGTTTCCAGGAACGTCACCGGCACGGTGAAGGTTTTTCCAAACGCCGAAGAGAGCCGCACAGGCACCGTGAGGGTGACCGCAGCCTCCACTTGCTGCAGCGAGTCTTCATCAAAGCTCACGGCGTGGGTGCGACCGGTCAGGCTGACCGCAAACGAAGGCTCATCCGGATCATTGCTGGCAATGTGCAGGGTGGCGCTCTTGGCACCTGTCGAGGTGGGTGTCAGTTTCACAGTGACACTGGTGGTGCTGCCCGCTGTCACCGAAGTGGCGGGGTTCACCGTTACCGAAAATTCAGCGGCATTGGCTCCATCGATAGTGACGCCTACACCGGTGAGATCCTGCGTACCGGCGCTTCTGATGGTGATGTCCTCGCTGGCGCTGGATCCCGGAGCCACCGCTCCGAAATCCACGCTGGCACTGCCGAACGGAAGCTCCGTGCCCAACGGCTCCTCCACCACGATATGGGGTCCGTTGGCGGTGGCGTCCACGGTATAGGTCTTTGTGGTGGTCCCGTCGGAGCCGGTGACAACCACCATGATGGCGTTGGTTCCGCCATGGAGATGCAGCGGGGCGCTGGCGCTGCCCGAAACCACCGCAACCCCGTTGATGGTGACCGTTGCTCCTGTCTGTGCCACCATGGGTGTCAATGACAAGTCGGTGGTGCCTGCTGGCAGGGTGGCCGTGTAGCTCAGGGTCGCGCTGTCAAAGACCGGGGCCAGGGAACCTACACCTGGAACCAGCGAAGCCAGGCTGGCATCAGAGGAGGTTTCCTGGCCGCTGAAAAGAATGCCGAAGGGTGTCGCATTGGCATCATTGCTGGCAATCTGCGCCAGCGCCGTTCGCAGGCCCTTCCCGCTGGGCGAGAAGGTCACGGTGAACGTCGCCGTGGCACCAGGTGCCAGGGAGGCGGGCAACCCGGTCGTATTCAGTGTAAAGTCCGCTGGGTTGCCAGCCGCCGTCTCCGACACTGCAATGCCGGTGAGATCGGCAGACCCGGCGTTCTGAATGGTGAAAGACTGCGGACTGCCACTGGACCCAAGGGCGGCATCGGGAAGGATCACCGTTCCGCTGTTGTTATGAATCAAAGCTCCGCTGGCGCTCAGGACAATGATTTTCGGCGCAGGCGGCAGGGCCACCATGGCAGTCTCGTGGAAGGCATCCGGACCGCTGGCCAACGAGATGAAGGTCGCACCCACGGCAGCCAGCGGCGAGGTGTCCACCAGGACCGGGGTGTGGATTTCCGTCACAGCGCTGCCGTCGCCCAGTTCACCCGAGGTGTTGTCGCCCCAGGAGGCGATGGCGCCATTGGAACAAAGAGCGAAGCTGTTGTTGGTGCCAGCGATGAGAGACACCACCGTCTTGCCCGAAAGGACTCCCGAGGTGTCCACGGCCACCGGTGCCGTCACCGGATCAAATCCTGAGGCGCCGTTGCCAAGCTGCCCGGCGCTGTTGCTGCCCCACGCGGCAATGGTGCCGTCCGAGCACAGTGCCAGGCTGTGCAATCCACCGGCGGCGATGCCCAGCACTGTCTTACCCGCCAGCAGGCCCGAGGTCATGTTAACGGCCACCGGGGTAAAAGCGGTGCCGACGTTGCCATCGCCCAACTGCCCTTCCAAATCGCGCCCCCAGCCGGCAATCGTGCCGTCCGAGCACAGCGCCAGGCCGTGATAGAGCCCGGTTGCGATGGACACCACGGTTTTGCCAGCCAGTGCCGACCCCGCCGTGGTGGTGATGGCGGTGGGGTAGGTCACAAAGATCGGGCTGCTGGAGCCGGTGCCAATCTGCCCTCCAAAATTGAAACCGCAGCCAGACACCGTTCCATCCGAACACAGCAGGTAGGTGTGATAGTGGCCGCCCGCCATCGCCACCACCGTCTTGCCTTGGATGGAAGATCCCGCGCCGGCGTACATGGCCACGGGGATGGGGCTGTCAATCCCTTGAGTATTGCCGAGCTGACCGTAACCACCAGCGCCCCAGGCGGCGACGGTGCCATCGGAGCACAACGCCAGGCTGTGGGAGGAGCCCGCTGCAATCGCGATGACTGTCTTGTTGTGAAGCGCCGAGTTTGCGCTGGTATCGACGGCCACAGGAACGGCGCTGGGGGTTGTGGTGTTGTTCCCCAGCTCGCCGCTGTAGTTGCTGCCCCAGCACGCCACTGTGCCGTCCGCGCACAAGGCCACCGTATGGTAAATGCCGGGCGCGACGCTCACCACCGTCTTGCCAGCCAGCGCTCCAATCAAGAGGACCTCCACAGGACGGGCGCTGGTGGACCCCGCATTGTCATCGCCCAGTTGCCCCAGGTTGTCATAGCCCCAGGTGAAGGGCGCAACGGTCAGGCCGCTGTTGTAGCGCAGCACCGCAAAATCATAGTTGCCCAGGCCGGATTTGCCCACCACCACCAGCTTGCCATCGCGCTGCAGCGCAAGGCCTTGCCCGAGATCAAAGCCGCCCAGATCCGTCGTCACCCAGCCCGTGATATTAAATGTCGTATCGAGGCTGCCATTGGCATTGAACCGGACCAGTGCGATATCGTCCTGGCCGCCCAGCACGGCGGTCCCGGCGACCGCAATTTTGCCGTCCGCCTGCACCACCACGCTGCTGCCTGTGGAAGCGCTGCCGCTCACCTGAGTGGTCGCCTTGCCCGTCGTGTTGAAAGTGGTGTCCAGGCTGCCGTCGCCATTGTAGCGGACCACCGCGATGTTGCCGGCGGCGTTCACGGTGGCACTCCCTGCCAGCACGATCCTGCCATCCCTTTGCAGCGCCATGCTGGCACCGCTGGAGCCTGTGCCGACGACGGTGGTGACTTCCCCAGTCCCGCCAAACGTCGTGTCCGTCGTGCCATCCGCGTGAAAGCGCCAGACGGCCATGTGGCCGCCGCCAGCGGACGGATTGCTCGAGCCGCCCACCAGGATGGCGCCATCCGGCTGCACGACGACAGAGGTGCCTGAAGCGCTGTCAGTGCCAGCCGGAGCGATGAGCTGGCCGGTCACATTGAAAGTGGTGTCCGGGCTGCCGTCCGAATTGAACCGCGCCACCGCCATGGCGCCTTTGCTGCCGACGGTGACAGCTCCGACAACGATGATCCTGCCATCTTTCTGCACGGCGACGCCTGCCCCTCGTTCGAAGGAAGTTCCAAACGAGGGAATGAGCTTCCCGGTGGTGTTGAACGTCGTGTCCAGACTGCCGTTCGTGTTGTAGCGCGCCAGCGCAAACTGGTAATGTGAGCTGTTGGCGTTCGTGTACCCGGCGACGACGATCTTGCCGTCCCCCTGCAAGGCCACACTCTGCGCTTCATCATCGAGGCCGCCAAAATCGGTGCTCACTTTGCCCGTGGATTGGAAGGTCGTGTCCAGGCTGCCATCCGTGTTGTAGCGCGCCACAATGAAGTCCAGGCTGTTGTTGGTCTCGCCTGTGCCCACGGCAATGATCTTGCCATCGGGCTGGATCACAACGCCCCTGGCTTGCGCAAAGGGGCCGGCATTCGTCACGGCCTGACCATAAACTCCGAAGGAATAGTCCGTGCTGTTGAAGGCCGCCCGCGTCACCGTGACCGTGTAGCTCTCCGTCGTGACTCCATCCTGCGCCGTCACCAGGACGGTGATGACATTGGCCCCGACGCTCAGGCTGACGGGACTGCTGGCCGCGCCGCTGGCGACCGGGGTTCCGTTGACCTTGGTCGTCGCATGGCTCTCATTGGACGTCGGCGTGATGGTGAGACTTGTGACCGGATTCGCCACCAGGACCGCATATGCCAGCGTTCCCGGGTCAAACGCACTCCCCATGGTTCCCTGGCTCAACGCCAGCCCGGAGAGGGTGGCATCCGTGCTCAGCGTGGTGAAGCTCAGGATGCTGCCTTGGTTCGATCCAGCGCTGCTGGTCGCCTGAGCCTGAAAGTAGTAGGTGGTGACCGGCTGCAGACCGGCAATGGCCGCCGTCACAGGAATGGCGGCGTTGCCGCTGCCAATGACCTGCCCTGCGGTGGTCGTTGTTCCCGTCTGCAGCGCGGGATCCGTGCCGTAGATGAAGGAGCCCGTTGTTGCCACGCCGTTTGGATTGATGCTGGCGTTGAGCGTGGCGCTCGCGCCGCCGAGATTGGAGGCGTCCACAGTGCCAACAGTCGGAGGTGAAGGTGGCGCGGTGGTGGTGTAGGCAAACTCGTTGTTGACGGTGCGAACAACAAAATCAGCAGCCCTGGCAGAAGTGGCTCCGAGCAATAGCAGCAAAAGCAGCAAGGCGCGCCCTGCAGATTGTGTCCGACGGGTGGAAAGCCATGTGAAGGGCCTGTTATGGCAGGGCAGGTTCATTCGCGTTTTCCTTTCGTGGAGGTTTGGTGCGTAGCGACAGTGAGGGACACGGCCCAAAATTCATCTAATTCGGGCGCAAAATCGGCATGAAAAACCGACCGGAAGAAACTATTGGAGAGCAGGGCCGCGTCCAGGGAAATCCAGAGCGAGAATAGAGTGCCGAATCTAATCGTGGAAGACAAGAATCGTAACCGAATTGTTACGGTTCACCCGGTGCCTCACGAAAAAAGCGGCGGCCTTCCTCTTCACTCCAGCGCTTCGCTCTGCCTTTTCGCCTTGCTCGCACGCAACTGGCCGCATCCCGCCGCCACGTCGATGCCACGGCGCTGGCGTATGGTGCTGGGGAAGCCGGCGTCTTGGAGGATAGATTGAAACTCCTCCACAACGGCCTCGCCAGTGGTGCGACCGGAGTAGCCTTGCGTGGGATTCAGCGGAATCAGGTTCACATGGGCGTCTAGGCCCTGGAGCAGTTCGGCAACCCGCCGTGCGTGGGCGGGAGAATCGTTCCGCCCCTCGATCAGGGTCCAGCCAAAGAAGATCCGGCGGCCCGTCTTTTCGCCATAGGTCCGGCAGGCGGCCATCAGGTCCGCAAGCGGCCAGCGGCGGTTGCTGGGCACCAGGGCGCTGCGCTCCTCATCGGTGGCGGCGTGCAGGCTCACCGCGAGGTTGTAGGGGCACTGCTCCTCCGCCATGCGCAGGATGCCGGGAACCACACCCACCGTGCTCACGCTGATCTTCGCGGGGCCCAGGTTCACGCCGCGATCATCCGTGATGATGCCGAGCGCTTTCATCACCGCATCATAGTTGTGCAGGGGCTCGCCCATGCCCATCAGCACAAGGTTGCGCAGCCCGGGCTCGCCCATGCTGTGGAGCAGCCGCTGGGCGTGCAGCACCTGCGCCACGATCTCGCCCGGTCGCAGGTGGCGGACAAAGCCCATCTGGCCTGTGGCGCAGAACACGCAGCCCATCGCACAACCCGCCTGGGTGCTGAGGCAGGCTGTGAAGCGCCCTGGATAGCCCATCACCACCGTCTCGATTTCCTGGCCGTCATCCAGTCGCAGGAGCAGCTTGCGGGTCCGTTCATCGCTGCTGTCGATCTTCGCATTGATCGTGGGAGCATCGAGCGTCACGTCCTGGTGCAAATGAGCATCCAGCCAGCGGCGCAGGGGCGGCGACAAATCCCTGCGGGCGGCCAGGTCCAGCTCGCTCTGCCGGTGCAGGGCGCGCCACAGCGCGCGGGCATGGTGCCGCGCGAGACCGTCATCCGCCAGCCTTTGCTCGGTTTCGGCAAAAGTGAGGTCATGGAGAGAGATGGTGGACATGGAACCTGAAAGTGGAAGGGGCATCCCACTTTCAATTTACCTCACACCTGAATCCGCCGCCTCAATAAACACATCCATCTGCTGCCCCACGTACAGCGGCGGATCCGTCGGGCGTTGCAGACTGTAGATGACCTGCAGCACCCGCGTGTCCACGCGCTCGGTGCTGCTGCCGGTGAGGCTGACCTTGGGAATGACGTAGGGCTCGATGCGCACAAATTTCAAGGCAACGGCATGCTGGGTGTCCCCCTTGACGAAGGCCTTGGCCGCCTGCCCCGGGCGGATGCGCGTGGCGCTCTGTTCATCAATATCCGTCCGCACCTGCAACTGATCCAGATCGCCCAGAATGATCGGGGCGGCCTTCGGCTGGGTGGAGGCGTACTCACCCGCGCGGATGTTGACCTGCAAAATCGTCCCGTCGCGCGGAGCAGCAATGGTGAGGCGCTCAAGCAGCGTCTCGGTGCTCTTCACGGCGGCTTCAGCGGCCAGGAGCTGGGCCTTGGCAGCGCTCACGTCCGCCTTGGCGACCAGCACGTCGTTGTTGCGGTTCTTGAGGTCGTCCATGCTGATTGCCCGCTTGTCGGGCACCGCGTTCATGCGGTCGAGCATGTCCTGCATTTTCGCCAGCGTCGCCTGCTTCAGCTCAATCGTGGCCTGTGACACCGCCACGCTGGCGCGCTGGGTGATGAGCTGGGCGGTGAGCTCCCGGTCATCAATCTTCATGATCTCATCGCCCTTTTTGACCTTGTCGGAAACCTTCACCCTGACCTCGGTGACCAGCCCGGCCTGCGGCACCCCAATCGCGACGTTTTCGCTCAGAGCCTCCAGAATGCCCGTGCCTGCAATGTTGTGCTCGAAAGGCTTCGTCGGAGGCGCCACCGGCGGTGGAGGGATGGTGGCGGACTCGCTGGCGTGGATCAATTGAAGCACCTGGGTCATCATCCAGATGCCGCCGATGGCGGCCGCAAAGGTGGCGTAACGAAGAAATTGATTGAGGAAGCGCATAAGGCAGGATCAGTGCGTGGCAATCACCGGCGGTTTGTGTTTGTCCACTTCGTGGATTTCAAGGATACGGCCGTCGTCCATTGAAGCAATGCGATCGGCATGGGGAAAGATGCGGTTGTCGTGCGTGACGATCACCACGCAACGGCCAGGAACACGGGCAACGTTTTCGAACAGTTCCATGACAAGCTGGCCGTTCTTCGCGTCGAGCGCGGCGGTGGGCTCGTCGCAGATGATCAGGCGCGGCTCATGCACCAGGGCGCGCGCGATGGCCACGCGCTGCTGCTGGCCGCCGGAAAGTTCGGTGGGCCGGTGATGCAGGCGGTCCCCCAGCCCTACCTTGTCGAGCGCCTCGCGCGCCTTCGCCTCGGCATAGCGGGTGGACTTGCCCTGGATCAGCAGCGGCACGCTGGCGTTTTGCACGATGTTCAGCGTGGGGATCAAATGAAACTGCTGGAAGATGAAGCCGATGTTCTGGGCGCGGAACCGGGTTACCGCCCCTTTGGACATCTTGTGCAAGGCGGAGCCGAAGACCTCGATCTCCCCCTCGTCCGCCTTCAATGTCCCCGCCATGATGCTGATCAGCGTGGTCTTGCCACAGCCTGAGGGGCCTACGAGCATCATTATTTCGCCATCCTTTGCCTCAAGAGAAATGTCCTTCAGCACCGTGAGCTTGGAGCCGCCATCGCCAAAGGATTTGACGACGTGACGAAGGCTGATGGAGGAAGGGGCGGACATGTGGAGTACGAAAAGGCGAGGCCGCTTCTTCACCCGCGAAACACCATCGCCGGCTCCAGCCTGCTTACGCGCCAGATGCCCATGAGCGAGGCGAGGGCACAGATGAAGAAGATCACGCCCAGCACCGCAGGTGGAACGATGTCCGGCATGTAAAAGGGCGGCTCGGTTCGCTTCAGCGCGCCCATGGCGAAACCCGCCGTGCCCAGCAGGCCGATGCCGTAGCCGATGATGCCCACAGTGAAGGCCTGGAGCAGCAGCATCTTGCACAGCGTGAAGGTGCTCGCTCCCATGGCCTTGAGGGCGCCCAGGTGCTTCATGTGGTCGAGCACAAAGGAATAAAAAGTCTGGCAGGAAATGGCGACCCCGACAATGAAGCCCACGACCACAGTGATGCCGAAAGAGACTGGTATCCCCGTGTTGCGCACGTACCACATGATGGTGGCGTGATTGAAGTCGCCCTCCACTCCATAGGGGCCGTTGACATAAGCCTTGAGACCGGTGGAGCGCTGGATGTCCGCAGCCGCCTGCGCGTTGCTGATGCCGGGCTTGGGCGCGGCGATCACAGCGCACAGCATCTTGCGCTGCGGGGGCGTGTACTGCAGCGCCCGGCTGTAAGTGGTCCAGACATAGGGGCCGCCGGTGAAGGACTTCATCGCTTCGCAGACGCCGATGACGCGCGCTTCCTGATCATTGATTTCAAACATGTCGCCGACCGCAAGCGGATGTGCGGGGTCTTGAGCCAGCCGCGTGGTGGCAAGCACGTCAATGATCACCGAATGGGGCAGCCGAATATCCTCCAACCGCCCGCTGAGCATCTTCACCGGAGCGCCCGCCAGCGTGCTGGAATCGATGCCGATGAGCTGGATGATCTTGAACTTGCCATCGGCCAGGCGCACGCGCTGCACCCCGGAGTAAAGCGGCGAGGCCCAGGCCACGCTGTCAACCGAGCTGACCAGCGTGACGTCCGTATCCCGCATGGGATTGGTTTCATTCACCTGCTCCACCTTCTCCTCCACCACCCACAGAGGCGCAGGAACGTTCTTGAGCGTCGCCGTTGTCCACTGCATGAGCCCGCAAAACACCCCGGCCTGCTGTGCCATCAGGAAGGTGGCAAAGAACAGCCCCACGATGAGCATGAGATACTTGGCGGTGTCGCCAAAAAGCATTCGGAGGGCAAGCAGGAGCATCAGAAAAAGGAATCGGCGAGGTGGGTACGTGCCAAGGGAGCAAAAGGCAAAAACAAAAGCGCTCGAAAGCGTAAAGTTTGCCAGGGATCGCACCAACTCACAGGCCCATTCACGAGCCTGTGGTTCAAAGTCTCTTCGCCACCGCTTTCCAGCGCGGAATGATTACGCTGGCTTGGAGCCACCGAGCAGGCCGCCCAGCAGTTTCATGAGGCCGCCGCCTTGAACGAGGCTGCCGATGGCGGCATGAACCGCATCGACGTTGTGAGCATCGGGTGACACCTGCCCGTCGGGAGTGAGCTTGCTGATGATCGCAGGCAGCATCGTGGCCACCAGCGGCGCCGCCTGGTTGACATCAATGCCGAATTTGCTGGCCACATGCTGGATGACGTCGCTGCCAAGAAGCTGGGTGACCTGCTCACTGGTGATCGGCTGGTTCTCGCCGGTGCCGACCCAGGAGCCGACCACCTCGCCCAGACCGCCCTGCTGCGCCTTCTGCACCAGGCCATCAATGCCACCCACCGAGGAGAGAAGCCCGCTCACTTCTGTGCTGAGCTCGCCATGATTGCCGCTCATGACGTCGCTTGCCAGCTTGGCAAGACCGCTGCCGGATTGTCCGCCGCCGAGCACGCTGCCCAGCAAGTTGCCTGCGATGGAGTCAAAGAGTCCCATAAAATGTGTGTGAGTGGTCGATTGATGAGGTGAAAAATACCGAGCCCGCAGACTGGGGGAGGGCAGAAGGAACGTCAACGGCGAGTTTGTGACGAGGTTACAGCGCGAGAGGCACCAGCCGGAAGTCCCGGTTGAGCAGATCGTTCAGCCCGGTCATGGCATCGCCGAGTTCCTCGCGCAGAGCCGCCAGCTCCGGCTCATTGGGTGCCGCCGCGAGATCAGTCATGATCTTGTCAAAGCGCTTCGAGAGCGGCCTCCTTTCGTCGGACTTGCCGCCGCGTTGCAGGAGGCCCGTGACCTGTTCCACGCGTTGCCGCACGTCACGGATGATCTCGACCGCCTCAGCCTCGGAACGCTCTTCTCTGGCCACGGCCTTCAGCAGCCGGCACTCGAACAACTGGCAGCGCTCCGGGCGCTGCAGGTAGATCGAGCAATGGCAGCCTTTCAAGGCGGGGCACGGTTGCAAAATGTACTGCTGCCTCTTCTTGCGCTTGAGCTTCATTCCAAGGGCCACCAGCTCCTTCGGCGCATCGCCGGGCTGCATCTGCACCATGTGGAACATCACGCCGTTGCAGCACATCCCGCAGGCCGTGCAAAGCCGGGTGGCGGCGGAGGTGCTGGCGGGTGTCATGAACCGCACCCGTAGCGCCCGCCGCTCAGTTCTTCAAATCCTTGTTGATCTCCTCAAACACCCCGGCGGCGATTTCAAACGAGCGCAGCCGGGCTGCATGGTCAAAGATCTGCGCCGTGGCAATGATCTCATCAGCCCCGGTCTCGGCAATCAGCGCCTCCAGCTCTCGCTTAAGTTTCGCAGGTGCCCCCACCACCGAGCAGCGGCTCATGCGATTGACCTGGATTTCTTCGGAAGCGCTCCACTTGTTCTCCATGCTGGGCAGCGGCGGTGGCAGCAGTTGCCGGTAACCGCGAATCAAATTGAGGAACTGCTGCTGAAGGCAGGTGTACTGGCGCTGCGCCTCCTCATCGGTGTCCGCCGCAAACACATTGACGGCAACCATCGCGTGAGGTTTGTCCAGCACCGGCGAGGGCTTGAATTCACCCCGATACAGGTCCAGGGCCTTGTGAAGCTGGCCCGGCGCGAAATGTGAGGCAAAAGCAAACGGGAGCCCCATTTCCGCCGCCAGCCGCGCGCTGAAATCGCTCGATCCCAGCAGGTAAAGGGGAATGGTCAGGCCCGCGCCAGGAATGGCCTTTACCAACTGCCCTGGAACGGCGGGCAGGAAGTAGGACTGCAACTCCTTCACGTCCTGCGGAAAGGTTTCATCGCTGCTGCCAAGATGCCGACGCAAGGCCCGCGCGATCTCCTGGTGGCCGCCAGGGGCGCGCCCCAGCCCGAGATCAATGCGCCCAGGGTAAAGCGATTCGAGCGTGCCGAACTGCTCAGCAATCACCAGCGGCGCGTGGTTCGGCAGCATGATGCCGCCCGATCCCACGCGGATGCGAGAAGTGCCGCCCGCGACGTGCCCGATCAACACCGAGGTCGCCGCGCTGGCGATGCCAGGAATACCATGGTGCTCCGCCAGCCAGAACCGGTGATAGCCCCACTGCTCCACGTGACGCGCCAGATCCAGGCTGTTGCGAAAGGCCAGCGACGCATCACCACCCTGGATGATGGGCGCCAGGTCGAGAACGGAGTAGAGCATGCAAAGGGATACGGGTGGGAGCGGGTTTGTGGTTCATTCAGAAGGTGGCACTCGGGTCCCGCCCTCGGCCAGCAAGCATTGAGACTCACAAGCAACCTGGGTTCTCGGCCACATTCTGCTCCTCTTTGCGGGATGACCACCAGCGGCGAACCATCAACCAGGCCACAAGGATCCACACGGGCACAACCACGACTGATTGCCGAATCATCGCTTTCGCTTCCGTTCCCGTGGTCGGGAACCACTTGCAGAGGACGATCATGACGGCGGCGAACAGCGCGAGCCCAAGCAGAATCAGCGTGAGCTCACGAGCCTTCACAGGCCGTGCACGCTCCTCGGGGGACTGGAGAAGGAAAATGTTGGCAAACACGAACACGCCATTGGTCATCGAAATCCAATGCTCATCCAAGGCGAGCCAGGACACGCCCATCAGGCACCAAAGGATGAGCCAGATCACAAACTGCTTGGCGGTGAGGACGGAGCGTTTCATGACTGAAGAGCGGGTTTGTAGATCCATCATAGGCATTCCTCCCGTTTTGTCAGCTCCTGATTCTTACTTTTGCCTTCCGTCGCAATCGACGTAAATCGAAAAAGATCTGCGAAGCGGCTGGATCAATCTCGCCGTCGCGAGCCGACAATGTGAGCCACTTCATTCTCCACCTCGCTCGTTCTTTCATTGCCCGGCAATTGCAAACACGCCTAGCCTTTGCAACCGGTTCACGCTTGCCGTCGCCGTTCCCTGACCGGATGTTCCCACTGCGAAACCGTACCACTGCCTCCCCCCTCAACTCGTGTCGAGCCTCGACTTACCGCCTTGCGCCCAAACTTGGATGGACCGCCTCAAAACCATGCAATTGATCGCTGGCATGGTCGCGGTCGTGTACTGCGGGTCTGCTTCCTTCCTCCACGTCTTGAATCTTTTCATGCATGGCGGCTTCATGCTGTATTGGAATCTCAAGCAGCACCTTCCGTGGCTGCACACCTCCACGATGGACTGGCTCCGTGGGTACTCCAATCTCCCCGATCCATGGTTGCTGTGGATTTTGAGCTTTGTATTGGTGGTCCCACTTATAGTCGCCTGCGCTTGGCTGTTGTGGACGGGCATGCAATACGGTTTCCGTACCGCCCATTGCCATCGCCCGTATCTCGCAAATTGGTTTCTTCTCCTGGTGAGGCGCAGAAAGCGGCCATGGGTCTGGCACCTCGGTCCACCCGGTGCCTGCCCGTCCGGCATCCCGCGCTGGCTTCAAGAAACCAAGTGCGCTCTGGCGTTTGTTTTCGGTTTCGTGTGTTATGTTTGGTTCGTGGTTTCCTCGACTGTGGGCACCTGTGCGTTGCCAGGGAGGCTGGAGAGATTGCGAGTCACGCCCTTGGGAGTGGTCACTTGGCACCACTCCTTCCCCGGCCCTTGGCCGCCCGGATTTGTGCCAAACGTGCTGTGGATTTACGCGTTCAGTCTGGGCCTCCTCTTACTGGGGCAATTCCTGGGCCGCCAGCTTCGGAATCTGCATGTGCTGGACCACGCCGGCCGCCTTGATGGTGAAAAAGGCTGACGGTTTGGCGCTTCGCGCAGTCCTTTTCATTCACGCCGGGGGCGGCGTGAGCCACGTTTAAGCCACTCCCAATGCATAATCCTCAGCTTGCGGCGAGCGACAGCGTCAGCTTCTTTTGCCTCGTGCAACGCCTCTTCGAATCCTTCGCTCTGCGGCCCGATCTGGGGCGAGCCCTGCGAGCGAGCGTCGCCTTCGTCATTCCCCTGCTGATTTGTCATGCCATGGGCCGCATGTCCGACGCGGTCTTCGTCGCGATGGCGGCGCAAACCATTGCGCTGCCCGATCTGCGCGGCCCCTACGGCACGCGCCTCCTCATTCTCGCCACCATGATCGTGACGGTGGCCGTAGCCGCGATGCTGGGTGTGTGGGCGGGCGGCGGCCTGTGGTCGGCCACGCTTGCCATGGGCTTCATCGCCCTTCTCGGTGGTGCCTGGCGTCATCTCAGCGCCGACTACGGACCGCCGCTCAGCGTCTCATCGGCCCTGCTGTTCCTGCTGGGTCTGTCCCAGGCAGGGCCGCTCTCCACGGGTCTGCACTTGGCCGGATTGATCCTCATCGGCGGCGCAGGAGCGGCGCTGCTGCACATTGTCGTCTGGCCGTTGCGACCGCAGCATCCCCTGCGCTATGCCGTGGCGGAAACCTGGGTGGCGGCGTCTGATCTCGTGGCCAGCATGAGACCCCTGCCAGAGGAGAAGGGCGAAGACCTGGGGGAGCGTGAGCGCGACCTGCGCGCCGCCCTTGACCGCACCTTCGTAATCCTGGGAGCAGCACAAGGCCGACGGCCGACAACATTGCTGCGCCACCTTGAAGACATGCGCGTCGAGGTCGTGCATCTGACCATGCGCGCCCTTGCTTTTCATACCGCACTCGAGCCGTTGATGGCCCGGCCGGAGTTCGCCCGCCACCTGCCCACCGTGGATTCCGTGCTCAAGGCCCTGAGCGATGCGGCACGCTCGGTGGCGATCACCATTGTCACCCATCGCGCTGTCAATTTTTCCGTCACCGAAGTGCGCCTCCAGCGCTGCCTGCACCTGATCCAGGTGCTGACTGATGAGATGGGTGTCCCGGCCTCCGGCTTTCAAATGGCGCAGGCAGCGGCAGCGCTCGATCAGATCGCCCAGGTGCTGCCACGCATTCGTGACGCCCTGGGCGAAACCATCGACCACGCGCAAGGAGCCGGGGGATTCCCGGCCCGGCTGCCCGATTTGAGCCGGCGCCCCATGCGCGCCCTGGCCGCCTGGATCAATCCCGCCGCCCAGCTTGATCCGGTGTTGCTGCGCTATTCGTTGCGCATGGCGGTGCTCACCATGCTGGCGGTGCTCGCCTATCGTGGTTTCGCCATTCCGCGCGGATACTGGATTGCCTTCACCATCGTGGTGGTGCTTCAGCCGGACTATGGGTCCACCCGCAAGCGCGCCGGGGAACGCATCGTCGGCACGCTCGCGGGAAGCCTCCTGGGCAGCGCCCTGCTTTGGATCAGGATGCCGGTTTTCCTGCTCGATGCCTGCGCCGCACTGATGGCGTTTGGTTTCGCTTACTTTTTGAGACGTCGATACGACATCGCCATCTTCTTCGTCACGCTGATGCTGGTCTTGATCATGGGCACCATGGCTCCCGTGCATCTCGACTTCACCGTCACGCGCCTGCTTTGCACGGTCGCCGGCGGAGTGGTGGCGCTGGCTTCAGCCCTGGCCTTCTGGCCCATTTGGGAGGGCGACAAGTTCAACGGCCTGCTCGCCGCCGCAGTGCGGGCAAATGGCGTCTATCTGCAATCGCTCGGCACCGTTCTTGTCAATGAACAGCCCCCTGGTCACGACCTGCTCATGGTCAAGCGCCGGGCCGAAAACGCCAATCGCGAGGCGTCTGCCTCCCTGCAGCGCCTGCTCGCAGAACCATCGTCGCACATCGCCGCCCCGGAGCGAGTGATTGCCCTGACCACCTACAACCAACGCATCACTCGTGCCCTCACCGCCATGGCCGTGCACCTGCCCGCCAAGCCTGTTTCCAAGGATGACGGATTGCTGACCACCATGGCTGCGGTCCAGCCCATCATTGAAACCTTGGCTCAAGCCATTGAAGAAAAAGCAGGCGTCTCCGCTCGAACCGAACTCAACAGGCAGCTCAATCACCTCGAAAACAGCGCCGCCTGCGATGCCTCCCCCATGGGTCTGGTCTGGACGCACCTGGCGAAAGGTATCGCTGAAATCCGCGCCATGGCCCTGGTCCTGCACGCAGCCGAAATCATTCCCACCAGCCGCACCGTCCACAGCCGTCGTAGTGACGCCGAAGCCATGGGTTAGGAAGTTCGTCGCGCACAGATTTGCCGGCGCCATGAATGTGAGACTCGACACAGCCCTGCTCCCTGTTCCTCAAAGAATACCCAGCGCCACCAGGTGCTCCCGCACCATGGCTCGTTCCGGTTCGCGGAAGCGATGGAAGGGCTCCGCCATCTGATCCTCGCAAATGCCTAACAAAGACAAGGAGCATTTGATGCCCTTGATGATGGCGGACTTGTGCCTGCCCACCGCATAGATCCGGCCCGCCAGATCCATCACCTGCGCATGAAGCTGCCGCACGCGCGGCAAATCCTGCGCCTCCGCAGCCTGATAGAGATCGACATACAGGCGCGGATGGATGTTGGCACCGCCGTTGACGCCGCCATGAGCCCCAAGCAGCACGGCCTCGGCCGTCAGTTCCTCAGGGCCCACCAGCAGCGACCAGTCGGGCCGCTCCTTGGTCAGGCGCAGCAGCTTGTGGAAGTAAATCATGTCGCACGATGAGTCCTTGATGCCGATCACCTTTTCCCACTGCATCGCAGCCCGGATCGTCTCCGCCTCAAAGCTCACCTTGGTCAGGCCCGGCATGTTGTAGAGGAACAAGGGCAGCGGCAGCTCGCGCACCAGGTCATCCAGGTACTCCACAAGTTCCGCCTGGCCAGCCGGGAAATAATACGGCGCGGCAAGCACTGCGCTGTGGGCCCCCTGCTCGGCGGCAAACCTGGCGAGGTTCATGGATTCCGTGAACGCAGTGTCCGTGATGCCAACCAGCACCGGAACGCGGCCCGCCGCCAGCTTGCAGGCGCGCTCAATCAACTCGCGACGCAGCCGGTAGCTGAGGCTCGGCCCCTCGCCTGTGGTTCCCAAAATGAACAGACCGGACACACCGCCAGCAATGAGATGCTCGATCAGCCGCTCCAGCCCCTCCAGATCCAAGGTGTCGCGTTCGCGCAGAGGGGTGATGAGAGGGGGGACAATGCCTTTGAGTTGAGTTTGCATGATCTATCGGCGGGTCTTGGGGACTTTTGCACGGCGGGCTTCAATGCGGTCGATCTCGGCGAGCAGTTGCTGCGGCATGGCCAGCGGCAGCAGTCGCGAGTTGTGATGGCTCTGGTCATGGTCGTAGGCATCCAGCGCCTGCTTCCTGCTGGCGCGAATATGCTGGGTCATGGCCCGGCCGGCGGCCTTGCCGTCGCCTCGCTCCACCGCTTCGAGAATGACCCTGTGCTCCCGATAAGTTTGCTCCAGAACCGGGGCGGTGTGCGCCTGCCGCTGGGTTCCAAAGATGCCGGTGAGAAGGCGCGATTCGGAGACAATCTTCATCATCCGCTGATTCCCGGCCACGCGTAGGAGCATGAGATGAAAGCCCAGGTCCGCGCTTAGCAGTCGCTGCATCTGGGCGGCATCAAGGGACGGCACTTTGGATTTCCGCAGCTCTCCGGCCATGGTTTGAATCTCCTCGCACACCCGCCCCAGGCTGAGCACATCCTCCGGCAGCGCCGCCTTGGCCGCTTTCGCCACGGCAAAGGGTTCCATCGCCTCGCGCAGCTCGTACAGTTCCTCCAGATCCCGGCGCTCCAGGGTCCGCACCCGTGTGCCGAAGCGCGGCAACTGCTCCAGCACACCATCCTGCTCCAGCGCGCGTATCGCCTCACGCACCGGCGTGCGGCTCATGCCAATCTCAGTGGCCACCGACTGCTCGGACACCATGCTGCCCGAGCGCAGCTCACCGCTGATCAGCTTTCGCTGAAGGTAGTCGTAGGCGCGGCGGCTCAGGGAAGGATCTTTCTCCGGGGGGGAATCCATGTTCTGTATTCTATTGGTATACCAGCAGTACATCAAGGCGAATATTCGCGATGAAATCGGCGAAAAACAATGTCCCTGCGCACCCAAATAATTGAGTCTTGACGCTTCTGCGCTATAGGATCAGCGCTGCCGCATCTACCCGCTGGTCATGCCACATTATGAATGCGTTTATAGACTCCCTTGAACGTTGCAATCCTCAGGTTTCAAACCTCAAGCTGCGAATTGGCGCAAGAGTTTACGAAGGCAGTGTGACACATCGAGTAGATGGAGAAATTCAAAGTGTGACCTTTTCAGGAAGGTTGGTGAACAGCTTGATCCATGTGTCTGGCATAGGCAAAGAATTCATGCGTTTGTACTTTGGTTACCTTGAAGGTGGCGAGCCTTCCCCGCCTTGGTACTTGGGAGACATGCACGACGAAACGGTCGCCCTGATTCTCCGAAGCCACAATGAATCCAAAAGGGGATAGGTATTCTCGGACGAGGGGCAATATGACCATTCCCCATCCCGCTGGCGCAACGAAGACACAGGTCCGCACAGAATGACTGCGGAGTCCTGGGAACGCCAACCTCCCGATTGGCTTAAATAAGCACTTTGCCTGAGCCAATCGAGAGATTGGCGTTCCCAGGAGCCTGCGCCGGATCTTGCGCGATAAAGATGGGAAGCACCCAGGGGAGCGGTTCGCCCCCGGCTTTTCTTTTCTAACAGTCGGCCCCCTCACCCCACCCTCACCCCACCCTCACGCTCGCCACCGCCATCGCCGCGATGCCTTCCTCGCGCCCGACAAAGCCAAGTCGCTCGTTGGTCGTGGCTTTCACGCCCACTTGGTCCGCCGTGATGCCGAGCGCGGCACCGATGTTGATTTTCATCGCTGGAGCGTGCTTCATGACCTTCGGTGCCTCGGCAATCAGCGTGCTGTCCACGTTTTCAATGATGGCCCCCTTCTCCGTCGCCAGAGCTGCGCATTTCTCCAAAATCTTGAGGCTGCAGATGCCTTCGATGCTGGCATCGCTGGGCGGAAAATAGAAGCCGATGTCCGGCAATCCGAGGGCGCCAAGCACAGCGTCTGCAATTGCGTGGCAGAGCACATCGGCATCGCTGTGCCCCTTCAGCCCTCGCGTGTGCGGGATTTCCACGCCGCCGAGAATTAACAGGCGGCCTTCTTCGAAGGGATGCACGTCGTAACCAATGCCAACACGATTCATGGCAGCCTGCCATAGGCAACCGGCCGCCAAATGCAACCGCTCACTTCACGCGCAAGCAAGGGTGATCTCCGTGATTTCCGGCGGGCAGGCAAACCGCACGGGCACATCCGTGCAGCCGATGCCGCGATTGACGTAGAGCTGCATGCGGCCCACCTGGAACAAGCCTTTCGCGTACTTTCTGCCCCACGATGGCAGCCGCAACGGATGCCCCCCGGGCAGGCAGACTTGTCCGCCGTGGGTGTGGCCGGAAAGCTGGAGCATGGATGTCTGCATCATTGCCAGCGTGTCCGCATAATCAGGCTCATGCATCAGCATGATCGTGGCAGCATCCGCCGGCCTGGCTTTCACTGCCTCGCGGATTAGGGGACGACCGCCCCAAACCGAGTCCAGTCCGGCAATCCACAGGGTTTCGTTCTGCCGCACCAACCCGCGCCCGGCGTTGTTGAGAAAAGTAATCCCGTGTCCCATGAGGGGGCGCGAGACTTTGGAAACACCCGTCCACACATCGTGATTGCCGGCGCAGGCGAACACACCCGCAGGTGCCTTCAACGCTGCGAGCGGCGCTGAGAGCTCCGCGATGTCTGAAGCGTCATGAGTGACAAAATCCCCTGTCAATGCCACCAAGTCCGGCTTCAAGCCGTTGATTGTGTCCACCACCCCGGACAGGAGCACGGGGTCGCGCATGGGCTCCAGATGCAGATCGCTGATCTGGACAATGCGAAACCCCTGCCACGCCTGCCCCAGGCCAGGCATCCGAATGGTGATTCGCTCCACGACGGGCCGATGCCGCTCGATCAGGCTGCCATAGCTAAACGCGCCGCCACCCGTGCCAGCCAGCACCGCCCCGGCCTGGAACATCCGGGTGACGAAACGCCTGCGTGTGCTGGTGACCATGATGCTCATCTGCGCATGGGTTAGTCCTTGTCTTTCACCTTGGATTTAATCTTCAGCAGGAAGGGCAGGCCCATGCCCGGGAATTCCTTGCGGATCTGGCTTTCCAGGAAGCGCAGGTAGCTCTCCTGCAGCGAGTAAGCCCGGTTGCAGAAGAGCACGAAGTGC
>CAINXC010000154.1 GCA_903854655.1 uncultured Verrucomicrobiota bacterium | reverse complement strand
GGCCTTCAGCGCGGCGACCTTCTGCGTGATCATCAAGGGAGTGTTGGCGGAGGCGCCCACCGGGCAGACTTTGAAACCGGTGGGTGCGCTTGCGAAGAACTTGTCCACGCGATTCGGCTTTGCCAGGGTGAGCTCGGAGCTGCCATACACAGGAAGCATGTGGGGATCCCGGAAAGCCATTCGTTGCAGGAGGATGCCCGTGTCCTTGTGAGTGCTGTGCATCACCAGAAGCTTTTCGAGCCGCCTGCCTCCGAAGGTGGACAGCCCCAGCGGCAACACCAGCCCCAGCGCCGGCAGGCTCACAAGAGCGAGCAAGGCGGCGAACAGGTGGGACCTGTCCAGCGGTGATCTGGGTTGCGGCATGGATATGGGTAAACTTCGCCCGAAGATTGCGCAAATGAATTGTAGCGGTTAACCTGATCAACTGCACCCGTCCGGACACATATTGCTAAGCAATGGCGAAGTGAATGGCGCTCTGTGGGAACACGTGGTCTGCTCCTGCTGCCAACCCACCCTGCTCGCGATTGCCGCCAATGCTGTCCCAGCTCCATCCTCGTCTGGCCACCGGGTTCGCCACCACCTTCGGCGCGCCCACGGACGCGCAGGCGCAGTGCGTGCCGCACATCCTGGCGGGGCGCTCGGTGCTGCTGTCCTCGCCCACAGGCAGCGGCAAGACGCTGGCGGGGTTCCTCGGGGTGATCGACCATCTCCTGCGTCTGCATGAGGCCGGTGAGCTCACGGAGGGGGTCCATGCCATCTACGTTTCACCGTTGCGGGCGCTGACTTATGACATGCAGAAAAACCTCACCCAGCCCTTGCAAGGGCTGGGCCTGGAGGCGGTGATTCGCGTGGGGCTGCGAACTGGCGACACCACGGCGGCGGAGCGGGCGAAACTAAAGCGCAAACCCCCGCACATCCTGCTCACCACGCCGGAAAGCCTGGCGATCCTGCTGCCACAGGAAGGCCACAGGGAATCGCTCAGGCACTGCCGCTTCGTGATCGTGGATGAACTGCATGCGCTCGCCGAAAACAAGCGCGGGGCGCATCTGGCCGTGTCGCTGGAAAGGCTGGAGCGGAGGGTGCCAGGCGGCCTCATCCGCATTGGCCTCTCCGCCACCGCCGCCCCGCTGCCCCTGCTCGCGAAACTTCTGGCAGGCGTGGACCGCCCTTGCGAAATTGTGCGGGCAAAAATCGCACGAAAGCGACGTGTGGAGGTTCTGTCGCCCCTGCGCCAGGATCCGTATCCGCCCTCAGGCTGGACGGCTGCGCGGGTGCTGCATGACATCGCCCGTCTGGTGCAGGCCAAGCGCTCGCTGATTGTGTTCTGCAACACACGCAGCACCACCGAAAGCCTGGCCCACCGCCTGAAACAGGCGCTGCCAAAGCTGGCGGACCAAATCGAGGCGCATCATGGATCGCTGGACCGCGACGTGCGCATGGAGGTGGAGGACCGGCTGAAGCGTGGCGAGCTGCGCGCGGTGGTGTGCAGCACCAGCCTGGAACTGGGCATCGACATCGGCGCGGTGGACTGCGTCGTGATGATCTCCACCCCCAAGGGCATCAGCCGCGCCTTGCAACGCATCGGTCGCAGCGGCCACAGCATCGGCGAGGAAAGCCATGGCGTGCTGGTGGCGACCAACATCAACGACCTGATGGAGTGCATCGTCTGCGCGGAGATGACCCGCCGCGAACAGCTCGATGAAGTGCAGGTGCTGGAAGCCCCCCTGGACGTGCTGGCCCAGCACCTCGTGGGCATGGCCTTGGAGGGGGGGTACACCCGCGAATCCGCCTTCCAGACGGTGCGCCGCTCGCTGTCCTTCGCCGCCCTCGGCCAGGCGGAGTTCGACCGGGTGTTCCGCTACCTGCAAGGGGGCGGTCGCTCGCTGGAGAAACAGTACACGGAGACCTTCGGCAAGATCATCGAGGTGGATGGCCTGCTCGCCGTGCCCAGCAAGAAGGTGGAGCGCGAGTACCTGGCCAACATTGGCACCATCCACAGCGAGGGAATGGTGAGCGTGTACCTCGGCAAACGCCGGCTCGGCCAGGTCGAGGAGTCGTTTTTGAAAGGGCTCAAGCTGGGCGACATCTTCGTGCTCGCAGGCCGCACCGTGCGCCTGATCGAAACCGGCATCGCCGAAGCCCTTGTGGAGGATGCCATGGGCAGGCTGCCCACGGTGCCCGCTTGGAACGCGAACAAGATGCCGCTTTCATCCGGCCTGTGCCGGGAAGTCACCCATCTGCGCACCGGACTGGCGGAGAGGATGAAGGGCGACAACGATGCGATTTCCGACTGGCTGGTGGAAACCTTCAACATCTCCATCACCAACGCCGCCGCAGTGGTGCGGCACTGCCGCAACCAGTTGCGCGTCTCCATGATTCCCTGCGACGGCCTGTTCCTGATCGAGCGTTTCGTGGACGATCGCGACGAGGAAGGCCTGGTGCAGTTCTTCTTCCACTCGCTCATCGGCCGGGCCGCCAACAATGCGCTTTCCCGCATCATCGCCCACCGGGTCAAGGAGGCCGTGGGCGGCAACGCGATGGTCACCATCGACGACTATGGCTTTCTGCTCACCCTCAAGATCTTTCAAGACCTGGGTGTGGAGGAGTGGCGCGAGCTGTTCAAGCCCGAAGGGGCCGATGACTCCATGCGCGCCGCCCTGGCCGAAAGCGACCTGGTCAAATGGCAGTTCCGCGGCGTGGCGCAGACCGGCCTGATGGTGCCGCGCAACCGCCCCGGTCACGAGCGCAAGATACGGCACCTGCGCTGGAGCGCGGAAATCCTGTTCCGCGTGCTCCTGGAGCACGAGCCGGACCACCCCTTGCTGGCCCAGTCCTACCGCGAGGCCACCCATACCTTCCTGGACCTGCCCGGGGCCGAGGCTTTTCTCCACAACTCCCTGGTGCTGGACTGGCAGCTCATCGAGGTGCCCGTGGTGAGCCCGTTCTCCTTCGGCATCTACGCCAGCAAGATCAAGGAAGGCATGATGCTGGAGGACCCGGAAGAGGCCATCGAACGCCTGTGGCGGGAGTATGAGCGCAAAGTGAAGTGAGTCGGCATCTGGTTGCGAAACCCATTGGCAAGGCTATGCTGGGAAATGACAACATCACCTGTGCTTGACGAGGCGTATGTGCAAATGCTGGAGCGGATCCAGGCGCGCAGGATGAACGACCGGCCTGAGGCAAAGACGGAGTGGATGCAATTCGCCGGATGGGCCAAGGACGATCCCGTTTATGACGAGGCCGTGCGCCTGGGTGAAGCCTGGCGCGCCGGGGTGAACCAGAAATCGATCGAAGACCTCCCAAGGCAGGATGCACATCCTTGACACCAACCACTACTCAGAAATCAACCGGTGTACTGTCGCAGGCCAGCACCTTCAGGCCAGGATTGGCAATCAAGACGTGGATGTGTTCCTGACGATCATCACGGCTGAGGAATCCATGCGTGGCTGGCTCGCCAGTCTGAACAGCACGCGAGGCTCTCTCGTGCCCTCGTATGCCCGCTTCCACCTGGGCATGGGCATGCTCTCAAAGTGGTCCATTCTTGATTGGACCGACGATGCGGAGACCATCTTCCTTCAACTTCGACGCATGGGCATCCGCATTGGAACGCTTGACTTGCGAATCGCTGCCATCGCCCTCGTTTTCAACGCCACAATGCTTTCTCGCAATCTCAAGGACCTGCGCCAGGTGCCGGGTTTGACGGTCTAAAACTGGCTGGATTAAGGAATTATGACGGTTTATTGCGCATGCCTCGAACCGTCGGTCGGGACGCCATTTCGTGTCTGATTTTTTCAGTATGACGCAGTCCCTGGATTGGCGGCTGGTGGAGGACCCGGAAGTGGCCATCGAACGCCGGTGGTGCGAGTACTTGGCGCGCAGTGAAGTGAGCAATTGAACAACTCCTTGATTGCGCAATCGGTTAAGAGTTGTTAACAATGTGAACAACCTCATGGCCAGCGCCGCCTCGTCCAGTTCCAAGAACCAAGTTCGTCCTGACATCAAGGACCTTCAGGCGTCGCGCATGGATCTGCCCGTGCGGCGCAGCGCCAGGCAGAGGCGCCAGGAAAGGATTTTGCGGATCAAGGAGTGCGTGGGCTGGCTCGTGATGCTGCCCCTTTGCATGCTCAGCCTCATGGCGTTCATGGAGCTGTTCCTGAAGGCAAGCCTGCGCGGGGGGCTGCTCACCTCCGGCGAATGCCAGTGGTTTGCCATTGGCGCCATCATCTGGCTGGGCTTGTTCGCGACCGTGCGCCGGTGGTTTGTCATCCTCTATGTCTTCGCCCACGAAATGACCCATCTTTTTGCCGCCAGGCTCTTTGGGGCGAAAATTTACGGCTGGCACGTGGGCTGGGACGGGGGCTGGGTTGACACCAACAAGAGCAACACCTTCATTTCGCTCTCACCCTACGTGGTGCCGTTTTACACGGTCGCGGTGCTGCTGGCCTTTGGGGTTGCCAGCCTGTTTACGGACCTGCACCAGATTCATTCCATGCATCTGGGCAGCCTTGAGGTGCCGGTGAACGCCTGCAAAATCATGCACTACCTGGTGGGCTTCACCTGGTCCTTTCATTTGTCCTTCACCCTGGCCGTGATGCGCGAGGAGCAGGGCGATCTGGTGCGCAACGGCCAGTTCTTTTCCGTGTGGCTGATCGCGCTGCTCAACCTGTACCTCATCATCTGCTTCCTGATCACTGCGTCGCCCAGCGTCACCTGGCTGGATGTTTGCGCGTGCGTCAACGCCCGGTTCTCCGCCATTCTCGCCTGGGGCTGGCAGGGCATTGCCTGGGGTGCAGGGCGGGCCTGGGAGGAGTGCCGCACCATGTTCACCATGGCGCAAAATTGGAAACCGAACCCCTGATCAGAAGTTCGTGAACGCCGTGTCCCAGTTGCGCACGGGCGGATCCAGCTTCTGAAACAACGTCAGTTGCTGCCGGTTGCTCCACCGCGCCACCGCCTGCTTCAGCCGGGGCCATTGCGGCGCCGTGACCGCATAGGGCGACAGTTCGCGATAACCGGCGGCAAGGTTGCGGCGGATGAACGACACCACCTTGCCCACATGGCCGCAGGCGCTGTCGTCGAAGGCGATCACCCCGCCCGTGTCCAGCAGCAGATTGGAGAAGTAAAAATCCACGAACACGTCCTCGAAAAGGTGGCTGCCGTCCACGTAGATCATGCCAAAACGTGCGCCCGACTCATGCAGGGCCGGCAGGGCAAAACAGGACAGGGCCTCATGATGGGCGAAGCGCGCGCTCAAGCCTTCGCTCTCGAGGTGCCGCAGCGCACAGCCGCCCCAGTCCCGGCGCTGGAAGGGATCAATCGCCTCATGACACACCCCGGTGTGCCCGGCGGCGCGGTGCAGTGCGAGGAACAGCGTGGCGGAGGCGCCAAAAGCCAGGCCGATCTCCAGGGTGCGGGCCGGTTTCAGTTCACGAAACCAGTGTTGCAGCACCACCAGGTTGTTGCTCGTGGAGGCCGAATGCACCTCGCGCCCCGTCCCTGCCTCATCCACCAGCCTGCCATCGGGCAGGAAAGGCTTCATCTCAGGCAGCTGCTGCCAGGGCAAATCAAGAACACTCATGACAGCAAATCAGCTCTTCAGCCTCATTTGGGCCTGCGCATTTCAAACATGTCCCGGGTCTTGCAGTACCAGTTGGGCGACTGCATGCGGCCAATCGGTGCGTACGCGTCCGGCCGGATCAGCCACGTCTCAGGATCAAACACGCCGTCGCGCACGTGCACGCGCAACACTTCGCCGATGATCAGGCGGTTGTCGCCAATCTCGATGATGCTGTGGTGGCGGCATTCCAGGCTGGCTGGCGCTTCGAGGATGCGCGGCGGCTTCACCGCTTCACACGGGGCGGCCGTGAGGCCGGCGTGCAGCAGCTCATTCTCGCCCGGCGGCAGGGAGGCCGCGCAGGCGCTCATCTGCTGCGCAATCGCCTCGTCCACCAGGTTCACCACAAACTCATGCGTCAACCGGATGTTGCGCGCCGTGTCCTTCGGAACGCCGGGCTCGCGGTCCCCCGGGCAGAAACCCACAATGGGCGGCGAATCCCCCAGCACGTTGAAAAAGCTGAAAGGCGCCGCATTGATCCGGCCCTGCTCGTCAAGCGTCGTCACCAGCGCGATCGGTCGCGGCGTGACCAGACCGGCGAGGATCATGTAGGCATCATCGCGATGGGGGCCGGCGAGGTCGAGAAGCATGGCCCATGCTAGGCGGTGGAGATGGGATTGCAACGCGCTGTCTTCCCGGTCCGCCAGAAGGCACTGCCACGCCACAAGAACCACCCACACCCACGCAACGGCGGCGTGGTCTGCGTATCTAAGCGGAGGTAAGCTCCTCTTGAGCCTCGCTTTCCATCTCCCCCATGAAAACTTTCCACCACATCATCGCCGCCGTCGATTTCACCCCATCGTGCAGGGCCGCCCTGCATGAGGCCGTCCGTCGCGCCTTGCTGGACGGCTCGCAGATCACTGCGGTGCACGTGATGGACGAGTTTCTTGTCAAGGAACTCAAAGTGGCGCTGTCCATCGACGAGGCAACCGTGCGCAAGGAGTGGCTGGCGAAACTGCGGAGATTCGTGGATGAATCGGATGTGGCGGCGGACTTGGTGAACACCGAGGTGCGCGTGGGGCATCCCTTCCTGGAACTGGTGCAGGCCTGCGCCACCCACAGCGCCGACCTGCTGGTGATGGGGGCCAGGGGCTCCAAGGATGAGCAGGGGCGCATCGGCACCATCGCGGCCAAATGCGTGCGCAAGGCGCCGGTGGACGTGTTGATCGTGCGTAAAAGCCAGCACGGGCCGTTCCAACATGTGGTGGCCTGCGTGGACTTCTCTGAAAACTCGGCCAAGGCGGTGCAGTTCGCCCTGCATGTGGCGGACCAGGACAAAGCCGGCCTGGACTGCCTCCATGTCTACCAGTCCGCCGTGACCATGGCGCTCGACTACGGCGGCTTTGCCACGCCGCTGCCGCCGATGGAGACGGATGACCAAGCCCTCGCCGCCATGCAAGCGGAACTGGACGCATTCCTGGAGCCCTTCACGCGCAAAACCGGAACCCTGGCGGTGAAACACCTGATCAAGGAATCGCCCAACATTCGCGAGGCCATCCAGGAGCAGGTCAGCCAGTCGCAAGCAGACTTGGTGGTGCTTGGCACCCGTGGCAAGTCCGGCCTCCGCGAACTGCTCATCGGCACCACGGCTGAAAAAATCCTGCAGCACGCTCCCTGCTCCATCCTGGCCGTGAAACCGGACGACTTTGTGACTCCTGCCGGGACAACGGCGTGAAAACCAAAAGGCCGCTGCTCCAGGCCAGGCGGGTGCTTTTCAAAAAAATGCCCGTCAAAGCAGGAAAACTGAATTCCTGTGCTCAGCTCGTCGTCACAAGTTGATGCTGAGCCGAAACTCAGCTTATTACTGAGATCCATCAGGCATAACCCCAGTTGACAGAAAACTTTAGCAAATCTTACTTCCAAGCATTCCATCATGAAAATACCACTGCTCTCTCTACTGGGCTTGTGCCTTACCCTTGGGCTTCACGCCCAGGATCAGGCATCGGGCGATCCGTCCACACCACTTCGCTCTGCGGACGAACTCAACGAGTTGCTCGGCCCCATCGCCCTGTATCCCGATCCGCTCATCTCGCTGGTTCTGCCTGCAACGACCGTCCCCTCAGACATCGTGCTTGCAGACCGTTTTGTGGTCTCCGGCGGTGATCCTGACTCTTTGGACGACAAACCCTGGGACGCCAGTGTCAAAGCGCTCACCCGCTACCCGGACACCTTGAAGTGGCTGGACGACAATCTGGACTGGACCACCCAGGTGGGCGACGCTTTCACCAACCAGCCCGACGATGTCATGAACGCCATCCAGGCCCTTCGCGCCAAGGCCAAGGCGGTCGGCAATCTGGCGGACACCCCGGAGCAGACCGTGGTGGCCGACGACAACAGCATCCGCATTGTTCCCGCACAGCCGGACTACATATATGCGCCGCGCTACAACCCGGACGTGATCTATGACCAGCCCGCTCCTCCAGACGACCCGCCGATTTATTTCAGCCAGCCCTATGCCGTAGGCCCCTGGCTGGGCTACGATTTCGACTGGCGCCACCATCATTTGTACTGGGGCGAGTGGCATCGCGGCTGGGACTATGCTCGTGACCGCGACAGAGGGGGCGATGTCTTCGTCAACAGATCCTTGAACAACGCCACCGTCTGGAATGTGAACAAGAAGCGCCGCATCGCCACCGGCGCCGTCAGGTCCGGCACCAACAAGGGCCGGTCCATCAGCGGATTGAAGCCGGCGCTCGCAAAGCCCAAAATTCTCAGCAAAACCAGTGGAGCCAAGCCTGGGAGCCAGCCCAAGCCCACTTTCGTGCCCAAGACTGGATTCAAAGGCGAGGTGCCCAAGACTGGATTCAAAGGCGAAGTCCTCAAACCCAAGGGCGAAGTGCTCAAGCCCAAGGGCGAAGTCCTCAAGCCAAAGGGCGAAGTCCTCAAGCCAAAGGGCGAAGTCCTCAAGCCAAAGGGCGAAGTCCTCAAACCCAAGGGCGAAGTCCTCAAGCCAAAGGGCGAAGTCCTCAAACCCAAAGGTGAAGTGCTCAAACCCAAGGGCGAAGTCCTCAAACCCAAAGGTGAAGAGTTCAAACCCAAGGCTGAAATTCACAAGGAAACTCCGAAGCCCAAGGCTGAAGTTCACAAGGAGGCTCCGAAGCCCAAGGCTGAAGTTCACATGGAGGCTCCGAAGCCCAAGGCTGAAGTTCACAAGGAAGCTCCGAAGCCCAAGGCTGAAGTTCACAAGGAGGCTCCGAAGCCCAAGGCTGAAGTTCACAAGGAAGCTCCGAAGGCAGGGTCCAAGGACGGCAAGAAGAAGGACAAAAAGGACCAGTAGTCCTTGCGTCACCGCCCACAAAGGCTCCAACGCAGCAAAAACAAGCCTCCCCGGCCAATCAAGTCGCCCCCTCTTCCTGTGCAAGGGAGAGGGGGCTTTTTGATGTCGTGTTGTTCGACAACCCGTGATGTGTCGGAACGTGCTTCACTCCGGTGCTTGAGCCGCCGCAAAGCGTATCAGCGAAGAGGGAGATGCATGGCCGGAGGGCCCCAAGTACATTGCAGTTAAAAATGTTCAAACTGAGCACTGGGATGAATACCGCTTCCGGCCTCGCCGTCTGATCTCGTGTGAAGCCACTCAGCGCTTGTCTTGCGATGCCCCCATCGGCAGACTGCGGTGAATAACATCACAAAAACCGCTTCAGTCGAAACCCTGTGAGCAGACATCCTCCGTCAGATGGACAGCCATGGGGTATTTCCCCCAGTTGACCGCACTATCAAATCATCCTTATTCCCACGCACCATGAAAACACGCATCCTCACCCTCCTCGGCCTGTGCCTTGCCACCGGGCTTCACGCCCAGGCTCCTGGCGACGCCGCCTCGAAACGTTCCCCTGATGAGCTCAGCGAACTGCTGGGGCCCATTGCGCTCTATCCCGATCCGCTCATTTCGCTGATTCTGCCCGCCTCGTCCGTCCCTTCGGACATCGTGCTGGCCGACCGCTTTGTCGGCGGGGGCGGTGATCCCGCCGCAACCGATGACAAGCCCTGGGACTCCAGCGTCAAGGCCCTCACCCACTACCCGGACACCTTGAAGTGGATGGATGACAACCTGGACTGGACCACCCAGGTGGGCGACGCCTTTGTGAACCAGCCGGTGGACGTCATGGAAACCATCCAGGCGTTGCGTGCCAAGGCACAGGCGCAGGGCAATCTGGTGGACACACCGGAGGAAAAGGTGGTTCAGGATGACGACGGCATCCGCATCGTTCCCGCCCAGCCGGATTCCATCTATGTGCCGAGCTATGATCCCGAAGTGGTGTACATCCAGCGGGCTCCCGTGGTGGAGTTTGGCCCGCCCTACATCGTCGGCCCATGGCTGGGTTATGATTTCGACTGGCATCATCGCCACCTCTACTGGGGCGAGTGGCATCATGGCTGGGACTACAGCCGCGGCCACGACCGGGAGGTCTTCATCACCAACAATGTGAGGGAAAACCGCGTCTGGCACGTCGATCCAAAGCGTCGCGTGCTGGAAGTCCGTCACCCCGCCACAGTGCATGTGGCAGGTGCCGCAGGACACCTCGTCGTTCCTCATCCCAAGCCGCATGTCTTTGTCGAACACAAAGGTGTGAGCATCCATCATCCGGAAGTAAAAGTGCCAGGCAAGACTGAAGTCATCAAAGGCCATGAAGGCAAGATGGTCCATGTGGAAGAGCACAAGGCTTCGGTGCGCGTCGAAGAGCACAAGATCGCACCCAAAGTGGTGCGCGAAGAAGAGCACAAGGCCGCTCCCAAAGTGATGCGCGAAGAGGAGCACAAGGTCGCTCCCAAGGTTCACGTGGAAGAGCACAAGGAAGCTCCCAAGCCCCACGCTGAGTCCAAGCGCGAAGAGGACAAAAAGAAGAAGAAGGAACCCTAGCCAGCCCGCCTGAAGGTCTTGTTCCTCCCTGGCCGCGACTCCGTCCGAAAACGGAAGAACCGGCCAGGGAGGTGACTGTTTTTGCGGCTTGCCCCCGAGGCCGCAAGCCGATATGATGGTGGAACTTAATTTTATGGCATGGTATAATATTTTCAGGAAATCAGGGGAGCCGGAGCAGGCTGTGGCAGATGAGTTCGATTTCCTCGCAGCCATTGTGCGCTTCGCCTCAATCAAGGAGCGTTCCTCCGCGTTTTATCAAAAGCACCGGCTCGTGGTCGATCAGGCTCTGGAGTTCGTCAACGGCCTGCGGGCGGAGAGCCGCGACCTTGGTTTTATGCTCACCGGCAGCGGCATCCCGCTCGCCAAAGTCGCACAAACCGTGCGAGACCGAATTGGTGGATTGAGCCTTTCCCTCAAGGCCCAGGAATCTGTCGATACTGGTGCCCGGGAACTGGTGACCACATTTGGCCCCATCCTTGCGGACCTCAGCCGCCCCGCCTACCTGGACGAGTGCAAGTGGATCATCAAGTCCGCCTGCGCCACCTCTGCTCCCGCCCTTGCGTAAACCAGTGCTGACTGACCCCTCGCGGCAGTCAGCCTAGCCCTTAGCAGCCTTCGCCCCTTCCGGATCCGGCAGGAACATCGTCAGCAGGCCGATCAGGGGCAGGAAGGCGCAGGCGTGGAACACAAAATTGATGCTGGTGTGATCCGCCAGGGCTCCCAGCGCGGCAGCGCCGATGCCGGCAAACCCGAACGCGAGCCCAAAGAACAGTCCCGCGATCATGCCCACCTTGCCAGGCATGAGCTCCTGGGCGTACACAAGGATCGCTGAGAAGGCGGAGGCCAGCACCAGGCCGATCACCACGCTGAGCACGGCGGTCATGCCCAGCCCCACGTGCGGCAGCAGCAGCGAGAACGGCGCCACCCCCAGGATGGAGACCCATATCACGCGCTTCCGGCCGATCCGGTCGCCCACCGGGCCGCCGATGATGGTGCCGGCGGCGACGGCGAACAGGAAAAGGAACAAATAGAACTGGGCGCCCTGCACCGACACATGGAAGCGGTCGATCAGGTAAAAAGTATAGTAATTCGTGAGACTCACCAGGTAGATGTATTTCGAGAAGATCAGCGCCACCAGGATCAGCATCGCAAACGCCACCCGCCGCGGCGCCGCCACCGCGTGCCCTGCCGCAGGCGCGCCCGCCTTCCTGGAGTGCAGCCGGTGCAGGTTCCGCCCCTGCCAGAGCCCCACCTGCCACAGCACCACAACACCCGCCAGCGCGATGAAGGAGAACCACAGGATCGATTGCTGCCCGTGAGGCACCACGATCAGCGCCGCCAGCACCGGGCCGAGCGAGCTGCCCAGGTTGCCGCCCACCTGGAACAGCGATTGCGCCAGGCCGCGCCGCCGTCCCGCCGCCATGTGGGCGATGCGTGACGCCTCCGGGTGGAAGATCGCCGAGCCGCTGCCCACCAGCGCTGCGGAGAGCAGGATCATCGGAAAAGTCGTCGCCTGCGACAGCGACACCAGGCCGGTCAAAGTCAGCCCCATGCCTGTCATCAGGGAATGCGGCATGGGCCGCTTGTCAGTGAAATAACCCACCAGCGGCTGCAGCAGCGAGGCGGTGACCTGGAAGGCAAACGTGACCATGCCAAGCTGGGCGAAGCTCAGGCTGTAGCTGTTCTTCAGCACCGGGTAGATCGCCGGCAGCAGCGCCTGGATCACATCGTTCAGCAGGTGCGAAAAGCTGATCACGAACAGCATTGCGAAGACCGTGTGCGAACCGTCAACAGGTCGCACAACAGGCACGGTGGTGGTGGCACAGGTGTCTCTCATGGCTGCGCCCACCCTCCACCGGCTGCCTCCGGCCGACAACCGGCAGTCCTGGTGCTAATGGCGGCCTGACTGGTACTTTTCTCGGATCTCCTGCCGAAACCGTGCCGGGGTGTGAAGCGTGCAGCGCCGGAAAAAGCGGCTGAAGTACGAGGGGTCTTCAAAACCAAGCTGGTAGCCGATCTCGGACACGCTGAGGTCGGAATGCAAAAGCAGCCGCTTCGCATCCAGCAGCCGTCGCGCCCGGATGATCTCCCCTGCGGCATGGCCGGTCTGCTCCCGCACCACGTCGTTCAAGTGGTTGGCGCTCACCCCAAGCTGCCTGGCGTAGGAAGGCAGGGAATGCCACTCGCGAAACCGGCGCTCCACCTCCAGGCTGAACTGCCGCGCCAGCAGGGAGCCCCGGGAAGCCCTCCCCACCGGGTGAGCTGCCGCGTAGAGCCGCCCCGCCTTGACAAACAGGATGCACAGCAGTGCCCGCAGCACTTCGGCGGCACCCTCCAGCGCTCCGTCAAACTCGCCTTGCAACGCCATAAAAATCTCCGCCATCGGCCCGGCCTGCCCTTCGTCCAGCGACAACCATGGCACCGTTTCGCCAGGGCTGAAAAAGGGCATTTCATACAGCCGGCTCGGCGGCGGCGATTCGTGGTCAAAGAACGCCTGCGTGAAAGAGATCACCGTGCCGCTCAACCCCTCCCTGGCACCAATGGTGTGCACCTGCCCAGGCCGCAGGAAGAACAGCGTCGGCCCGTCAATCTCCCGCTCGCGAAAGTCATGCATCAGCCTGCCCCGGCCGATGATCAGGGACACCTGGAAAAAGTCATGGTAATGAGGGTGCAGCCGCTGCGGATCATCCGCCATGGATTCCATCACCGGCAGGATGACGATCCCTTCCTGGCGCAGGTGCTCCTGGCCGTACTGGTGCATCTCCACGGCGGGAATGTTGCGGCGGTTCATGACCCTGGCGCGATGATTCTACTGACCGCTTTTCTTCTCCAGGCTCACCGTCTTCTTCGGATCGTAAGGCGGCGCATCAAAGGTGAGCAACAGCGCCCGCCCGCCCTTCGCGGGCACGTCATAGCAATGCGGCACACCCTTGGGAATGACGATGAAATCACCAGCCGTGCAGGTCGTCGTGGTCTTGCCGCAGGTGACCACCACAGTGCCTTCCAGCACATACAGCCGGTGGTCCGCATCGGGGTGATAATGCAGAGCTCCCCTGCCGATGACCTCAAAATAATTCATCCGTGCCTCCGGGCTGGCGAGCAGCGGCCACAGGTGACGCCCGCCCAGGCCGCGGTCCTTCAGCACCTCCTCCTTGTGCTGCACAATGGCGGCCCCCTCAACCGGCGGAGGCGGCACATCCGCAGCATTGGCTGCACGGACAAGAAAAAGAAACAGGACAAGCCTCGTGAGAGAGGGGCTGGAGTTCATGGAGGAACTCTGGTACGGCCTTCACGGGAAGTGCAAAGAGGAAAGTGAGGGCCTGCGGCGCTACGCCCTCGGCTTCAGTTCGCTGTCAATCTCCATCCGGTCGGACCGGTTGCGGGCCTTGACCTTGTGGTCACGCTTGTTGCGCCGCTCCACGGTCATCTGGCGCTTCTTGCGCAGGCGGCGCAGCTTTTCGATTTCCACGTCCAGCTTCAGGAAACCCTGGTAGCGCTCGGCGGCCAGGCCCCCCTGCTCCACGGCGGTGCGGATCGCGCAGCCCGCGTCCTTGCCATGTTTGCAGTCGTGGAACTTGCACTGGCGAGCCAGGTCCTCGATGTCGGCAAAGCGCTCGCGCAGGGTGGTTTCATCCGTCCACATCTGCACCTCCTTGATTCCTGGGTTGTCGATGACGATGCCGCCCTTGCGCAGCACCATCAGCTCGCGCGCGGTGGTGGTGTGGCGGCCTTTGCCGGTGATCTCATTGACCTCGCCGGTCCACTGAAACTCGTCGCCCAGGAGGTAATTGATGAGAGCGGATTTGCCCACGCCGCTGGAGCCGATGAAGGCGATGGAGATTCCGGGCTTGAGATAGTCCTTCATCACCTTGAGCCCCTTGCGCTTCTCCACGCTGGTGACGTGGACATCCGCCTCCGCATTGAGGGCGCGGATGGCGGCGGCGGCCTCCTGGCTTTGCGCCGCAGGAAAGAGATCGGACTTGTTGATCAGCACCACGGCCTTTGCGCCGCTGCGGCCAATCACCGCAAAGAAGCGCTCCATGCGCCGCGCGCTGAAATCGCTACCGGCATCCGTCACCACCACCACCACCGTGACATTGGCGGCGATCACCTGCTCTTCCGTGCTGTTGCCGGCGGCCTTGCGCGACAGGCAGGTCTGGCGGGCGAGGCGTGCCCGGATCACTGGAAACTCCTCCTCGCTGGCCATGTCCAGCGCCACCCAGTCGCCCACGGCGGGAAGATCAGCGTCGGTTTCGGCGTCGTGGTACACCTTGCCGCTCATGATCACCTCGCGCTCATCGAACTTGCGCCCCTCCACCAGCAGCGCACCATAGGTTATCTTGTTGTCCCGGATCAGGCGCGCAGGCTTCCAGCCCTTCTGGTGGAAGGGCGTGAATTCCTTTTCAAAGGCCTCGTTCCAGCCCAGGTCTGCAAGTGTCATCTTCCTCAGTCTAGCGCGGATTCGGCCGGTGATCCCGCCGAAAGTGAGGGCTTCTTGCCGAAACCAACAATCGTTGGACACCCCGCCGCCAATGTATCATGGTCCGCCGCGCTTCCACGCTCGTAAGCTCTCATACACGACCCATGACGCCACCCTCTTTGCTAAGTCTCCTGCGCCCTCTGTCCTTTACGTTCCTTGCCCTGCTGATGGCCTCCTGCGCCAACACCAACAAGCACGGGCAAACCCAGTACCTGGATGCCTTTGAAGCCAGCACCGTCCCCCGCACCAGCTCCCAGGTGGACACCGTTTCGTACTGGGACGGCGACGCCGTCTCCGGCTCGCCCAGCATCGTGCTGAACCTCACCGAACAGAAGGCCTACTTCTACAAGGGCGGCCAGCTCGCCGGCGTTTCCCTGATCTGCAGCGGCAACGAAACCCACCACACGGTGACCGGCAGCTTCAAAATCTTCGAAAAGGACATCGACCACAAGTCCAACCTCTACGGCGACTTCGTGGACAACGCCGGCAACATCGTCAAGGCGAACGTGGACATCACCAAGGACAAGGCACCTCCCGGCTCCCACTTTGACGGCTCCAAAATGCACCACTTCATGCGCTTCAATGGCGGCGCAGGGATGCACGAGGGCTTCATGGCAGGCTACCCCGCCTCGCATGGCTGCGTGCGCATGCCCGCCCAGATGGCCACCACCTTCTACAACAACGTGGCCATCGGCACCCCGGTCAAAGTACTGCCGTGAGCAGCCAGCCGCTTCAGACCGAAATCGGGCCTGAGGAGCTGAAAGAGCTGCTCGACGGCGGCCAGCCGCCGCGCCTAATCGACTGCCGCGAGGATGACGAATGGCACACCTGCCGCATCGAAGGCGCCCAGCTCATCCCCCTCAGCCAGTTTGCCGAGCTGGCCCCCGCCAGGCTTGGCGACAAGGACCAGCACCTGGTCGTTTACTGCCACCATGGCATGCGATCCATGCGCGCCACCCTCTGGCTGCGCCAGCAAGGCTTCCAGCAAACTCAAAGCCTGCGCGGCGGCATCGACCTGTGGTCGGAGCTGGTTGACCCGGCCGTGCCGAGGTATTGACGGGCGTAAGACCTGTCAAGGGATTGACAGTTGGCGTTATGCGCATAACGTTATTGCGTTATGGCCACCATGACTATCCGCACCACCGTTGCCTTTGATCTCGCGACCGTCGCGCGATGGGAACGCCTCACGCGGCGATGGGGCACCTCCAAGTCGGAAACCCTGCGCCGGGCGTTGGAAGCCGCAGACCGGGAGTCCACCCCCTCCAGTAGCGACGTGGCCGATTTCCGCGGTATGACCCCGCAGGAGATTCTGCTTTGGATCGAATCCAATCCTTTGGTGCCTGCGGGATCAGGCGAGCAATGGACAGCCGAAATACGAGCCGAAAGAGAGGCCGAGGCGGACCGGTCTGAAAAACGCGCCGCCCTCAATCTCGCCAGCCAACCCCCCAACAGGCGGTGACACCATGATCCACCTGGATACCAACCTGCTCATCGCGGCCATCGACGCGGCGCATCCCCACCACATCCACGCCCGCTTCGCTCTTTGCACCGGCACGCCTCCCGCCGCCGCCTCCGTGGCATGGACCGAGTTTCTCTCCAAGCCTGTGCCGCCCGTCCGGCTCAGCGCTCTCTCCGCCATGCTCGGGGCCCGCATCCTCCCCTTCGCCAAAGCAGAGGCCGAACTGGCCGCCCGGTTGTTTCAAATCGCCGGCGTCAAGCGCGCCCAGCGGCTCGACACCATGATCGCTGCCACCGCCATCCTCGCCGGAGCCGAACTCGCCACCGCGAACACCACGGATTTCGCCCTCTTTCTTCCGCATGGACTCAAGCTCCTGCCGCTGCCAGCTCCGTAACGCCATCGCCGCCCAAACCATCAACTCCATCTCCATGCCCTCCTCCAGCCAACGCACCATCCTCACTCCCTCGATCAGCGCCCGTGTCAGCCCTCTTGCCGCCATCCTTGCGGCACTGCTGACCCTCTCCACCTCCTGCTTCGCCGATCAGTTCGTCCTGTTCGATGTCACCTTTCCCTTCACCCAGGAGGATGCGCTCAACTCCAAGCCCAACCAGTCGCACTACTACGTCAAGGAGCCCACCCTCAGCCCCGCGCGACCCAAAGACTGGACCGCCCCGGTGGACTACCGCAATGGTACCGTCCATGTCCGCCTGGAGGTCATCGACAAGCCAGAAGGCAGCCAGCCCACCACCTGGAGCGTGTGCTACATCCCCAACAAAGGCCAGAACCACGGCTACGGCTGCCTCAGCGCCCCTGTGTACAAGGAAAAAGGCGTGTACGAAAAAGACATCCCCATGACCTCCTTCTGGCAAAATGACGACATCGTGTGGGCCGAGGGCATCAAGCGCATGGACATCGTCATGAAAGACGACCACAACCTCCACGCCCACAAGCGCCCCGATCCCGAAAAGTTCTTCCCCACCAGGATCCGCATGACGCTCATCCAAGTCTCCACTGGGGCGAAGTACGACCCCTCGTTGGTGCCGAACCTGCCGAAGTAGGCGGCGCGCTGATCTGCTGTGGCCGTGGGTCTTCGACCCCGGACCTGATGCGCCATTGACGCGCGACAAGACAGCGTTGGACTGTGCAGGGAACGGGCTGGTCGCGGAGAAGATGCGCCACGCCTCCGGGGCCAAAAACCGGCGGCTGCAACCAGACCTTCGAAAAGCCATGCCCAGGGTGCTGCGCACGTACGGAAACGGCGCGTGGCGTCGCAGGTGGCATACGACAAAGCCAATGCATTTCCGCCTCCCCCCAGGCGTGTTGACGTGGGTGGTCCGGCGGGTCACATTGCTGATGGCGCGCCTCCCGTTCTTTCCTATGCAAATGCTCTCACGTTGTTCCGTGCTTCTCCTGGTCCTGGTTGTTACGGCGGCGAAAGCCGACATTTTCAGCGTAACCGCCACGACCGACACCGGCTCCGGTTCCGATGGCAGTGGCGATCTGCGTTACTGCATCACCACCGCCGCCGCCACCCCGGGCAGCAACCTCATCATCTTTGACAACACCGTCTTTGCCACCGCTCAAACGATCACGCTCACTGGCGAACTCGTGCCCGGTGCGAGCACGACCATTGATGCCTCCCGCCTGGCCAACGGCGTGACCCTCACCGGCGGCGGCGCGCACCGGATCTTCTCGGTTGCCTCGGGCGTCAGCCTCACGGTAAACGGCCTGACCCTCACAGGCGGGAACGGCGCGGGCGCAGCTTCGAGCGGTTCTGGCGGGGCCATTTACAACATGGGCGCGCTGGTCCTGAATGGCTGCACGCTCAGCGGCAACACCGTCCCCGATGGGGGCGGCGCGATTGACAGCGAGGGAGCCTCGGCGACCGCCACACTCACGAACTGCACGCTCACCGGCAACACCGCCAACTACGGCGGCGCCATCAACACCTCCAGCAGCGCGCTCACCCTCATCCACTGCACGGTCGCGGTGAATACTAGCACCGGCGGCATGGTCCTGTCTGGCGGCACCGCCACGCTGCGCAACACCATTGTCGCAGGCAACACCGCCGGGAGCGGCGCCACGGATGTGGATCTCGGCGGCGGGGGCACCACGGTCACGATGCAGGGGAACAATCTCCTCGGGCAGAACAGTGTGGGTGCGGCCTACAACACCGGAGCGCTCGCCACCGGTTCACCGAACAGCTCGGGCAACTACGTCGGCACCAACGGCGCGCCCGTCGCCGCGAATTTGAAGGCGCTGGGCAGCTACGGCGGCCCGGTGCAGACCATGCCGCCGCTCATTGGCACCACCGCCGTGGATGCCGTGACCACCGCCAACATCGTGCCCGGCCTGAACACCGACGCGCGCGGCAACGCCCGCTCCATTGACGGGAAGTCGTCCGGCACGCCGCTGCCGGACATCGGCGCCACGGAGTTCGTCCCCGACACCTTCGTCACCGTGAGCACCACCAGCGACAGCGGCGTGGGCTCGCTGCGCCAGGCCATTGCAAATTCCGAGATGCTCGCCCCGGCCCCCCGGTCCATCGCCTTCAACTCCGCGCTCGCCGGCCAGACCATCACACTGGCCAGCACCATCACCGTCGACATCATCAATCCGGCCGGCCTCACGCTCGACGCCACCGGCCTCTCCGGCGGGCTCACCATCAGCGGCGCAGGCGCGGGTGGCAATTTTGGCATCTTCTCCATCGGCAGCGACGCCACCGTCACCTTCAAGGGCCTCAACCTCACCAATGGCGGGGGCAGCGGGTTCTACGGCCTCGGCGGCGCGATCTACAACGACGGTACGCTGACGCTGACGCAATGCACCCTCTCCGGCAACTCGACTGGCGGCAACGACTGCGGCGCGATCTACAACTTCGGCACGATGACGCTGAACCAATGCACCCTCTCCGACAATTCCGCGAAATATTCCGGCGGCGCGATCTACAACAACTGGATCATGGGGCTGAACCAATGCACCCTCTCCGGCAATTCGACAGCCTCCGGCGACGGCGGCGCGATCTACAACGCAGTCATTTTGACGCTGACCAACTGCATCGTGGCGGGCAACAGCGCGCCCACCGGACATGGTGCGGACATTTACAATAATGGTGGGGCCGCCAATGGCATCGTGACCCGCGTGGGGGCCAACCTGGTGCAAAGCCTGGTGGACGCGAATGGCGGCACCGACAGCGGCCCTGCCGCGATTGCCATGGCCCCAAACCTCGCCCCGCTGGGCAGCTATGGCGGCCCCACGCAGACCATGCCGCCGCTCTTCGGCAGCCCGGCCATCAATGCCGCCGTGGGCAGCACCTTCACCACTGACCAGCGCGGGCTCGCCGTTGTCGACGGCATGCCGGACCTCGGCGCGGCGGAGTCGCTCTCCGAGGTGGTGGAGAATCTCAACGACAGCGGGCCGGGTTCCTTGCGCCAGGTCATCACAAACGCCGCCGCCACCAGCCACACCGTCACCTTCCCGGCGGGCTTCTCCGGCCAGACGATCACACTGGCGAGCACCATCAACCTCTCCGGCGATATGATCATCGATGCCGGTGGCCTGCCCGGCGGCGTCACCCTCAGCGGCGAGGGCAAGAACGGGACTTTTGGCCTGTTCACCACGGGCAGCGGCAGCACCGTCGTCTTCAAGTGCCTCACCCTCGCCAATGGCGGGGGAAGCGGGTTCGACGGCGACGGCGCGGCGATCAACAACGCCGGGACACTGATCCTGACGCAATGCAACTTCTACAGCAACACTTCGACAGGCTTGGGCGGCGCGATCTTCAGTGACGGAGGCACGCTGATGCTGGAGCAATGCACCCTCTCCGGCAATACTGCGTACCATGGGGGCGCGATCAGCAGCAACAGCCCGTTGACGCTGGTGCAATGCACCCTGTCCAGCAACACCGCCAGCAGCATCCAAGGTGCCGGCGGCGCAATCAGCAGTTCAGGCCCGCTGACGCTGACCCAATGCACCCTCTCCGGCAATTCCGCGAATAACGGGGGCGGTTGCCATATTTCTCTCCCGGGCGGTTCAACCTTCACGCAATGCACTATTTGCGGCAATTCCGTAACAGGAATTGGGGGTGGCGTCTACAATGATGTCTACCCTTATCAAGGGGGTATTTTTCATTTGTCAAACACCATCGTCGCTGTGAACACGGCACCAGCCGGCCCGGACCTCGCCGGCCCGGCAACCTCGCAGGGAGGGAACCTGATCGGCGACGGCACGGGCAGCTCGGGCCTCACCAATGGCGTCATGGGCGACCAGATGGGGACCAGAGCGCAGCCCGTTGATCCGCTGCTCGCCCCGCTGGGAAACTATGGCGGGCCCACCCAGACCATGCCGCCGCTGGTCGGCAGCCCGGCCATCAACACCGCCGTGGGCAGCACCTTCACCACCGACCAGCGCGGCGTGGCCATTGCCGATCTCATGCCGGACATCGGCGCAGCGGAAGCGGTCTTCAGCAAGGTGAAGAACACCAGCGACAGCGGCCCTGGCTCCCTGCGCCAGGCGCTCATCGACGCTGCAACCAGCGGCCACGCCGTCTCCTTCGCCCCAGCGCTCAATGGCGCCACCATCACTCCGGCGGGTGCGATCGACTCTCTGGGCAACGCGTTCATCCTCTCGACCGGAATGGTGGTGGATGCCGGCGGCCTGCCTGGCGGCATCACTATCAATGGCGCGCTCGGCAATTTCCGGCTCTTCAGCAGCAACCCTGGCACCGACGTTTTCTTCAAAGGACTGACCCTCGCCAACGGCGGTGGCAGCTCGTTCTCGGGCAATGGCGGCGCGATCATCAACGGCGGCACCATGACGCTGCTGGGATGCACCCTCTTCGGTAACTCGTCCGGCGGCTACTCGTTCCACCTCCCTTTCGGCTCCGGCGGGGCTGTTTACAATGAAGGCACACTGACATTGCTGCAATGCACCCTCTCCGGCAACAGCACTGCCTTTGGCGGTGGTGGTGGGGCGCTTAATAACAGCGGCACGCTGACGCTGAACCAATGCACCGTTTCCGGCAATTCAGCGGGCACGGGCGGCGGGATTGAAAGCTTCGGGGCCCAGTTGTATCTGATCAACAGCATCGTCGCGGGAAACGTGGCGGCAGCCTACGCCCCGGACATTGACAATGTTGCCGGCATCCTCACGCCCACCGGGGTGAATTTGATCGGCGACCTCACCTCCACCGGCTTGAGCGCCAGCTCCACCCTCCTCACCGGCAGCGCCAATCTCGCCCCGCTGGGCAATTACGGCGGCCCCACCCAGACCATGCCGCCGCTGACCGGCAGCCCTGCCATTGATCCTGCGGGCGGCGCGACCACCCCGCCCTTCAGCACCGACCAGCGCGGCCTCCCGCGCCTGGAGGGCGCGAGCGTGGACCTCGGCGCGGTGGAGATCGCGCCAGCCACCGACTTCTCGCCCGGCGTGGTTTCCTTTCAATACGGTCTCTACTCCGTCAAGCAGTCCGTGGGCACCGCGCAGGTGCCCGTCGTGCGCACCGGACCGGGTCTGGTGGCGGTGACGTTGGTCGCCAACGCCACCCCCGGCACCGCCAACAACTCCGACTTCGTCGAGGTGACCAACCAGCTTGTCACCTTCGGCGTGGGACAGACGGTGGCGACCGTGGCCGTGATGATTGAACCTGACACCTCGCCGACAGAGCCCAATGAAAGCTTCACGCTCACCCTCGCCGGCGGCGGCGTCACCTACGGCACGCCCAATGTGTGCACGGTGCGCATCCTGGCGGTGGACACGAAACCGCCCACGGTGACTCTCACCTCGCCCGCCGCAGGCCTGGTGGTCACGCAACCCACCGCCAACCTCACGGGCAGCACCACCGATGACAAAGGTGTGGCCGATGTGCAGTACTCCCTCAACGGCTCCGCCTTCACCCCCGTCCAGCTCACGCCGGACAGCACCGGGCTCAGCGCCACCTTCAGCCAGGTCCTGACGTCCGTGCCCGGCCCCAACACCGTGTCCGTGCGCGCCCACGACACCAGCGGCAACGTCTCCGCCGCCGTTACCCACACATTCTCCTACAAAGTGATGACTCCTCTCACGGTCACGGTCACGGTCGGCGGCCCGGCAAACTCCGGCACGGTCACGACCGGTTTCCTGGGCACCTCGCAGCGTTCGCAGGGATTCCCCTTCACCATCACCGCCACGCCCAAGGCCGGGTTTGTTTTCAATGGCTGGACGGCGAACAGCTTCACCGGCACCGGGGTCACCTCCGCCGCCGCGCAAGTGCCCGCGCTCACCTGTGTGATGCAGCCGGGCTTGCTGCTCACAGCGAACTTCATCGCCAACCCCTTCACCCAAACGGGCATCCTGCTCACCGGCGCGTACAACGGTTTGGTCACCCCTTCCGCCGCCGTGCCCGCGCCGACCGGCACGGTTCAGGAGCTGGACACGCTGGGCATGTTGCAAAATGCCGTGGTCACCAGCACCGGCTCTTTCACCGGCAGCCTCAAGATCAGCGGTGCGAGCTTCCCGGTGACGGGCGTGTTTGACAACACAGGCGTGGCACGTTTCGGCACCGGCCACGCCACCGCGCTGAGTCTGGCGCGCGCCGGCAAGCCCGATCTGAACGTCGCCCTCCAACTGGACATGAATGGCATCAACGGCATAAGCGGCAGCGTCACCCAGTTGGCGCGTGGCAACGTCATCACCTCCTCCTCCACCGTGGCCGCCAGCCGCGCCTGGTACAATGGCACGACCAGCAAGGCGCCCGCCAGCCTCGCGGGCACTTCCACCAAGCCCTACACGCTCATCTTCCCATCAATGGCCCAGTCTCCCGCCCTCGATCCCCAGTATTACCCCCAGGCCGATGGTTGCGCCACCATGACGGTGAACATCAACGGCACCGTCTCCCTCACCGGCAAGCTCGCGGACAACACCGCCATCAGCGCCAGCTCCCCCTTGGCCAAGCCCGTCGGCAACGCCATCCAGTGGCCCGTCTTCGCCCAGCTCTACGCGCTTTCGCAAGGCTGCGTGGCCGGCATCGCCACGCTTGATGACAGCCAGACAGACACCGACGCCACCGCCACCCTCACCTGGCTGCGCCCCTACCAGGACGGCCAGTGGTACCCCTCCGGCTGGGCCAACGGCATCCAGGTGGGGCTCCTCGCCACCAAGTATGTCCTCCCACCTGCCACACCGCCAACGAGCGTCTTCCCCGGCCTGAACCCCGGCATCCCCTCAGACACCGCCAACGCCACGCTGACATTCTCCGAAGGCCTGCTCACCGCCTCCGTGAGCAACACCGTCCACATCAGCCCCGCCAACGCCGTGGCCCACGTCCCGCTCAACAGCAGCTTCACCATGGCCATCACCAAGGCCACCGGCATGATCACCGGCACCTTCACCCACACCAACGGCACCCTGCCCGGCTGGCAGGCCGTGATCCTCAACAAAGGCGCGAACAAGGGCGCGAGAGGCTTCTTCATGACCACCAGCCCCAAAGTCCCCAACGGCACCGGCCAGGACGGCGAAGTCCAGGTGACGGCGGATTGAAGCTGGCTTGCCGCCGGCGGGTGTGAGGGGATCACCCGCTCATGACCGCACTGTCTTCATCCGCTGCAATTCACACGCCGCCCTCTGCGTATCAACCCCGTGAGGCCGGGCGACGATTTTCGCACGGTCTCCACCGTGCCTGAATCATGAAGCCCTTTTTCCCCATCGTCGCCCTCTCCGGCGCTTTTGCCGCCGCCGTGCTGGCAGGCGCGGCGGAACCTTCCCCCGTGCCGGGGCAGCTCGCCTTCTTTGAAAACAAGGTGCGGCCCGTGCTGGCGGAGAAATGCTACGGCTGCCATTCCGCACAGGCCCAGGCGCAAGGCAAGCTCAAGGCGTCCTTGTTCGTGGACAGCCGCGAAGGCCTGCTCGCGGGCGGCGATTCCGGTCCGGCGATCGTGCCGGGCAAACCCCTGGACAGCCTCATCCTCAAGGTTCTCAAGCACGAGGTCAAAGACGCCGAGATGCCGCCGAAAGGGAAGCTCGGGGACGGCGTCATCGCCGATTTTGCCATGTGGATTGAAAACGGCGCCGCCGATCCACGCGTTGCCACCGCCGCACCCGCCAAGCCAAAGCGAGTGATCAATGTCGATGTCGGCAAGCAGTGGTGGGCCTTCAAGCCCCTGGTGCAGCCGCCGTTGCCAGCCGTCAAGAACACCGCCTGGGTCAGGACGCCCGTGGATGCATTCATCCTCGCCAAGCAGGAAGTGGCGGGGCTGGCCGCCAACACCATGGCGGGCAAGGAGAAGCTGCTGCGCCGAGCCTGCTTCGATCTGATCGGGCTGCCGCCCACGCCCCAGGAACGCGAGGTGTTTCTCAGTGACCCCAGCCCGGATGCGTACACGCACCTGGTTGACCGGCTGCTTGAGAGCCCGCGTTTCGGCGAGCGCTGGGGCCGGCACTGGCTCGATGTCGTGCGCTTCGCCGAGAGCGGGGGCTATGAGTTCGACGGCTTCCGGCCCGGCGCGTACCATTACCGCGACTGGGTCATCAAGTCGACCAACGACGACATGCCCTTCGATCAGTTCGTGCGCATGCAGCTCGCGGGCGACAAGCTCAAGCCGGGCGATTACGACGGCGTGTGCGCCACCGGCTTCCTGGTCGCCGGTCCTTACCCAGGTCAAATCACGGCCAAGACCGTGGAGAAGATCCGCTATGACCAGCTCGACGACATGGTCTCCACCATTGGCAGCGGTCTGCTCGGCCTCACCATGGCCTGCATGCGCTGCCATGACCACAAGTTCGATCCGCTGCCCCAGCGCGACTACTATGGCATCGCCGCCGCTCTCGCGACCACGGCCCAGGCGCCGGTGAAGCTCGACCTCTCGGGCGCGGAAACCCAGCGCCGCCAGGCCCAGCATGAGAAGGCCGCCGCGCCGTTGCGCGCCGCGTTGAAGAAGTTTGAGCAAGTGGAGTTCGCCCCGCGCTTCGCCGCCTGGCGCAAGAACGACCTCGCCGGCCTGCATTCCGACACGCCCTGGCAGACCTTCGACGTGCGCCAGGCCGGCGCCGACAGCGCCCTGCTCGACGCCGACACCGACGGCCACGTGATGTACCATGGCAACAAGGCCAAGGACGACGTCTACACCATCAAAACCGTCACCTATCAAAAGGGCGTGCGCGCCTTCCGTCTTGATGCCTTCAGCGATCCTAAGCTGCCGGCCAAGGGACCGGGCTTGTCGGACAACGGCAACTTCGTACTGGGCGACGTGAAAGTCACCGCCCGTCCGCTCGACCCAAAAAACAAGGCCAAGCCCGTCACGCTGAAGTTGAAAGCGGTGAAGGCCACCTTTGAACAGAAGGGCTACGCGCTCGCCGCCACGCTGGACAACAGTCCGCAATCCGGCTGGGCCATTGCGCCGCAAACGGGCCGGGATCACGCGGCGATGTTCGCGGTGGAAGGCGAGCCTGCGGGCTTCGAGGGCGGCACCGAGTTCGACTTCCAACTGCGCTTCAGCGGCTTCTTCGGCCTGGGCAAAATGAGCTTGGCGTTCAGCAACGCCGCCCAGGACGCCACGCTCCCGGACAAGCAGGACATGCAGCATCTGCGCGAGATCCAGGCGCTCATCGCTGGCGATGACACAACGCCCGGCGACACGAAGCGCGCGGAGCTTATGCCATGGTTTGGCCGCTTCGATGCGCGTGCGAAACAAGTCGTCGATGCCCTGGCGCTGTTCGAGCGCAAGCGCATCGAGCCCGTCTTGACCGAAGTCTATTCCACAAAGGACGGCGGGCAGGATGTGTTCTTCCTGCGCCGTGGCGAAGTGGACCGCAAGGAAGGCAAGGCCAGCCCCAACTTCGTCCAGGTGCTCATGCGCAGCAGCGACGCGAATGATCCCACGCAAAAGAAATGGCGGATTGATGACACGCAAAAGAAGACAGCCGAAGTGCATCCGCGCATCGCCCTGGCCAACTGGATGACCGACCCCCAGGATGGCGGCGGCGTCCTGCTCGCCCGAGTCATCGTCAACCGCCTGTGGCGCCAGCACTTCGGGCGCGGCATCGTTCCGACTCCGAATGACTTTGGCTCGCAAGGCATGAAGCCCACGCATCCCGAGTTGCTCGACTGGCTCGCCTCCGAGCTGGTCCGCAACGGCTGGCATTTGAAGCCCATCCACCGGCTCATCATGCTGAGCGCTGTGTACATGCAGAGTGGCGACGTGATCCCCGACAATGTGCGGCTCGATCCCGAGAACAACCTCTGGTCCCAGCGGCCCTCCCGCAGGCTCGAAGCCGAGGCCATCCGCGACGAGCTGCTGCAAGTGGGCGGCAAGCTCGATGAGAAGCTCTACGGCCCCTCAGAAACCAATTACGAAAGCGGCCGCCGCAGCGTTTATCTGCGCGTGAAACGCAGCGAGCTGGTGCCCTTCATGACCATGTTCGACGCGCCTGAACCCACCCTCAGCATTGGCGACCGCGCCGGCACCACCGTGCCCACCCAGGCCCTCGCCTGCATGAACTCCACCTTCGTCCGCGACCTCGCCGGGCGCCTGCAACAGCGCGTCCAGGCCACCAATCCGTCCACCATCGAGGCCGCCATCAGCAAGGCCTATGAACTCGCTTTGTCCCGTCTGCCCACGCCTGAGGAAACAACGCTCATGAAGGCCTTCATCGACACACAGACAAAGCTCCTCCGCAACAAGCCCGGCGCTCCCGCCCAGGCCATGCGCGAGTTCTGCCTCGCCCTGCTTTGCCTCAACGAATTCATCTACGTGGACTGAACAACGAACCTTTTTAACCTTCATGTTTGATCATTCCGCCAGCGGCCTCGTGCTTCCCAACCGTCGTGAGTTCCTGCAACGCTCCTGCCTCGGTTTTGGTTCCGTGGCGCTCGCCTCCATGCTGCAGGAGGAGCAGGCCAAGGCCGCCGCCACCGCCACTGATCCGCTGGCGCTGCGCCCGCCCTTGTTCGTGCCGCGCGCCAAGGCCGTCATCTGGCTGTTCATGACCGGCGCGCCCTCGCAGGTGGACACCTGGGACTACAAGCCCGAGCTGCAAAAGCGCGCGGGCCAGACCCTGCCCGGTAGCGACCCCAAGACCGGCTTCTTCACCACCAGCGGCAAGTGCCTCGCCTCGCCCTTCGGCTGGAACCAGCACGGCAAGTCTGGCACCTGGGTCTCGGATATCTTCCCGAACCTTTCGCGGCATGTGGACGACATCTCCTTCATCCACAGCATGTATTTGAAGGCTAACAACCACGCGCCTGCCTCCATGGAGCTCATGTGCGGCGTCAACATGCCCGGCCGCCCCAGCGCCGGCGCCTGGGTCACCTACGGCCTCGGCACCGAGAACCAGAACCTGCCGTCGTTCGTCGTCATGCACGAAACCCGCCCCCGGGGTGACGACCAAATCTGGTCCGCAGGCTTCCTGCCCAAGACATTCCAGGCCCTCACGCTCGACGCCCGCCGCAACGGCGCCATCGACAACCTGGAGCGCCAGCCCGCGCAGAGCGCCGCCCAGCAGCGCGTCTCGCTCGACCTTCTGCGCGAGATGAACCAGCAGCACGCCCTCAAGCGCCCCACGCAGGCCGATCTCACCGCGCGCATCAACTCCTTCGAGCTCGCCTACCGCATGCAGATGGCCGCGCCCGAGGCCCTCGACATCAACCAGGAAAGCGAGTCCACCCAGAAGCTCTATGGCCTCGACAAGCCGCACTGCCAGGTCTTCGCCCGCCAGTGCCTCACCGCCCGCCGCCTGGTCGAACGCGGCGTGCGTTTCGTGCAGATCTTCGCCGGCAAGAACGCCGCTGGCGACGGCGCGGTGAACGACGTGCCGTGGGACGGTCACAACAACATCGAAAACAACCACCGCGCCTGCGCCGCCGCCACCGACCAGCCCGCCGCCGCCCTGCTCACGGACCTCGCCGCGCGTGGCCTCCTTGAAGACACCCTCGTCATCTGGGGCGGCGAGTTCGGCCGCACCTCTGATTCCCAAGGCAGCCTGGGCCGCGACCACAACCCCAACGGCTTCACCCTCTGGATGGCCGGCGGCGGTGTCAAAGGCGGCTACCACCACGGTGCCACCGATGAGTTTGGCTACAAGGCCGTCGAAGACAAGGTCAACGTCAACGACCTCCACGCCACCATCCTCCACCTCCTTGGCATAGACCACGAAAAGCTCACCTACCGCAACAACGGCCGCGACTACCG
>CAINXC010000153.1 GCA_903854655.1 uncultured Verrucomicrobiota bacterium | reverse complement strand
TCCCGGCGGTCGATCACCCGCTGATTGATGCGCAGGACATTGCCGCCCTCAAGGCCAAGGTCCTGGCTTCAGGCCTCACGGTTTCGGAGCTGGTGTCCACCGCCTGGGCCTCCGCCTCCACGTTCCGCGGCTCCGATATGCGTGGCGGTGCCAACGGCGCCCGCATTCGCCTGGCCCCGCAGAAGGATTGGGAAGTGAACCAGCCCGCCCAGCTCGCCAAGGTGCTCACCGCCCTCGAAGGCATCCAGAGCGCCTTCAACAGCGCCCAGTCGGGCGGCAAGAAAGTCTCGCTTGCCGACCTCATCGTACTGGCCGGTTGCGCCGGTGTTGAGCAAGCCGCGAAGAACGCGGGTCACGCCGTCACCGTCCCCTTTACCCCAGGGCGCATGGACGCCTCGCAGGAGCAGACCGACACGGAGTCCTTTGCCGTGCTCGAACCGTTCGCCGACGGCTTCCGCAACTACCTCAAAGGCAAGTACTCGGTCTCGGCCGAGGAATTGCTGATCGACAAGGCGCAACTGCTCACGCTCACCGCCCCCGAAATGACGGCGCTGGTCGGCGGCCTGCGCGTCTTGGGGGCTAATGTTGACGGCGCGAAACACGGCGTCTTCACCCAGAAGCCCGAAGCGCTGACCAACGACTTCTTCGTCAACCTGCTCGACATGGGCACGGAATGGAAACAGGTCTCGCCCTGCGGCAACGCCTTCGCGGGCCTCGACCGCAAAACCGGCCAGCCCAAATGGACCGCCACCCGTGTTGACCTGGTCTTCGGTTCCAACTCCGTCCTTCGCGCCGTCGCCGAAGTCTACGGCACCTCGGACTCGCAGGACAAGTTCGTCCACGACTTCGTCGCGGCCTGGAACAAGGTGATGAACCTGGACCGCTTCGACCTGGTGTAATCACAGAGCCTCAACCATCCAAGCGCGCCCCGGATCTTCGTCAGGTCCGGGGCGCATTTGTTTTGACCACGAAGGGCACGAATCACCACGAATGTTTTCGATGAGGAGTCCCCATCCATTCGTGATTATTCGTGAAATTCGTGGTTCAACACTTCCCGCAATAAATTCAACGGACGGATGGCGAGGTTGGGATCTCACTTCACCTCCGCCACGTCGATCACGTTGAGCTGGATGAACTGGCCGTTGTACGGCTTCGGGGCCGGGGGGATCTCGGGCACCACGAGCTTTGCGAAGTTGGTGATCATGCGGCCGTTCTGGCCGTCGCCGTGCAGGGTCAGGGTGGCGCCGCCTTCGATCTCGATGGTGGCCGTGTAGTCGATGGTGAAGATGCGGTGGCCCACCTTGTCTTGCCGGTTGAAGAAGAAGTGCTGCGCCGGGGCGGAGACGGAGAGCTCATAAATGTTGTAGGTGGCGTTGTTCGGCGCGCCGCCAATGTAGAAGTACTCGCCCACCTGCTGGCCGTCCTTGTACATCATCGGCTCCACCACGCCGCGCACGCGCAGCGTGACCTTGTAGCGCTTGCCCGGTTCGCCGCCGAACTTGCGCTCGTCGGTGAACTTGTCATTGGTCGCCGGATCGTTCGTCGCCCGGGCGGAGATGCCGTCGGCCCCCGGCTTGGGGTTCTCCGGCATCGGGTCCTTGCAGGGGAATTCAAAGCGATAGCCGTCGAGGGCGGACGCGACGGTTTTCAAGTCCTCCGCACGGGAAGGCGAGGAGGTGAAGATCGCGGTGGCGAGAAGGAGGGCGGCGAAGGAAAAGCGGTGCATGGGCGACAGGGGTGGAGACTGGAGGGTACCCTGACGAAACGCACCCAGCGGAGGGATTCGAGCAGGGCTTGTCGAAAATCCAGTCAACGATGCTTCCGCATGTGCCCGCCTTTCTCCGCCCTGCCCCGTGCGACCGGAAAATCTGTGTTAGAAGAATGTCCTGGAGCCGCCATCCTGTTCGTGGATGTATTGCCCCCTTCCCCCCTCAATGAACGCTGACACTCACACCATCCGTCTCCACCGCGTCTATCGCGCCTCCCTCGATGCCGACGCCAAATCGCTCACCCTGCTCGCCCAGCTCGTCGAGCCCGAGATCCCCCGACCAGCCTTAGCCCTTCTTCCCGACCGAACCTCATCTCCAGGGGGCTTTGAAGAACCCACAGCCGGAATACCGTCCGAGCACTGTACCGCTGGGGTGTGTACACGTGGGCAACGAAAACCGTGAAGCCTCGGTCCGGCTGATTCTTCAATTAAGGCCTGAATGGCTACGTAAAGATGATACATCTGCGGAAGAGTAGGCGGGCGGACTTCCTCTCACCACCGGCGGGAGTGGCACGGTGATGCTCGGCGTTGGGCTTTGTACCTCGCTTCCGAAAAGAACGACCAATTTACTGAATCAAAACAAAAAGTCATCTGAACCGGATGGCGCTGACCTCAATTTATTGTGACTTTAGTCCGCTTACCAACAGTTCCAGCATCCGTTTTTGCAGCTATCTCCCGCCGGATTTCGTGGAGCTGAACTGCCGGCAGACTGATGCCTGTGTAGTTAGCTAAAAGTTTGTGGACCTTGGGTCGAATGGATTTAGTTACACCACCGAGGAAAGCTGCCGTTTCAGGAGATGGCTGCAACCGCCCTGTTTTCCTCAACAATTTTCCAGCAATCCCAGCTACGAGTGTCGCACTACAACCTATGAGGCTACCTGCGAGCCCGAGAGTGCCCGCAACGAGTGCGGTGCCAATCAAGGTCCGATTTGTCCTCAAGAACCCAAAAGCTGCACGATACGCTAAGTACCGCTTGCTTTGTTTTATTGCCCCAATTAATTCCGGTGGATAATCCACGTAATTTCCAAGCAGGACCGGAATGAGATCTCCATGGCTCAGGACATCAAGTGCAGTGGGGACTTCGGACGTTTTGATGCATCGAGGGCATGTCAAGACAAAGAGGCGACTCGAGAAAATGTAGTTCGAATAAATCTGAGCGACGTCAAACGAGGGCAGAACAAGCTTGGGTTTAAGAAGAGCACTTCGGATTGCCTCGCTGGAAATAATCTGAGCCTCATCAACTAGTTTGTCATCCATTTGCGCTTCCCATATGTCATTTGCTCTCTGAGAATGCTCTTTATCAAGGCGCTTCAAAAAACCAGCGCTTGGTGGCCGCCGGGAAGAGGTTAAGTTACGTGCCATCGGTAGTTATAATGGTTGGTGTATCTTAAGTAAGATGGCGCGATTTAGAGCGGGCCTGCGTTCTCAACTAACTCTTTGTTCTTGTCTTCCAATCCCGCTTGAGGGCTCCCTTTCCCGTGATGTCCGCTGTGCGACATACTTGAGGCCGCCCTTCTGTGATGATGACGGCATTGCCTCCACCCGGCGCTGCCGCCCCGGGGGCGACGCGCTTCGTGGTTGTTTGTCTTGCCTCGGGTCCCTCGGCTCGGCTCATGAGGAAGATGCTGAGGGCAATCGGCAGGCAATGCAAGGGAATTGCGGGAGCAGTAGGAAGGAGACAGGAGGAAGAAGAGCGGCGCGCGGGGGATGGGCGAGGTCTCGCGGCCTGCGACGACGGCGCGTTAGGGACAACGCGCCCTACCCGGCGCGGGGCACCCAGGAATCGCTCGTGCCTCGTTGCCTCGCTTCGCTCGCCCTCTGGGCAGCTTGCGGCTGGCTACCTCCGCTGCGCTCCGGTTCATCCCTGGGCTGGATTCCCGAAGCCCTTCAGGCTTCCAGAATGGCTGCGCCCTGGCGAATGCGTTCCAGCACTGTGGCATCGTAGGGCTGGTGCGGCGAACGCACGCCCTCCAGCAGCGCAACCTCGAGCGCCGGGGACTCATCGAATTCCAGGTGCTCAAGCACACGCAGTGCCTGTCGCACGACTTCGCCTTCATCGGCATAGCGACCGGTGTGAACCAGCCGCTCAACAAGCTGGGCAAGGGCGGGTGGAAGGGCGACTGTCATGGGGGCATTTTAAGAGTGAAAAGGGAAATGGGAAGAGTGAAATCGTTGGGGGGATGGGGACAGGAGGAAGGAGGAAGAAGGAAGGAGAAAGGAGGAAGAAAGGCGGGTGGGGGGTGGTTTTGCGGCCAGAGTGATCGCGGAGTTCAGAGGCTGTCGAGATTGACATTGGCAGGAAATGGCCGGGCATCGGCTGTAGCTGGGGTTTGCCTCGCTTTGCTCGCCCTTCGGGCAGCCTGCGGCTGGCTATCTCCGCTGCGCTCCGGTTGTGACCCCGGAGGCGTGGCGCACCGTCACGACCATGGGCCGTTCCAACTCGGCTCCAACGCAGCCAGTCACGGCAACACGGCGCATCAGGTCCGAGGTCACAGACCCCGGCTACAGCAAGCGGGCAGCGCAGCGCAGGCTCATGCGCTGGCGCCATGATGAATGCGTTGTTCCAGAATGAGGCACTTGCAAACCCTCCTCCGAATGATCTCTGCACCCTCTGCCTCTCAGCCCCTTTGCGGCCAAATGAGCCTGTGGGTGACTCTGCTTTGCCGCAGAGGGGCTGAGAGGCAAAGGACGCAGAGGTTTTGCAAGTGGTTCGAACGCTGGAATCACTTTGAAAGCACCACATGCATGGCGGCAGGAGTGTTCACCTGCTGGGTGACTTTGTACCCGAGCTTCAACAGGTCAATGCCAGCCAGGAGGCTCTCGCCGCTGCCGAGGATGACGGGCGACACTGCCAGATGCAGTTCGTCAATCAAACCGGCCTGGAGATACTGGCGGATCGTGGCCGCACCGCCACCGATGCGCACGTCCAGTCCGCCTGCCGCTTCCTGGGCGCGCTGCAGGGCGGCGTGGATGCCATCGGTGACGAAATGGAAGGTCGTGCCGCCCTCCATTTGAATCGAGGCGCGCGGATGGTGGGTGAGCACGAACACCTGGCAGTGATACGGCGGGTTGTCACCCCACCAGCCCTTCCATTGGTCATCCGGCCATTCGCCGCGAACCGGGCCGAACATGTTGCGCCCCAGAATCCACGCGCCGATGCCGTCGAACCCGCGTTCCGCGAAATCGTTGTCAATGCCCGTGGTGCCTTCGCCACTGCCATGCATTTTTTGAAAAACGCGCGTGGGGAAGAACCATTGGTGCAGGTTCATGCCGCCCACGCCGAGCGGGTTCTCAAGGTCCTGGTTTGGGCCGGCGCCAAACCCATCGAGTGATACTCCAAAACAATGAACACGTAACTTGGACATAATGATTTTTAGCTGTTGGATTGATGTGTTTCAGTCGGGTGGCCACCAGGTGGAGGCCGCCCCTTTCTGTCTGTTGGATTTTGCTTTGCCTCAGGCCCGCCGCTGTTCACTCTCGGCGATGAACGCGGAGAGGTCCGCAGCGGGGCGGATCTCGAACGGCCCGGCTTTTACACCGGGGTGTTTCGACATCAACTGAATGGCGTGATTGAGGTCCCGGGCTTCAAGGATGAGGATGCCGCCGATTTGCTCTTTCGTTTCAGCGTAGGGACCATCGGTGATGGAAACCTTGCCGTCCTGCCAGCGCAAGGTCGCGGCTGTTTGCGGGGGTTGCAGGGCGTCGCCGCCGGCGAAGTGGCCGTTCCTGCGCAGCTCGTCGTCATAGCTGAAGCACTCGTCCAGCATCGCGTTGCGTTCGGTTTCGGAAAGGCTCTCAAACTTGTTGGGCTCGATGTATCCAAGGCAGATGTATTTCATAAGTTGTGGCTCCTTTCGGGTGCTTCGATCTCAATTGACCTTTTGCTTCTCCACCTGTTCACGCACGATGGGATTGTCTGCGGCCTGTTGCACATCGGGAGGAAAGTCCGACATCTCGAACACCTGGCGGATCTCGATCACATCGCCGTCCGCCGCCGGGCAGCGTTGGGCCCATTCCAAGGCTTCCTGTTTGGAGCTCACCTGGATGAGCCAGTAGCCGCCAATCACTTCCTTGGATTCCACGAAGGGCCCGTCGGTGACGGTGGCCTGTCCCTTGGCAAAGGCGACTCGCGCTCCCTTGGCCATCGGCTGCAAGCCGTCGAGCCCGATGAGCGCCCCGGCTTTGACAAGGTCCTCGTTGAACTTCATCATCTTCTCCACCGCCTCTGCCGGCGGTGCAAAGCCTTCGCCAGCCCTTTCGGACTCCGGTGTGGCGGGCTGGTAAACACGTGGGATCATCATCATCAGGAATTTCATTTTTGATTGCTTGGTGTGTGGTTGCGACGGCTTTTGTTTTGTCCGTTTCAAAGAGTGGTCGAGTGAGGGAATCGGATTTCGACAACGACCTTCACTTTTTTTCGCTCAATTCTTGGAGCCGTTTTTCGAGGAACCGTCGCTCTGGCTCCTGCTGGGTGAGGGCCAGGGCGCGCTGATAGGAAACACGGGCCTCGGTGGCCCTGCCCAGGCGGCGGCACAAATCCGCCCGGGCCGAATGGGCGAGGTGGTAATCGGTCAGCTCGCCGTGCGCGAACAGGGCGTCGATCAGCGCCAGTCCGGCCTCCGGTCCGTCGCGCATCGCCACGGCGACGGCGCGATTCAGCTCGACGACGGGCGAGGGTGCCGCCCGCACGAGGATGCTGTAGAGCGCGACGATTTGCGGCCAGTCGGTGGAGGCGGCGGTGCCTGCTTCCGAATGCACCGCCGCAATGGCTGCCTGAAGGGTGTAGGAACCGAACCGCTGCGATAAAAGCGCCCGCTCCAGCAGCGCCACACCTTCGGCGATTTGGTCACGATTCCACAGCGAGCGGTCTTGATTCTCCAGGAGGATCAGTTCACCCGAGGGCGAAGTGCGGGCCGCGCGGCGTGATTCCTGCAGGAGCATCAGCGCGAGCAGGCCCATCACCTCCGGTTCCGGCAACAGTTCCATCAGCAACCGGCCGAGCCTGATGGCTTCCCCCGAAAGATCGGCGCGAGTGAGCGACGCGCCCGAGGAGGCGGAGTAGCCCTCGTTGAACACCAGATAAACCACTTGCAGCACCGGGGCCAATCGGTCGGGAAGTTCCTCCGCAGGCGGCACCTGGTAGGGAAGGCGCGCCTCGCGAATCCTGGCCTTGGCCCGCACGATTCGCTGGGCGAGCGTGGGTGCCGTGGTGAGGAAGGCTCGGGCGATTTCCTCCGTCGTCAGCCCGCACACCTCGCGCAAGGTCAATGCCACGCGGCCCTCCGGCGCCAGGGCAGGATGGCAGCAGGTGAAGATCAGCCGCAACCGGTCGTCTTCAACGCTCTCGTCCGCATCAACCGCCGCGTTGCCGGGACCGGTTTCGAGTTGTTCGGCGATCTTTTCCTGTGAGGCATCAAACCGTGCGCGCCGCCGCAGCGCATCAATGGCCTTGAACCGCCCCGTGGAAACCAGCCAGGCGCGGGGCTGGGCCGGCACGCCGTCCTGCGGCCAGCGCTCCAGTGCGGCGGCGAAGGCATCATGCACCGCGTCCTCGGCCAGGTCGAAGTCACCTAACAATCGAATGAGCGTGGCGCGAATGCGGCCGGATTCCGTGCGATAAAGCACATCCAGACTTTCACGGACATGTTCGACAGCGCTTTCCGACATGGGCAGGAGGCTATTGTCCCTCCTGGTCAAAACTCAATGCAAACTTCAATAACGGGCCGCGGGCTCAAGGAGCCACCGGCAGCGCGTAGCAGGCGGCTTCGCTGCCGTTGCGCACCAGCAGCTTGTCGCCGACGAGCACGGGATGATTCCAGGTCTTGCCCTTGAGGGCCTGGAAGGACGTCAGTTCGTTGTGGGCCGCAGGGTCGGCTTGCAGCAGCACCACGCGGCCGTCCTCCGCAGAAATCAGCAGCAGGTCCTGGGCATCCAGCAGCAGGGCTTCGCCTTTGCCGTAACGCCCGTCCTTCCAGGTGCGCACGCCGGTCTTCAGATCCACGCAACTGAACATGGAGCCATCGATGCCATAGAGGTAGCCTTTGTGGGCGATGAGTTCGGTAAAGTCGGGCTTCATGTGCTTGGTGGTCCATAGTTCCTCCGCCGCGAGTTGACCGTCCTTTTTGCTGATGCGAATGGCGCGGGTGCCTTCGGACATGGGGGTGGGCAGCAGCACGACGTCATCGCCGATGACGGTGGGTTGCAGCGCACGGTAGCCTGGGAATTTCCAGGCGTAGTTCAGCCGCACCTTGCCGGTGGCGGGATCGAGCAGGAGCAGGCCGTCGTTGGTTAGCATGAGCAGCGTTTCCTCGCCCAGCACCTTGCTGAGCTGGGGGGAGCTGTAGGACTCGGGACCGCAGGCCACGGACCAGCGGGCTTTGCCGGTGGCGGCGTCGAACGCCATGAGGCCCTTGTCGCCTGCGCCGCCGGCATAGATGATGACCAGGGATTGTGTCACCAGTGGTGATGAAGCGTAGCCCCACATGGGCGGCTCACGTCCGGCGAGAGTCTTGAAATCCTGCTGCCAGACCACCTCGCCCGTGCTTGCCTTCAAGCGTTGCAACACGCCCGACGGACTCGCGGTGAACACCGCGCCATCGGCCAGCGTGGGAGTGGAGCGCGGGCCGGGGCCGCCCATGGGTTCATCGAATCGCGCCGCGCGTTGCTGGGTCCACACTTCGTTGCCCGTGGCCAGGTCGTAGCACGCCACGGTTTCGTTCTCCCCGCGTTGCTCCTGCGTGAAAGCGAAAGGGCCTGCCACGGCGAATGAGGACCAACCTGCGCCGACGGGTTTCTTCCACAGCAGCTTGGGGGGATTGGCTTTCCAATCCGTCGCCAGCTTGGCTGCCTTTGCATGACCCATGCGGTCAGCGCCACGGAAGCCCGGCCACTCGGCGGTGGCGAGCGCGGCATCAATGGCGGTGCCTGCGCCCGCTGCGTTTGCAGGAGCGGCTTTGTTTGCGCTCCACGACTCACTTCCAGGGGCTGAAGACCAGCGCGATTGCAGATCAAACACGTAGTCACCGGTGATGCCCTGGCTGCGCAGCAGCAGGGTGATGCCCATCGCCAGCAGGGAGCAAAGCAGGATGCCGGAGACGCGCCGTCCTGGCTGCCTGCGGCTGTTGAACACCGCGCCAAGTCCGAACCCGACCATCCCGAGTGGCAGCATCAGATAGGCGGTGATCAGGCCGCGCATGGAGGGATGACTCAGCCAGAAGATCGCCGCCGCAGCCACGATGAATCCGAAGAAGCCGATGAGCTTCTCGCGCCCGGTGGCGCGGCTTCCCGCCAGCCACCAGATCAGCATCAGGGCGCTGGCCAGCATCGGGAAGAAAATGGGGATGAACCAATACTGGCTGCTCATGCCTTCGATGAAGCCGGGCACGTAGCGACAGAGAACAATGATTGCCGTGAGGAGCAGGGCAGGCCAGCACCGCAGCGGTTTGATTTGGGACTGTGACGGGATTGATTGGGAATTCATACCGGGTGAGAGCAAAGGTGAGAGGCCGGGTCTTCGGGCGACGCTCCCCACTCTGCACCCTCCAAGAGGCTCTATCCAGGGTTAATCATGCTCGTGCGTCCGAGCCAGATTCGTTGCGAGCGCATGGCCTGTTGACTGCCACGCGGCAACCCCGCAAAGATCGTGTGCGACCGGAAAGCATTTGTCAGACGAATGTCCTGGAGCCACCGCCCCGTTCGTCGTTGTATTGATCCCTTTCTTCCACCCCTCATGAACGCTGACACTCACACCATTCGTCTCCACCGCGTCCTTCGCGCCACACCCGAGCGCGTCTATCGCGCCTTCCTTGATGCCGACGCCAAGGCGAAATGGCTGCCGCCCCACGGCTTCACCGGCAAGGTGCACCATCTCGACGCCCGTGTCGGCGGCACGTACCGAATGTCCTTCACCAATTTCACCACCGGCTCCAGCCACAACTTCGGCGGCACCTACACCGAACTCACGCCGCACGAGCGCATCCGCTACACCGACACGTTTGAGGACCCGAATCTGCCCGGCGAAATGCACATCACCGTCGAGCTGAAGGAAGTCTTCTGCGGCACCGAGCTGCACGTCACGCAGGAAGGTGTCCCCGCTGTCATCCCTGCGCCAGCCTGCTACATGGGCTGGCAGGAGTCACTCGCCCTCCTCGCCCAGCTCGTGGAGCCTGAGATTCCGGACCAACCCTGAGAACCCAACTCATGCTCGACCACGTCTTCATAACCGTCAGGGATCTCGATCTATCGATTGCCTTTTACGAGATGGCCCTCAAGCCGCTCGGCATCGAACATGCCATCGATTACGACGGCAAGGATGGCCCTGAAGGACATCCCGACCTCAAGGGCTTCGGAAGGGACAACCGCGTCTTCTTCTGGCTCAGGCAGGGCGATGCGGACGCCGGGGCTGCGCACATCGGCTTTGTCGCCAAGAGCGAGACCGAGGTGAACGCGTTCTACGAGGCGGCAATGGCGGCGGGCGCGACCGACAACGGCAAGCCCGGCGCGCGCCTGTATTACGATCCCCGTTATTACGCGGCGAACGTTTTCGATCCTGATGGTTACAGTATCGAGGCGGTTTACAAGAGCTGGCAGCACCGGCAATCCTAGCTTCCAGGATGGACCTGCCTTTTTATGCCGCAGGGGGCGCGGTGTCCTTCGAGTCCTTGTTCAGAACGTCGCCGTAGTGCTTGGCGGCGCACTTGGGGCAGACGCCGTGGCTGAAGGTGGCCTCGGAGCGCGAGGTGATGTATTCTTCCATTTGGTGCCAGTTCCCGGCTTCGTCGCGGATGTCTTTGCAAAAGCCGCAGGTGGGCAAGAAGCCCTCCAGGGTGCGGACCCGGGCGCGCAGGGCCTGGGTCTGCTGGGACAGCTTGGCGCACAGGAAGGTGATGATGAACAGGACGGCGAGGCGCACGCCGGCGTTGATGATGGCGACGGGCAGCGTGTAGGGGATGCCCCATGCTGCGTATTGGATGGAGAAGCGAATGATGCACAGCAAGGCTCCCAGCCCCAAGGCGGTGCGCAGGCCGTGGTTCCACGCCAGCAGCGCGACGGGAACCACGAACAGGATGGGAAAGAAGACAATGGGTCCCGCCAGGTAGTCGAAGCCGGAAACCACCAGGGCAACGCAAAACAGGATCCACTGGTTGTTCCAGGGAAACCGCTCGAAAAAATATTCGGTTGGGGGTGGAGGGAGACGTTCGCTCATGGCCGCAACGACCTAACAAGCAGGTATTTGGCTCTTAACAAGTTCTTAATATCCATGGCTGCCGGGAGCGTGATGCGGAGGAGGTACGCCCTTTTGGGTGAATCTGGCGCGGAGGCGGCGGGTGGCAGGAGCCCGATCGCTCCCCAGTCCGCCATCTTTTGCCTTTCCTCTTCCGCCTCGCCATGGCTGAATGATCGCGACCCTTTGCGCGTACTCACCCCTTCTATTCCTCCATGAACAACATCCGCCCCTTCATCGCCCTCTCCTGCCTCCTCACCTCGGCTGCTTTTGCGGCTGACGCTCCGAAGCTGCCCAAGATCCCCGCCAAGTCGATTGCGGAGAAAAAGGAGCTTCTTTTCTCCGATGACTTCAAAGGCGCCACGCATGACGCGAAGTGGCACCGGGTGGTCGATACCTTCGTCTTCGAAAACGGCGCTCTCAAGGGCACCCAGACCCGCGACAAGAACATCCCGGCGGCCGATGGCAAGCCCGAGGTGAAGGCCCATGCCGCCGTGTACGGCCTGGAACTGCCCACCAAGGACAGCGTGGTGGAAACGAAGATCCGCTTTGATGGCAACACGATGATGGATGTGGAGTTCGACGACCGGAAGTTCGAAGGCTCCCACTACGGCCACCTCTGCCGCGCCCAGGTGTACCTCGACAAGGTCAACATCCTCGACGAGCGCGACGGCACCCAGAGCAACAATCTGATCGAGCTGCGCAAGGACGCCGCCAAGAACAAGGACGAGATCAACAAGCTGCTGTCCACCCACACCGCCAGCTTCCCCCTCAAGACCAAGCTTGAAGCCGGCAAGACCTATGACCTGGTCGTGGAAACTGTGGGCGAGGAAATGCGCGTGACCCTCGACGGCAAGCCTGTCGCCTTCCTGAAGTCCCCCGGCATCGGCCACGTCACCAAGTCCAAGATCGAGCTGGGCGTCGCCGGCAAGAGCGGCTGGTTCGAAGACATCAAGGTCTGGAACGCCGAGGCCGCAAAGTAATACACCCTTCGCAGGAATCCTGCTCCATGACGGGGGTGGGTCGTCAGTGTCAATCCATTGTCAAAAGGTCATGCCGATCCATCCCCTGTTTCGATTCGTTTCTCTCATTGCTATTGTTTTGCCTGTCGCCCCCGGCGTGCTGGCGCAACAAGGCGCACCTGCGGCGCTTGCCGGGATCCACACGCAGGCCGATCTGGATGCCGCGATAGCCGCCACCAGCGACCCAGGGGCCAGGAGCGCCCTGCAATCCCACAGCGCCGCCCTCCTCGCGGCTGCGGCGAAGAAGCCGCATGTGGACGCCGTGATCGCGACCCTGGACAAGGCGTCGGGCTCGTATGAAAAGGTGAACACCACCCCGGAGGCGCTGAAGCAGGTCTTCGGTATCGACCTTCCCATTTTTAACACCTTGAAGGGAGTTAACCTCAGCAGCACGGCGCTGGGGATCAAGGCCAAGCGCGAGGTCGATCCTTTTGACCACGCCTTCTATGAGCATCTGGGGCAGATCCCGGAGATCGAATCGCTGGTCATTCTTCACACCACGGCCCAGAACGATGACCTCGTTGAGGTGGCGAAGTTGAAGAACCTGCGGCTCCTGAACATCACCAACCAGAGCAAGCTCAACGACGAGGGGCTGGCCCACCTCGCCGGGCTCAAGCAACTGGAGCGCTTCTCCTTCGTCGGCACCTCCATGACCGGCAAGCCCTTCAAGGATTTCGCGGGCTGGACGCATCTCAAAAATTGCAGCTTCCGCGGCAGCAAGATTGATGACGAAGGCCTGAAGCAGCTCTGCGAGCATTTCCCCGCGCTCGAAGGCCTTGTGCTTGCCCACGCCGATTTCACTGATGCCGCCTCCATACATCTGGCCAGCCTGAAGAACCTGAAAAGCTTCGAGATCGGCACCCACAAAGCCACGCCGGAGTGCCTGCGGAACATCGTTGCTTTGCCCATCGAATACCTGCAACTGGGCGAGCAACTGGGCGGCCCAGTCGGCATCGCCATCGTCAAGGACATGAAGACGCTGCGGCGGCTGACGATCACCAGCGCCAAAGATCTCACTGAGTCCGAGGTCGGGGTCCTCGCCGGCATGGCGCAGTTGGAGCACCTGGAACTTGGCTCCTGGGATCTCACGGACGAGCGCCTGCCCACGCTCCAGCGTTTCGCCTTCCTCAAGACCATGCGCCTCGTGCGCTACAGCAGCCCCTACACCCCGGAGACGCGGGCCAAGGTCCAGGGCGTCCTGCCGCAGGTGAAGATCGCTTTTGACTGAATTGACGGTGTGGTGCCTTTGCCGTAGTGTGGTGTCATGACGACGGTCCTTTCTGTCAACGGTTTGATCGAAATTCCTGAGGTGTTTCGCAAAGCTGACGCCCTCGAACCTGGCCAGCGTTGCGACATCGAGCGCGTGGGCCACGGAGAATATTGCGTGCGGGTTAGCGGGCAGACAGCGCCCGGAAAGCCGAAGGAGCGCCTGATTGACGTCCTGAAGAGCTGTCCGGTGAAGGATTGGTGGGTGCAGACTGATCGAAGTGAGCGCACCTCCCTGGATGCTCCCAGCCTTTTCGAGGCATGATTTATTTGGTGGATGCCAACCTGATCTGCGAACCGACCAAATCGCAGCCTTCTGAACGAGCGTGCCTTTGGCTGGATTCCCACGATGCTGACATCGTGATAGACGCCGTGGTGCTGGGCGAGATGTGGGATGGCATCGTTGCTCTGCCCGACGGGCGAAAGAGACGAGATATCGAGGGTCGCAGAACCCTCGTTCGTCGAACCAATGGGCGATCCATCCGTGTGACCTGTGCCCTCCGTGTTGGGATCATTCGCATTCAGCCCCTTCCCGCACCATGAAAACCAAGATCAACCCCTGCCTCTGGTTCGACACCCAGGCCGAAGACGCCGCGCTCTTCTACACCAGTATCTTCAAGAACTCGAAAATCACCGTCATCTCCCGCTACCCGGAAGCAGGACAGGAACACCACGGCAAACCGCCCGGCTCAGTGATGGTGGTGGCGTTTGAGCTGAACGGCCAGTCCTTCACCGCCCTCAATGGCGGGCTCCTGTTCAAGTTCAATGAGGCTGTCTCGCTCCAGATCGAATGCGCAGACCAGAGCGAGGTGGACTACTTTTGGGAGAAGCTGTCCGAGGGTGGCGACCCCAATGCGCAGCAGTGCGGCTGGGTGAAGGACAAGTTCGGCCTCTCCTGGCAGGTGGTCCCGGAGATCCTGCCCAGCTTGATGACCGATCCCGACCCCGCCAAGTCCGCTCGTGTCATGGCCGCGCTGATGCAGATGAAGAAGCTCGATATTGCCGGGTTGGAGAGGGAGTTCGCGGGGTAACGCGCTGGCGACTCTGGGCCCAGTGTGGCAAGCCGGGGCTGTTGAGCGCACCCGGCGCTAGTCTGCCGTCCTCGCTGCTGCAGTCAGCGCTGCTCTGCGGGCTTTGAAATGGACAAGGCAGCGGATGAAAAACTCTTTTCTACGCCGACAGTAGTCTGTCAGCAGCATCAAGGTGACGACGCCCAGCAACACTAATGCCAGCGATTTGACTCGTTGATGTTGCACGACGGACTGGAAACGTTGCTCCTGTCGCTTTAGCAGGTCCTCATCCGGAAACCCATACTCCCTCGCCAGTTGCAGCAGGCCCAGACCGTTCTCAACGGCGCTCAGGTTCGCCTCGATCAGGGCATAACTGTAGAGCAGGTCGGCCACATAAGGGTCCTTGGGCTTCATGAAGACCAGCCGTTCCGAAAGCTGATAGGCGAGCGCCGAGCGGATATACTCGGCGGAATGGTTCTCCCCGTGCACGAGAATCATGGAGCCCGACGCCATCCCTTCCGGCACCCATACAATATGGCTGACGAGCGGGCGATCTGGATGCTTCGCGGCCTCAATCTTGGCTTTCAGGATGAGGATGTGCAGCCACTCCGTGCCGTGATGGGAACCTGAGTTCCGCTCGATCCCCGCCGTGATCCATTTCAAGGCGTTGACATTGTCGCCCTTCAATTCATAGGCCGTGCCGAGATTGACCGCAGTGCTGTGTTGTCCAGGTGACCGGTCTTCGATTCCTTTGAGCAGCGCTATCGCCCCCTCCAAGTCGCCCGCATAGATCTTGTTCACGGCTTCCGCCTGCCTTTTCTGAGCCTCGGTCCTGGCTTCGCCAAACTTGGCTTGGGCCGTAAGCTCTCGGGGACTCACGGCCATCGAATTGCGCAAATCTTGCGCTGCCCTGTTGTCGCCGCCAGTGCGGGTTGCATGGTCCCTGGGAGTCTCGTCACCAAGCTCCAGACAGGCAAACACTGTCCAAGGCATCAACAAGGCAAGTGAGATGAGCATTTTCATGGGTGTATTTGATCGTGATGAAAACCAGGTTGCGGGTCAATTTTACAAGAATGAAACTCGGCGGATCACCATTCAAGACGCCCCTGGTGCTTCAAATAAATACGGCCCATCAGTCTCCCGTGAACAGGAACGAACCAGGCGATGAGCAGGCACCCAAGCGGCACTGCCCAGATATTTGCCAAGAAGCAGTCCGAGAAAAAACCATAAGCCAGCAGGCGAATGCCAAACAGCAAGGTGGCCGGCACTCCCCACGCCACCACGGGGAGGAAGAACACCTGAATCATTCCGATCGGTATCTCACGCCATAGGTTGTCATGGGACACATAGCCGAGCATGGCCACCGTGAAAAGGGCGGCCCCCAGCCAGTCGCAAACCAATGCGACAGGGGTTGCTTCTTCTGTTGAAGAACACCAGTAATACGCCAGCACTGGCAGGAATGAAAACACCCACGCCCCCATGACCGCAAGCGGCGTTTGCGGATCTTCGAGCAATTCCGTCCAAGAGGGCCAGTCCGGTGGCAGGGGTTTGCCGGACATGGTGCCACGGATCACCCTGAAGTAATAGGTCGCAAAATAGGCCAGGCCCGGCATCAAAACGGCCAGGAAAAAGGTCGTCGTCAGGGCCAGAGTTCCGATCATGGAGTAGCCGAAACGACCGATGTGGCCGAGATCGCGCCCGAGTTCCAGTGGGAATAGCATGGCTTGCATCCCAAAAATTGAGCCCATGGTCATCCCAACGCCAAGAACGGCGCCGGGAAGAAGAATGAGCCAGCCTTTGCCACGAGTCGGGTAAGCCAGCGCGTCCCACAAGACCGCCCTCCAATCACCGAGTGATACAGGCGATTCGGGCAATGAACCCATGCTTTCAGGCTGGGGCGGAGCATCCGGTGCAACTGGCGGGGCGAAGATCTTGGGCACCTCGGCGCAGGTTTCCAAGGTCGGCGGCGGTGGCAATGACGGATCAATGGACGGGACCGACATTTCGACAGTATGACAGCCCTGCCGGTCATCGAAAAGGCAAAAGCAGCGCTGTGGTCACGAGCTACCGCCGCCATTCTTCGATCCACTGGCCGTTGCGGAGGCGGCGCAGGCGGATCTCCTGGGACTGAGTGCTGCCTTTGGGCTTGGTGCCGTATTCGACGGCGAGAGTGGCCATCTGGCCGTTGATCTCCAGCTTGTGGATGCGGAAGACGGGGTCGGTCTTGGTGCGGAAGAAGCAGTGCAGCGGCACATGCATGTGCGTGGCGTTCCAGAGCCAGCGGGCGGGCGGGAAATCGGGCAGGTCGGCGAGGGCGTTGAGGACCTCGCGCACCAGAGGCTCGCCGTGCTTGACGGTGAGCGCGAAGGCGGCGTAGCGGTTGCAGATCTGGTCGAGGTAGGCGGCGAAGGGGTTGCGGTGCGCCTCCTCCATCTCCTCGATCAGTTCTTTGGCATGCTCGGCCATGGCCGCTTGGAAATCGGCGCGGCTGATCTGTCCGGTTTCGAACTGATGGAAGAGCTGGCGGGGCGTGGGAAGGCTCACGATTCCGGATCAGCAGAAGTGAGCGCCCTGGGTTTCCACATAGACGGAGTAGAGGGAGGTGCTGGCGGCGATGAGGAGGCGGTTGCGCTTCTCGCCGCCGAAGCAGAGGTTGGCGCAGATTTCGGGCAGCTTGATCTGGCCGATGAGCTGGCCTTCGGGGGTGAAGGTGTGCACGCCGTCATAGCCGTTGCCGAGCCAGCCGGCGGCGGACCAGACATTGCCATCGACATCGCAGCGGATGCCATCGGAGCCGCCGGTGGTGGGCGCAGGGTCAAGGGTGGCGCCCTTGGGCACGGGGAGGCCGGGGGCGAGGAACTGCCTGCCGTGGTTGATGGACTGCCAGCCCTTGTTCATGTCCACGTAGAGCTTGCCGTTCTTCAGCTTCTTTTCATCGGCGACATCGAAGACCAGGATGTTCTTGGGGGTGCCGGTGTCCACGAGGTAGAGCTTCTTGTAATCGGGCGAGAAGCAGAGGCCGTTGGGCTTGTCGGCGGTGCCATCGACCTTTTCGATCTTGCCGGTGCCGGCATCGACTCGATAGACGGCCTCCTTCATTTCGAGCGCGCCTTTGTGGCCCTCGTAGTTGCCCATGCTGCCGTAGCCGGGATCGGTGAACCAGATGCTGCCGTTGGGGTGGACGACGATGTCATTGGGGGCGTTGAAGGGCTTGCCCTCAAACTTGTCGGCAATGACGGTGAGCCTGCCATCATGCTCATAGCGGACGACGCGGCGGTTGCCATGCTCGCAGGAGAGCTGGCGGCCCTGGAAATCGAAGGTGTTGCCGTTGCTGTTGCCGGAGTTGTTGCGCAGGATGCTGGTGTGGTTGTCCTCCTCGATCCAGCGGCGCTGGATGTTGTTGGGGATGTCGCTCCAAAGCAGGTAGCGGCCCACAGCATTCCAGGCGGTGCCTTCGGCCCAGAGACTGCCGGTGTGCAGGCGCTGGATGCTGGTGTTGCCGATCTTGTCGGCTTTGAACTTGTCGTCCAGAGCGCCGATGTCCTCATCGGGATAGCGGACAGGGTCCTTGCCGGACCAGTCGCGGGCGTGGCC
>CAINXC010000152.1 GCA_903854655.1 uncultured Verrucomicrobiota bacterium | reverse complement strand
GACGGCCTGAGCATCGCCTGGAGCGTGGCGGAGCACCTGCACGACAAGATTGTCGCCCGCACTCTTTTCGCCACGCACTACCACGAGATCACCAGCATGGCGCAGACCCGCGCCGGGGTGAAGAACTACAACGTGGCGGTGAAGGAGTGGAACCACCAGATCATCTTCCTGCGCAAGATCATCGCCGGCGGCGCGGAGAAGAGCTACGGCATTCAGGTGGCCAGGCTGGCCGGCCTGCCCGACAGCGTCATTCAGCGTGCCCGCGAAGTCCTGGCCACGCTGGAAGGCGGCAAAGGGCCTGGCAGCGGCCCGGCGGTGCAGGAACTGCCGCAGATCCTGCCCAAATCGAAGCGCAAGAGCACAGCAGAAACCCTGCCCGCGCAGATGAGCCTGTTCACCTGAGCGGGGGCTGCGGGCGCTTCAGGCCTTCCATCCGGTTCAGCCACCGCAGCAGGTCCGCGATCACCTGGTCGTGCTGCACGTCGTGCAGCAGCAGGTGGTAGCTGCGCGAGTACCAGTGCAGCACCTTGTCGGGGCTGCTTATCTGGGCGAACAGCGCCTGCACTTGATCAGGAGAGGACACAACATCGTGGGGCGAGCCGAGCATTAGGACGGGAATGGAGGTGCGTTTGGCGGCGGCTTCGTTGCCGTCTATGAGGCTGCCGATTTCACGCAGCAGGCGCAGCGAGAACTCGCCCACGTGGTGGGGCGTGCGGGCCATTTGGATGCCATGCATGGACGTGCTGGTGACCCGGATCTTCTTCTCATCGACCCCAGCAAGCTCGCCCAGGGTGAAACGATAGCTGGGAGCAAGGTAAGAGGTCCCGCGCAGTGCCAGGCGCTGCAGGAGGCTGACATCCATGCGCAGCCCCGCCACCGGCGTCGCCAGCACGATGGCATCCGGCCGGGCGTGGTAGCTTGCCGCTGTGTGCAACGCGATCAGCGTGCCCAGGCTCTCGCCATACCAGATGACCGGTACACCGGGGTGCCGTGCCCGCACCAGCCCGTCGAAGGCCCGCAAGTCCTCCAGCCATTGGTCCGCGCTGTCGATGTCGCCACGACGGGCAAGGTCCGGATCGTTGCCCTGGCCGCGCAGTTCGTAACCGTAAACGCTGCACCCCTGGGGTGGCAGGCGTTCGCCCAGCAGCCAGAAATCCGAGGCGGCGCCGCTGAGGCCGTGCACAGTGATCATCACCGCCTTCTCCGGTGTGCCTGCGGGCACCCTCCACTCACGCCACGGCATGACCTTGCCGTCGTAGCTGGTCCAGGTGGTCGCGCCCAAGGCAGGCACGGGCCGGGCGGAGTGATGCACACCCGCGCAGGAGGCCAGGACCATCACCAAAACGGCGAGGGCGAGACGAAGCGATGTGTTTCCGCAATCAGGCGCGGATGCCGGCGATGTGTTCAAGCGAGGCGTCAATGAATCGTCGCTGAGCCTGCACACGTGTGTCGAGAGCGAATTCGGAAGGCGTTTCGAAAGTCAGGGTGACCGGACAGCCGAACTGATGGAGGACGATGGCCTCCGGACCGTGGATATCGGCAGGAATCGCCCGGCGGCGGATGATGCCTCGGGTGGCGGTCCTGCCCTCGATCTTGCGGCGCAAATCGCGCGGCAGGTGGGCTTCCACCGCCGTCATGGCCGGTTCGCACAGGTTGCCGCGCTCCGGGCCGAGCTCGTACACGTAGCAGCCCTGGGCATCATAATCCTCGTGCAGGCAGAGGCCGAGGGAGAGCTGGCGGCCCTTCAGGAAGCGCTGCCAGGCTTTGATCAAGGGATCGCGCGTGATATGGAAGCGGCGGTTGATGTCCTCGCCCCGGTGATTCACACGAGTGTTGCAAATGAGGCCGATCGGATTCAGGCAGGGCGAGAGGATGAAGGCCTCCCGGCGCAGCAGACTCGTATTTGCCTGCGCCCATTCGAGCAGCGCCCAGGGAGGGGCCGCCTCGTCGCCATGGACCCCGGCGGAAAGATAAACCGCCGGCTGGCCCTGGGCGCTGGCGGTCGATTCAAAGACCAGAATCGGCAGATGGTCCGCCATTCCCAGTGTGACCGCATGCAGCCCGGCTTTGTCCGCAACGCTCTGCCAGCCCGCCATGAGCGCGGCGTAATCGTGGGCGCGGTGGCGTGGCAGAAGGGCGCTCATCAGCCTCAATTGTCCCTGCTGCGCAGCTTGGAGAGCAGGCGGAGAATTTCGAGGTAGAGCCACACCAGGGTCACCATCAGGGCGAAGGCACCGTACCACTCCATGTACTTCGGCGCGCCGCTGACGGCGCCGCGCTCGATGAAGTCAAAGTCGATCACCAGATTCAGGGCGGCGATGATGACCACAAAGACCGAGAAGCCGATGCCGACCAAACCATTGCCGAACAGACCTGGAACGTGGATGCCGAAGAAGCCCAGGATCATGGAGATGAAAAAGAACAGGCAGATGCCCCCGGTGGCGGCAAACACACCCGCCTTGAACTTTTCCGTGGCACGCACCACGCCGCTCATGTAGGCCGCAAGCAGGGCCACCAGAACGCCGGAAGTGAGCAGCACGCTGGTGAGCACAATGCCGTGGAACTGCTTTTCAAACATGGCCGAGATCAGGCCCAGGATCACACCTTCACCAAGGGCGTACACGGGGGCGAGCAGCGGCGCCATGCGCGGCGAGAAGGAGATCACCATGGCGACGACAAAAGCACCGATCCCTGCGCCCATGGCCGCTCCGCCAAGCCAGTCCGGCTGGGTTCCGGAGGCAATTGAGTTCCAGACCCAGGCTGCCGAGAGCAGCAGCAGGGCGGTGAGAAAACCGGTCTTGGAGATGGTGCCGTTGATGGTCATGCGGTCGCCCGCCACCGCCCGGCCGGCGTTGTCGAAGACCGAAGAATTGAGGGTCGGATTGCTCGTGTTCATGCTGAATGCAGTTTAGGGATCATACGAGCGCGGGTCAACGGCAGGATCAACGTTCGGAACAATGACAAGCCCCGGCTCCGCACTGGGCGAAACCGGGGCCTGCAAGAATCAGCGTTGGGCGCTGACAGGAGGACTTAGACGATGCCTTCCTTGGTCACGCCGGGGATGGCGATGGGATACCAGCCGTCCGCATCGGGCTTCACGGGGGCCTCGGTTTCATCGGTCACGATGGCAGGCATGTGCTGCACCTTCGAGTGGTAGGCTTCATCCCAGGAGATGCGCTTGCCCGAGTAGGTGCACATGCGGCCCAGCAGGGCGGTCATGGTGCTGTCGGCGGTGTACCAGGCGTTGTTGCGGTACTTGCATTCGCGCACGGCGAGCTGCAGCTCGTTGTGCTCGACCTGATAGGGGTCAAGGTCGCCGGTGCTGCCGCCGCGGGCGCGCTTCTTGCCCGGGCCGGTGGGCTCGGCGGCCGCCGCTGGAGCCGCTGCCGGCTGATAGCGCCAGATTTCCTTGCCCTTGTAGTCCGTGGCCACGGCGCTGCCGGGAGAGAGCTTCAGGATGCCCTTGCTGCCGGCGAACTCTTCACGCACTTCGGCGCTGGTGTTGGCCTGGTGGCGGCACTGGCTGTTGACACGCACGCCGTTCGCGTAGGTGTACTCCACGTAGTGGTGGTCATAGATCTGGCCAAACTTCTTGTCCACGCGCTGCTGGCGGCCGCCCATGCCCTGGGCGCTCACCGGGGTGGCGTCATGAATGGTGTGGATGCCGTCGAACTTGTCGAGCGGACCCGGAGCGTCTGCACGCGGAGGCAGCATGGCGCCCATGAACCAGTTGGCCACGTCCAGATTGTGGATGTGCTGCTCATTGATGTGGTCGCCGCAAAGCCAGGTGAAGAAGTACCAGTTCTGCATCTGATAGTGCAGCTCGTCCTGACCGGGCTTGCGGTCACGGAACCAGATGCCGTTGCCGTTCCAGTAGGTCTGGCCGCTGGTGATCTCGCCAATCACGCCTTCCTTGACCATCTTGAACGCTTCGCGGTAGCTGTTCTGGTAACGGCGCTGAAGGCCGCAGGCAACCTTGAGGCCCTTTTCGTCGGCGATCTTCGCCATCTCATGCACCTTGCGCACGCCGGGGGCGTCCACGGCCACAGGCTTCTCCATGAAGATGTTCTTGCCGGCGTTGACGGCGGCCTCGAAATGATAAGGGCGGAAACCGGGAGGCGTGGCGAGGATCACCAGGTTCACATCGCTGTTGGCGAGGATTTCCTTGTAAGCGCTCAGGCCGGAGTACTGGTTCTTTTCCGGCACGTCCACCTTGTCGGCATGAGCGTTGCGCAGGTTGGACAGGGACTTGTCGAGATTCTCTTTGTTCAGGTCCGCCATGGCCACCAGGCGAATGCCTGCGTGGGGGGAGCTGAGCGCCTGGCCGCCGGCACCCGAACCGCGACCGCCGCAGCCGATCATGCCGATCTTGATTTCGTCCGAGCCGGCGGCCCAGGCGGACTGTTCGATGGTAAGCGCGCTGGCGGCGGCGACTGCCGTGCCGGTGCGGATGAAGTCCCGGCGGCTCACAGGCTGCGGGGCGATGGTGGGTGTGGTTTCAGTGCTCATGATGAGGATGGGGGACAGGGGTGGAGGTGTTTCTCAGGCTTCGGCGAGCACGCCCCGGATGAACTTGATGCCGTCCGTATAGACGTCTTCCGGGCTCTTGAAGAAGTCGCGCCAGACGCGGGTGGCGGCGGCGAGATCAGGCAGCGCGCCGCCGAAGGCTTCAATGGTCAGCCAGCCGTCGTAGCCGATGCCCACGAGCTTCTTGATCGCCTCGCGGCAAGGAGCATGGCCGGTACCGGGGGTGCCGCGGTCGTTTTCGGAGATGTGCACGTGGTTGAGTTTGCCGGTGGCAAACACCGTGTCGATGCAGCCCACGGCGTCCTTCTCCTCGATGTTCGCATGGAAGGTGTCGTACATGGTGCCGAAGTTCGGATGATTCACCCGCTTCACGTAGCTGGCGGCCTGCTCCATGGTGTTGAGCAGATGGGCCTCGAAGCGGTTCAGCGCCTCGATGGCGAACTTGATGCCCGCATCCTGGCCCACGCCCGCGATGGCGCGATGCACTTCAGCGGCATGGTCAAGCTCGGTTTCGGTGGGGTACTTGCCGGTGAACTGGCCCAGCACCTGGTAGTAGGGGCCGCAAAGGGTCTGCACGCCGGCGTTGTGACCGCACTCGATCACCTTCTTGAGGTGGTCGATGGCGCCCTGACGGTTGGCGGCATCCGGGCTGATGGCGTTGTGCGCTTCGTCCGGAAGCACGGTCACCGCCGTGGCTTCCAGGCCGTTGTCCTTGGCGACCTGCCCAATGGCCTTGAAATGCGCCGGGTTGCTGACGTCAAAAATAGGAAACTCAACGCCGTCATAACCGGCAGCCTTGAGTTTGCCGAACAGGTGGAAGTCCGCGTCAGTGACATGACCCGTCCAAAGGAGGAGGTTAAAACCGATTTTCATGAGAAGAGATGAACAACGTAGAGAAGCGCTCCTGCCGTGGCAATAGCGTTGTGCGGGCTGCGGAGGAATTGATGGAGAGGCAAACGCAAGGAACCACGCCACCTTTGCACGCCGCACGTCAGATAGGGGAGGATCCCCAAAGAGGCAGCGAGGGGAGCGGAACACCCTCACTGTCGATGGCTCTCGGCAGCGGACACGAGGAGCCAAACGATGGCCGTCGGGATCGCCAGGCAGGCGAGGCGCAGAAGCCAGAGCACCGGGTCGGCGCTCCTTTTGGGTGCGCGTGCCAGGATGCCCTCGGCACGCTGCGGACCCACGAGCGCCCGAAGCACCACTGCGGTCACGTCTTTCCCGCCCATCGAGTTTTGCCAAAGGCTGGAGATGGTGAAAATCACCCCCCAGGGAAAGCCCCACCACCCGAGGACAAAAGAGGGCGCCGACCACAGCAGCGCCTTCGGTCCCGACCAATCGCCTGATCGCACGTAGGTCAACGGTGAACTGCGGCGGAAGCTCACGATGACCATCGAGAAATTCCAGGCGAAGAGGATGAACTTCCCGCCTTGCAAGATATCGTCCTCAAGCTGCCCTATGGTCATCCCCTGGGTGCCGTTGACGACTTTTCCGCCACTGAGCACGGGCCGGTTCAAATAGTCTTCGACAGACTGCTGAGGCAAGAGAGGTGGTGCAGCGCTCATCGTAGGAAAAAAAGGTCGAAAGCTATCAGGGTTCGCCCTTCGTTGGCCAGCAGAAAAATGATTGCTTTGAAAAAAGAGCTTGGTAAATGACGGGCATCCATGCGTACCCCTTCCCGTTCTCGACGCCACGGCGGTTTCATCATGATGCGCCTCGGGTGCTTCGGCCTGCTCATCGCTCTCGGACTTCTGTTGGGCGGCGGCCAGGCGCTCTACACCGTTCTGAGAAACCGCCAGCCGGTCACCCTGACTGTGAAGGAGTATCTCGCTCATCGCCCGGATGCCGAGTGGGTGCGCCTGACGGACACGCACGTGGATCTCGCCGAATGTGCGACCAGTGGTTTTGCCGGGGTGATCACTGAGCTTTACATTCCTGTCCGCACGCCAGGGGAAGATCGCGGTAAAAAGGTGGGCATCCTGCTGAGAACCAAAGATGCTCAGCTCATTTCACTAATAACGGAACTGAAAAGCGCAGGCCATGACCCAGCGAGGCTGGCCAAGATCGTGGCGGGTCACACGGCGCTGCTTGCCGGTCCCCGTGAAGTCACCGGCCTCGTGCAGATCGGCCTGGACTCCGACGACAAGACCCGGAACAAGCTGGCGGGTCTGCACATGAATCTCATGCCGAGTTTCGTGATCATCGCCGATGGCGAATCACCCAGCTTGCTCCGAGGGCTGGCCATGTCGGCCGGCGGCCTGGCACTGGGCTTCTTCATGCTGCGGCGCAAGGCTTCAGCAAGCACCCCACCACCACTCATTCCGAATCTTCCCCCACGCCACTTTGGAGACGCGCCTCCACCGCCTTTGCCTCCCAAGTGAGCTGCGAATCCATGGCAACGCTCGTTCACAATCTCACCATCGAGGGCGCTTTCGAGGGAGATGCTTTCAAAATGGGGCGGAAAAACGCATTGCAAGCGCTCTTGTCTCTCCAAATAATAAGGATCTCATCATGACTATGCTTCCCGGTTCACTTTCCTCCCATGTCCTGCGTCTTGCCTGCGTCGCTCTGACCGCCATCGGGATGTCGTCATGCAAAAGCCCAAATGGGGGCGGTGCTTATGCCTCATCGGATGGCGGCGGCTACAACCCCTATCCCAACGGCGGCGGAGGAGCCGTCACAAATTCGAACTCCCTGACGCCAGCCAACACGCAGCCCAGGTATGCGGAGGCCCCGCCGCCGCCCCCCGGCTTCGACCGGCCTTCGGAGAAGTTCGAGCCCGAGCCTGCACCCCATCACAGCTCCACCGACACCAGCAAAAAGAAGTCGAAGACCAAATCCACCAGCACCGCCAGCAGTGGGAAAAAGAAGAGCGGCACTGGCGGCTATGTCGCCAGCGGCGGCACCGTTCACACGGTGATTGCCGGGGACACCCTGTATGCGATCGCGGTTCACAACCATACGACCGTGGCGAAGCTCAGGGCCTTGAACCACATGAAAAGCAACGTCATCTCGCCCGGCCAGAAGATCAAAGTGCAGTAAGCCGAGAACGGCAGGCCCCGCCGTTGGCCTCTCCCACATCCAAGAAAACTCCCCGCCGCGACCGGCCAGGAGCTTTTTTCTTGCCGACAGCTAAGCCTGGTGCCTAGACTGTCCCCATGAGACTGTTTTATTCTTGGTCATGCGCTGTCTGGCTCTGCATGGCAGGGGGGCTGGCTGAATCAGGCGCACAAGCAGCCTGCGATGAGCGCCCGGGAATTCCGGATGCCACAGTGGCCGCACAGACACCGGGATCGGATCTAGCAGGCTTCGACGCCACGTTTGCCAAGGCCCTTGCCGCGCTCAAAGCGAAGCAATGGGAGGAGGCGCGGTTATTGTTTGAAGACTCCGCAGCCGCCGCCGACCCCAAAGCGCACCCCATGAGCTGGCTGGCGGCGGAATTCAATGCCTGCCATGCCCTCTGTCTCCAAGGTCGAAAAACTGAGGCCGACACCCTGGCGAAGCAGATCGTCGTGCGCTGCGAATCCACGTTGGGAACCGAAGATCCCCTCACCAGCGAGGCATTCACCTACCTCGCCTATGTCCTGCGGCAGCATGGCCATCTCGCGGATGCCGAGCCCGTCTATCGCCGCAACGTGCAGGTGCTGGAAGCAAAGTACGGTGAGGAGCACTACCTGGTCGCGAGGGCCGTCAGCAAACACGCCGCCCTGCTCCAGAGCCTGGGCAAGCTCAATGAGGCCGAATCGCTGCAGCGCAGGGCCTTCGCCATCGCGCAAAAATCCGGGCACGAGGACAGCCCCGACAATTGCTTCTTCCTCACCAACCTGGCTTCGTGCCTGCAGGCCGCGCGGAAAACCGAGGAGGCCGCCCAGCTCATGGAAAAAGCCTTTGCCCTGGTGCAAAACACCCCGGACGCGGAACTCACCTCCGCCGGCCACGTGCTGCGCGAGCAGGCGGAGTACTATCGGGACCGGCACCAGCTTGATCGCGCGGAAGAACTCAGCCACCGCGCTCTCGTGCGCCTTGTCAGGCGCCCCGACATCAATCGCTCACGCTTCTTTCACTATGACACTGCGACCACCGTGCACCGCTCCATCCTGCAAGCCAAGGGGCTCACCGGAGCCGAGATCGATGCTCGCCTCCACCTGATTGAGCAGACTGCCGCAGGCGGCAAAGCAACCACCGCCAGCGCCGACCGTTAGCCCGCCTGATCAGCAGGCGTAATCCGCTTCAGGCTGGCGAAGCTGACCTTCTTCATGATGGCGATGAATTCCTTCATGTAGGCGGTCTGCGACAAGGTGCGGGTGGAGGCTGCGTGCAGATTGGCCAGCAGCCCCTGCCGGCGCACCGGCCGGCTCTCCACATAGCCGCTCTCAAGGTAGGGCTGCACGGCCCAGCCGGGCATGGCCGCGATGCCGCGGCGGCTGGCAACGAGCTGCAGGATGGCCGCCGTCAGCTCAGTGGTGCGGCGCACCGGGTTGATGCGCGCCGGGCTGAGGACCTCGCGGATGATGTCGATGCGATCATCCGGGATGGGGTAGGTGATGAGCGTTTGGTCGGCAAAATCATGGGCGGTGAGAAAGGGCTTGCGCGCCAGCGGATGCTGCCGGGCCATCAGCGCCAGCACCTCGTAGCGAAACAGCGGATGATACACCACCTCCTTGCGGGGCGTGGCCTTGGAGACGATCACCAGTTCGGCCCGGTCCTCCAGCAGCAGCCCGGTGGGATCGGGCTGGAAACCGGAGACAAGGTCCATCTCCACCTCCGGCCAGGCTTCCCTGAAGGCATCCATCGCCGGCATCAGCCAGTCGAAGCATGAATGGCATTCCACGGCTATGCGAAGCTGCCCGGCCCTGCCTTCGGCAATGCGCGCCACGTCGCGCTCGCACAGGGCCATCGCCTTCACCACTTCGTGGGCGGCGCCCAGCAGGCGCTCACCGGCGGGGCTCAGGCGCAGCGGGCTGCTCTTGCGCTCAAACAAGGGCACTCCCAGATGCTCCTCCATGGCCTTGACCTGGTGGGACAGCGCGGGCTGCGACAAATGCAAACGGCGGCCGGCCTTGGAAAGGTTGCCCGTTTCGGACAAGGCAATCAGGGCGTTGAGGTGGCGGATCTCGATCATGATGACGGTGATCTTATCATCAACTATTTGAATGATCATCCACCAAATGATGAGTTTGGTGGATGTCGCTGCATGAGATAGTTCTTGCCTCGCAATGAACGACATCCAAACACACACCCTGGGATACCCACGCATCGGCGAGCGCCGCGAACTCAAGAAGGCCACCGAAGCCCACTGGCAGGGGCGCCTTTCCCTCGCCGGACTGGAGGCCGCAGGCCGCGAGATTCGCCGGCAAAACTGGGAGAAACAGCGGGAGGCGGGAATTGATCTGATTCCCTGCAATGACTTCTCGTTCTATGACCAGATGCTCGACTTCTCCTGCCTGGTGGGCAACGTGCCGCCACGCTTCCATTGGTCAGGCGACAAAATCTCCCTGGAGACCCTGTTCCTGATCGCCCGAGGTTCCCGTGATCATGGCCAGGAGGAGCATGACTGCCATGCCCATGGCAGCGCCACCTTTGCCAGCGAGATGACCAAGTGGTTCGACACCAACTACCACTACATCGTGCCGGAGTTCCGCGCCGACACGCGCTTCCGGCTGGCCGATGACAAGGTGTTCCGTGAATTCCAGGAGGCGCAGGCCCTGGGGTTCCGAGCGAAGCCGGTGCTGCCGGGACCCGTGACTTATCTCTCGCTCGGCAAGGTGCAGGACCCCGCGAACCCCGGCTTCGACCCCTTCACTCTGCTGGATGACCTCGTCACCGTTTACGAGCAGGTGCTGCAAAAGCTCAGCGCCCTGGGGGCCGAATGGGTGCAGATCGACGAACCGATCCTGGGCCTCGACCTCAGCGCACAACAACGCGACGCCGTCCTCTCCGCCTGGCAACGTCTCGGGAAGGCCGCCGGCTCCTGCAAACTGCTGGCAACCAGTTATTTCAGCGAGCTGCGCGAGAACCTGCCGCTCTTCCTGTCCCTGCCTGCTCAAGCGCTTCATTTCGACGCCGTGCGTGGTGCCGCCGAGATCGATGCCCTGCTCGCAGCCTTTCCCGCTGATAAAATCCTTTCCATGGGCGTGGTGGACGGGCGGAACATCTGGAAGAACGACTTCGGCACCTCTCTTGAAGTCCTGGAAAAAGCGCGCGCCGTCGTGGGGCTCGACCGCCTTTGGATCGCGCCCTCCTGCTCCCTGCTGCACTCACCGATCACGCTGAAGAACGAGCCCGAACTGGACGCCGAATTGAAGACCTGGCTGGCCTTTGCCGATGAGAAGGTGCAGGAGGTTGCCACACTCAATCAACTGCTGCGCGGCGCCGCCTCTCCTGAGGTGCTGCCCCTGAACCAGACCGCCATCGCATCCCGGAAGGCCAGCAAGCGCATCCATCGTGATGAGGTGCAGGCCCGCCTTGCCGGCATTCGGCCGGGGGACCACAACCGCGCCTCCGCTTTTGCTCAACGCCAGATCGTGCAGCGAGCCAAACTGAAGCTGCCGGAACTGCCCACGACCACCATCGGCTCCTTCCCGCAGACCAAGGAGGTGCGTTCCATGCGCGCTCTGTGGCGCAAGGGCGAACTCTCGACCGAGGCCTATGAGGTCTTCCTGCAAAATGAGATCCGTCATTGCGTCGCCTTCCAGGAGGAAATCGGCATCGACATGCCTGTGCATGGCGAGTTCGAGCGCAATGACATGGTGGAGTACTTCGGCGAGCAGCTCGCGGGCTTTGCTTTCACCCAGAATGGCTGGGTGCAAAGCTACGGCTCGCGCTACGTGAAGCCGCCGGTGATCTTCGGCGATGTCAGCCGCCCGGAGCCCATGACCGTGCGTTGGAGCCAGTTCGCGCAGTCGCTCACGGCGTTGCCGATGAAGGGCATGCTCACCGGCCCGGTCACCATCCTGCAATGGAGCTTTGTCCGCGATGACCAGCCGCGCGAAGTCACCACCCGCCAGATCGCCCTGGCCATTCGCGATGAGGTTCTGGACCTGGAGCAGGCAGGCATCGCCGCCATTCAGATCGACGAGCCCGCCATCCGCGAGGGCCTGCCTTTGCGCCGCAGCGACTGGCCGCAGTACCTGCGCTGGGCAGTGAACGCCTTCCGCCTCTGCGCCAGCGGGGTGCGCGACGACACCCAAATCCACACCCACATGTGCTATGCCGAATTCAACGACATCATCCAGTCCATCGCCGACATGGATGCCGACGTGATCACCATCGAGACCTCGCGTTCGAACATGGAACTGCTGGAGGCCTTTGTGGACTTCAAATACCCCAACGAGATCGGTCCGGGCGTGTATGACATTCATTCCCCGCGCGTGCCCACAGTCGAGGAGATGGAGAGCCTCATGCGCAAAGCGGAGGCCGTGATTCCGCGTGCGCAGCTCTGGGTCAATCCTGACTGCGGTCTCAAGACCCGCGGCTGGCCGGAGGTCAAGGAAGCGCTTCAGCACATGGTGGAAACGGCGCGTCGTCTGCGCGCTGCCAAACCCGAAACCGTCGCCTAACTTGTTTCATGCATATCACGGACATTCTCCCGGCGGCCTCGCCCACGCTGTCATTTGAGTTTTTGCCGCCGCGCTCGCCGGAAGCGGGGCGCGAGCTGGAATGCTCCATCGAAAAGCTCGCCCCCTGGCATCCTGCTTTCACCTGCGTCACATACGGCGCAGGCGGCACGACCAGGGACCGTACCCAGGCGCTGGTTGCGAGGCTTCAGGAGCATCCCGCCTTCAACCCCATTCCGCATCTCACCTGCGTGGGGCACACCGAGACCGAAATCGTGCTTCTGTTGGAAGGCTATGCTGCCGCCGGGGTCAGCAATGTGCTGGCCCTGCGCGGCGATCTGCCAGCAGGAGCCGGCCCGCTGCCCGAAGGTGATTTTCCGCACGCGGCGGATTTGGTGCGTTTCATCCGCCGCTTCAACGATCGCCGCAGCCACCCCTGCCGGCGCGGCTTCGGCCTCGGCGTGGCGGGCTTTCCCGAAGGCCATCCGGGCACGCCCAACCGCATGCTGGAGATGGACCGTCTGAAAGCCAAGATCGACGCCGGAGCCGACTACATCTGCACCCAGGCCTTCTTCGACAACCACGACTTCCATGACTTTCGCGACCGTTGCGATCTCGCTGGCATCCGCGTTCCCATCCTTGCCGGCATCCTTCCCCTCACCCGCCCGGGCAGCCTGCGCCGCATGGCCGAACTGTTTGGCGGCTCGCGCTATCCCGCCCGCCTGCTCCGCGCTTTCCAGCGGGCGGGAGATGACGCCGAAGCCTTTCGCCGTGTGGCAATCCATCACGCCACCACCCAATGCGCCGATCTCCTCGATCACGGCGTCGCGGGCATTCATTTCTACACCCTGAACCGCGCCGAGCCGACAATGGAGGTGCTATCCGGTCTCGGGCTGGCGCCGGGGCGCGGATAGCTGAGCAAAATCCTGTCACTGCAGTTCATGGCCTTTTGCTCTCGTCGTTCATGAATTGCAGCGTCGCTTCGGCAAAGGCTTTCCCCATGAGCGCAAACGTCTTGGCACAGCCGAGGTAGTGGAATCCAAGATTCGAGGCCCCGCGCTTGCGCAGTGCGGCTTCGGCGGGGGAGATGAGCTGCGCTTCGAACCGCTTCAGGTACTCGCGCTGCTGGTCTTCGCTCATGGAGCCGTCGGCGTTGGGACTGTGCTTGTCCTTGGTTTTGAGCAGGAATCCCATCTGTCGCACCTGGTCGTACTTGGCCTGGATGGCGGCGAGCGGTTCATCCCAGAACGGCGCGGTCGGCACGGCGACAACATTGCCCTGGAACTCGGGCAGTGCGGCGGGCGCGGCCATGGCCTCACGGAAGGCGGCGATGTTCTCGTTGGGCTTGGCTCCATCCACGCCCATCACGCCAATGACGAAGGGCATGTGAGGCGCCTGCAAATCCTTGCGCGCGTCGCGGATGAAATCGGCCAGCCAGAGGCTATAGTTGGCGTAGCGCGGGGTCTTGTCGTCCTTCTTCGGGATGGGATAGACATCGCGGCTCACCATGTCGTTCCAGCCTTGCAGCCACACAAAGCCGCTGAGTTGAAAACCCGCTCTCTCGTCATACGCCGGGCAGACGCGTTTGATGTCACCCAGCACGTGCCGCACATGCTCGATCATGAGTTGGTAATAGTGGCCGCTTCCGGCCTCGGGGTTCCGGTCCTTTTCGATGTCCTGCGGCGTGCGCTGATACACACCGGCGCTGGGGGACCGGAAGTCATAGTAGAGCGACTTGCCACCCCAGGCGGTCTTGATGATCAGCACCGGTTCCTCCAGCGCCTTGTCCATGGTCAGCCCAAAGGTGAACTCCGGTCCGATCTGGCCGCCATCCTGATCGGGCTTTTGGCGCGAGCCGTAGCCGGCGGTGAGTTTGCCGAAGCCCTCGCCGTTGTGGTCGTCGCTGCCGGTGAAATACGAGATCCACACGTGATCGCACACGCGGGGTTTGCCATCGGCATCACGCATCTGTTTCAACAGCGGCACGGTCGCCGGATCATCGCCGATGTAGTCGAAGGTCTCGACCCTGGCGTGGCCCTCCATGTTCGACTGCCCGGCAAGGATGAAGACCTTCAGTGGCTTCGCGGCCTGGGCGTTTGAGCCCACGAGCATTCCGGCCAGACAAAGCAGGCCACCGATCCACCATCGACGTTCATACAAGCGCATTCGGGCAGTCTGGCGACTCCTGGGCTTCGTGGCAAGGCAAAGGCTGGAACTTCGACGGCGGTTCTTCCAGGGCGAGCCCGCCATCACTTCAGCTCCGAGAGCGCGGTGAAAGCCTCATGGTTGCCGCTCCGCCAGTCTTTCCTGGCTTCGCGCAAGTACTCCACATCTTTCTCATCAAGATCCCAGCCCAAACGCTCTGCCAGATCCTGATAATCACTCCAGGCAATCATCACCTCCAGCGGAGCGCCCTGCTCGTTGACGACAAGTTTCTTCGGGATGGCGGTCATGCGGGAAAACTACTTCCTCCACGCTCCCTGCGCAAACCCCGCCGATCCCCGGCCTCCGTCGAATTCATGCTCTCAGCCCTGCCGCAAGCCCTCCTGGAGCCCCCCTCCACCGACCAAGTCAGCGACCAAGTCAGCGACCAAGTCAACGGCTCTGCTCAAGTGCGTGGCCAAGGAGCCGCCCTCCGCCCTCGCCTACATGAAAACGCTGGGCCTCTCCCACCGGCCCACTTTCCGCCGGAACTACCTGCAACCGGCGCTGGCTGCGGCGTTGATCGAGCGCACACTGCCGGACAAGCCGAACAGCCGGTTGCAGAGGTATAGGAGGGCGGGGACGGCATCACCCCCTTCGCCCTTGCCAGTCATCGCTCCATTGGGTAATGTGAACTCATGAGCACGGCCACTGTTCAGCAGATCAGCCAGGACCTTCCGACTTGGCTTGGCATGGCCCGGCATGGTGAAACCGTCGTCATTACGGACCAGGGCCAGATCGTTGCCCAGCTTGGGCCGCCAGCAGATGCGGTGAGTCCCTCCGCCCGCCTTTCCAGGAGCATGGCCGAATGGATGGAACTCCAGGACCGCCGGATGCAAAGCACCTTCGGTGAGCGTCTCGTCGCCGACTCAAGCCCCCTGCTGGACGACATGCGCGCTGACCGCGAATGAGCACGCCTTATCTCGACACCGGCTTCGCATTAAAGCGTTATGTGCAGGAACCCAACAGTTCCGCAGCCAGAGCAGCCCTCCTCCGCTACGCGCCTCCGCTACGCGCCTCCGCTCTGTCTCACGGACATCCTGGAAATGGAGATCGTAAACGCCCTTCACGGGAAAGTCTTCCGCCATGAGATGACCGAAAGCGAACGAGACCAATGCCTCGCCGCATTTCATGCGGATGTTGCGGCGGGATTCTGGCAGCGGGTTACCATTGGCCCCACCAGCCTTCGCAATCGTGTGATCGCCATCGCCAGCCGGAGAACCGCCACCCACGGCTGCCGCACCCTCGACATCCTCCACGTCGCAGCCGCGCTGGAACTTGGATGCGTGGACTTCCTTAGCTTCGACCATCGCCAGCGCTCCGTAGCCTTGGCCGAGGGTCTGAACATCGTGCGGTGAGGGTGAAAAGGTTATCACGACGCAGCGTCATGTGACCCCGCCCCCTCAAATGTCTGGCCAAGGAACCGCTCTCCGCCATCGCATGCATGAAGAAACTGGAGCCTCTCCCACCGGCCCACCTTCCCCAGAACTACCTGCAACCCGCCCTGGATGCGGGCTTGATCGAGCGCACGCTTCCTGACAGGCCGAACAGCCCGTTGCAGAGCTATCGGCGGGCGGGGAGGGGGTAGTCTTCAGGATCTCGTCATCGCTGGTTCCGAGCCTGCGCCAGGACTCCACTGACCACACGGGAATACGGGTGCCAGCGATGCGCGCCGAACCGCCGCACACGCGGGGATCGAATTCGATTCCCGGCGGTTGATCCGCGATGTCTGCCGCCACCAAGGACTGGGCTTGATCGAAGGTCGTGGGTATGGCGAAAGTTGCCTTACCAGCGCAGGATCGTCAACGTTGCCCTTTTTCCGCTGTTGGGCGGGCAGGGAATGGTGAACAGGGTGGTCCGCACAGTCCTCTGTGCGGCAATAGCGTCTCCTGACCCTGACCGCACAGAGGACTG
>CAINXC010000151.1 GCA_903854655.1 uncultured Verrucomicrobiota bacterium | reverse complement strand
GGCGGTGGCGGCGGCGGAGGTGACTCTGGCGGCGGTGGGGATTTTGGCGGCGGAGGCGACTCCGGTGGCGGTGGCGGCGATTCCGGCGGCGGCGGGGATTTCTAGACCGGATACTCCCCGGTGATGTACTTTTGCAGGTGCTCGATCGTCGTTTCCTGGGCGGCGATGATCCAGTTCACCAAGTCCCCGATGGAAACGATTCCGATCAGTCTGCCCTCCTCCACCACGGGCAGGTGGCGGATGCGCCGTTCCGTGATGATGTGCATGCAGTCCGTGACCGTTTCATGCGGGCTGACGGTAATCAGGCTGGTGTCCATAATGGTGTGCACCGGGGTGTCCTTGGAGGAGCGCCCCTTCAGCATGACCTTCCTCGTATAGTCTCGCTCCGTGATGATGCCGACCAGCTTGCCGGCGGCATCCAGGACGACCAGGGCGCCGATGTTCTTGTCCGCCATCAACTGAATCGCGTCGAACACCATCGCCTCAGGCGAGATGCTCCACAGTTGGGGCTCTTTGCGGTGCAGGATCGTGCCGACTTTTCCAATGGTGTCCATGGTGGGTGCGAGGAGGATGGGGTTGGCAGCCGCAAGGGGCAAAACTCAAGAGCTGACTTGCCCTTAAGGAGGCAATGTCACCCAGTCTAAAACAGGTTCGCAACATGATGCGCAAACGGCCGTCTTTTTGTCAATGGAAAATACCGGACAGCGCTTTGGCCCGGCGCAGCACAGCTCGCAGCCTGAGCTTCATCCTGCAACATGCGGCACCACGAACCCAGCAATGCCACCGCCGGGAAGCGCTCCCTCCAGGTTCTTTATCGATTCAGGAACCCTTATTCTATAAGGGATGGAGCGGGTGATGAGAATCGAACTCACGTATCAAGCTTGGGAAGCTCGTGTTCTACCATTGAACTACACCCGCGTGGCGCGACAGACGCGTGGGCCTACTTTGACGGGCTGGGGCGGGTTGTCAAAGCGGGACTTGAAGGCTTTCGCAGGGAGTTGGGCGGCTGACTGCCCGGTGAGGGGGTCGGCAGGGCCCAAAAACGGGGGGCTCGGGTGCGCTGACGGGGCCTTTTGCGGGTCGGAGAGGGGATTTGGCCGTCCGGCCGGTGAAATTTCTGTTTCCAAAGGATCTCCCTTCGTGCTTGGCAAGTCATTAACACCCGCTAGAGTTCGCGCCTTTCCCTGAGCCAAATCATGAATCCAATCGTTACCTTCCTCTCCGGCGCAGCCCTGCTGATCCTGTTCATCTATTATCTCGGCACGGTCGCCCAAACCCGCAAGCGCATCGTCGGCACGGCGTTGAGCGCCCTGGTGAGCGTCTTCTTCCTGTGGACGTATGCCAAGATGGGACTCAAGGAAGGGATCGACCTGCAGGGCGGCAGCACCTTCGTGGTGCAGTTGATGCCCGGCACCAATGCAGATGGCAACCCGAAGGCCGTGTCGAAGGACTCGGTTGACCAGGCCATCTCGATCTTGGAAAAGCGCCTCAATCCGGACGGCTCCAAGGACATGCTGGTGCAGCCGACCGGCCCAGATCGCATCGAAATCCAGATGCCCGGTGTGAAGGACGAAGACATTGTTGGCGTCCGCGAAAAGATCGAGCAGGTGGCCAAGCTGGAGTTCCGCCTCGTGCACAGCCAGAGCAGCACCCTGGGCTACGTGAAGC
>CAINXC010000150.1 GCA_903854655.1 uncultured Verrucomicrobiota bacterium | reverse complement strand
TGGAGTCTTCGGACTTGTGGTGCGTGCCGAAGGTATCCACGTGAACGCTCACGGGGTCAGGATGACCGATGGCGTAGGCGAACTGCACTTCGCAGCGCTCGGCGAGGCCGGCGGCGACGACGTTCTTGGCCACCCAGCGGCCCATGTAAGCGGCGCTGCGGTCCACCTTCGACGGGTCCTTGCCGGAGAAGGCGCCACCACCGTGACGGCCCATGCCGCCGTAGGTGTCCACAATGATCTTGCGGCCGGTGAGGCCGGTATCGCCCTGCGGGCCGCCGACGACGAACTTGCCGGTAGGATTGATGAGGAACTCGGTGTCCTTGGTGAGCATGTTCTTCGGCAGCACCTTCTTGATCACCTGCTCGATGCAGAACTTCTCGATCTCGGCGTGCTCCACGCTGGCGGCGTGCTGGGTGGAGATCACCACGTTGACGATGCGGGTGGGCTTGCCATCCACGTACTCGACGGAAACCTGGCTCTTGGCATCCGGGCGCAGCCACTTGGCCACCTTGCCAGCCTTGCGGATCTTGGTCAGCTCGCGGCCCAGGCGATGGGCGAACATGATCGGCGCTGGCATCAGCTCAGGCGTTTCGTTGCAGGCGTAACCAAACATCAGGCCCTGGTCACCGGCGCCCTGTTCAGCGGTCTTCTTGCCCTTGGCCTTCTTGGCGTCCACGCCCTGGGCGATGTCGGGGGACTGCGCAGTGATGATGTTCATCACGAACACCTGGTCGGCGTGGAACACGTCGTCGTTGTTGACGTAGCCGATCTCGCGGATGGCATCGCGGACGATCTGCACGTAGTCGAGCTTCGCCTTGGTGGTGATTTCGCCGCCGACGATGGCGATGTTGCTCTTCACATAGGTTTCGCAGGCGACGCGGCTGTTCTTGTCCTGCGCGAGGCAGGCGTCGAGAACGGCGTCGGAAATGGTGTCAGCGACTTTGTCGGGATGGCCTTCGCCGACGGACTCAGAGGAGAAGATGTAGCTCTTGGGCATGTTGGTTTCTGTTTATATTGATAAATGGTGATGCGTTGATATGTGCCATTGCAAACGGCGGGCGTCAATGGCGAAGTCGTTGGTCATTTCTCGTATTGAAGAATCATGATGCGTTGATATGATGGGAGGATTGTGGCCTCCATCCTGAAATCCCTCTCCCTGATCGCGGACTCCACCCGCGTGCGCATTCTCCTGCTGCTGCGCGAGGAGGAGCTGTCCGTGGCGGAGTTGCAGGACATTCTCACGTTGCCGCAGTCGAACATCTCCGCGCAGCTCGCCAAGCTCAAATCCGCAGGCCTGGTGCAGGACCGGCGCTCGGGCAAGAACCGCCTGTACTGCCTGCCCAAGCCCACGGCGCGCGAACAGGAAAGCCACGAGCGGTTCCTGGGGATAGTGGAAGCTGCGGGGATGGAGATTCGCGAAACCAAGCGCGATGCCACGGCCCTGCGGGTGGTGCGCAAGAAGCGCGCGAATGCAGCCCAGTCCTACTTCGATGCGCTGGCTGGCAAATTTGGACGTCACTACATTCCGGGCCGTTCGTGGAAGGGCATCGCCGAGACGCTCTTGAAGCTGATGCCGCCTATGGTCATCGCCGACCTGGGGGCTGGCGAAGGCACGCTGTCACAACTGCTGGCCCAGCGGGCGAAGAAGGTCATCGCCGTGGACAACTCCGAGAAGATGGTCGCCTATGGCGCGGACCTCGCGAAAAAGCACGCGTTCGACAACCTGGAGTTCCGTCATGGGGACATCGAAGACCCGCCGATCGAGCCGGGCAGCGTTGACCTCGTGCTTTTCAGCCAGGCGCTGCATCATGCACAGCAGCCTGCGAAGGCCATTGCCTCCGCCCATCGCATCCTCAAGCCCGGCGGTCGGCTCGTGCTGCTGGATCTCCTGAAGCACAGCTTCGACAAGGCCCGTGCCCTATACGCCGATGTGTGGCTGGGCTTCTCCGAAGTTGAGCTGCTGGACATGATGGAGGCGGCGGGCTTTGCGAACGTGGAAACCAAGATCGTGCACCGCGAACAGAAGAGCCCCCATTTCCAAACGGTGCTGGCAATTGGTGAAAAGGCGCCCTAAAGGCGCGGGCTATGACACGCAGCACGGGCAAGGCTGCACCCAGTGGCCGGGCGACACCTCCTTGAGTGAGAGATCCATGCCCACGCTGTCCTTCCAGCGAGGGTGGCTCATGCGATGGCCGAAGGCACAGCCTTCCGGCGGATTGATGGGCGAGGGGACATCGCCTTGCAGCAACTGGCGCTTGCGGCGTTTGGCGGGATCGGGGACCGGAATGGCGTCGAGCAGGGCCTTGGTGTAGGCGTGCTTTGGGTTGTTGTAGAGTTCCTGGGCGGGGGCCAGCTCCATGATCTTGCCCAGGTACATGACGGCCACACGGTCGCTCATGTGCTTCACCACGCTGAGACCGTGGGCAATGAACAGGTAGCTGAGGCCCATTTCCTTTTGCAGGTCGAGCAGGAGGTTGAGCACCTGGCTCTGCACACTCACGTCCAGGGCGCTCACGGGCTCGTCACAGACGATGAGCTTCGGCTTCAAGGCGATGGCGCGGGCGATGCCGATGCGCTGGCGCTGACCGCCGGAGAACTCGAATGGAAAGCGGTCGGCGGCGCTGGAGGAGAGGCCGACCTTGTCGAGAAGATCGGCGATCCAGGTTTGGCGCTCCGCCTTGGTGCCGAGCTTCTGCACGATGAACGGCTCCTCCAGCAGATCGCGCACGGTGTGGCGCGGATTGAGGGACTCGGCGGGGTCCTGGAAGATCATCTGGATATGCCGGCGCATCGGGCGCAGGGTGCGGATGCCGGCATGGGTGATGTCCTGTCCGTCAAAGGAAATGCTCCCATCAGTGGGTTCCAGCAGCCGCACGATGGCCTTGCCCAATGTGGTCTTGCCGCAGCCGGATTCACCCACCAGCCCCACGGTTTCCCCGGTTCCGACGTCGAGCGAAATACCGTCCACGGCCTTGCAGGAGGCGATGGAACGCATGAGCACGCCCCCGCGAACTGGGAAGTGCATTTTGAGGTTCTGGATGGAGAGGAGGCTCATGCGGCGCAGACGGGGCAGTGTTCCACCCAATGGCCGGGTGCGGCTTCAACGAAGGGGGGACGGGTGGTCAGTTGACCGGGCTCATGACGAAGACCGGAGCGCTCGGCAAAGCGGCAGCCTGCCTGGAGGTTCTCAATGGAAGGCACGTTGCCAGGAATGGCCGGCAGCCGGGTCTTGGGCAGGTGGTCGAGTCGCGGTATGGAGGCGAGCAGTCCGCGCGTGTATGCGTGGCGCGGTCTGGCAAACAGGTCGTAAACGGAGGCGCGCTCGACCACGCGGCCGGCATACATCACGATCACTTCATCGCAGGTTTCAGCAATCACGCCCAGGTCGTGGGTGATGAGGATCACGCTCATGCCCATCTCCTGCTGCAGTTCGGCGATCAGAGCAAGGATCTGCGCCTGCACTGTCACATCGAGCGCGGTGGTGGGCTCGTCGGCAATCAGCAGCCTGGGTTTGTTGATCAGCGCCATGGCGATCATGACACGCTGTCTCATGCCGCCGCTGAGCTGGTGGGGGTATTCGTGCAGGCGTGTTTCCGGGGCGGGGATGCGCACGCGCCTGAGCATTTCGAGGGAGCGGGAGAGCACCTCCTGCTTCGGGCACTTCTCATGCAGCAGGATGGCCTCCGCGAGCTGGCGGCCCACCGTTTGCACCGGGTTGAGCGCCGTCATCGGCTCCTGGAAGATCATGCTGATGCCGGTGCCGCGCACGGCCTGGAGTTCTTCCAGAGGCAGGGTGGTGAGTTCCTTGCCCTCAAAGCGGATGCTGCCGCCCAGGATCCTGCCGTGGGGCTGGGGCAGCAGGCGGGTGATGGAAAAGGCGGTGACGCTTTTGCCGCAGCCGGATTCGCCGACGATGCCCAAGGTCTTGCCGCGTGGAACGCTCAGGCTCACGCCGTCAACGGCGGTCATCCGGCCGGCATCGGTGTCGAAGGCGGTGACGAGATCGCGAACCTCAAGGATGGAGTCGGGGGTGCTCATGGCTGGCGATACTGGTCATACACGCGCGAAACTTCGCCGAAGGAGGTGCCGTCACGCATGGCTTTCAGGGTTGCCGTCCTTACATCCTCGTCGATCCATTGAACATAGGAGTCGAGGGCGGTCCGGGAGATCTTGAGGTTGCCGTCCTTGGGCCAGCGCACCCAGCGCCAGATGAAGTTGGTGTAATACGGAGTCTCCCAGGTGGGTACGATGCAGGCGCGGTCCATCACGAGCTGCTCGATCTGCCAGCAGAGCTTCTGCTCCTCATCCTCGTTGGGGGCCACCCGCTGCTTGTCGATAAGGGCGTCCAGCACCGGATCGGCGGTCATGGTGAAGTTGTTCGTGTGGGTCTTTGGCTTTTTGGTGCCGTCCTTCTGCCTGTCCCAGGCCATGTCGGAGTGATAGAACTCGAAAAAGTGCGGGTAGGGCGGTGTGGCGCCGAAGCCGGCAAGGATGATTTCGTGGGTCTTCTGGTCGCCCTTCTTGAAGAGCTGGGTGAAGTCCAGCACCTCGATCTTGAGATCAAGGCCCGCCTTGATGGCGTCCTCCTTCAAGATCAAGGCCATTTGGGAGTACAGGGAGGTGCTGCCCACGGAAAGGGTGAAGGACAGGGGTTTGCCTTCGGCGTTTTCCAGCACGCCCTGGCTGTTGCGTTTGGTGAAGCCGGCCTTGGCAAAGTGCTCCTGGGCCTTGCCGAGATCAAACGGGACCGCCCGCAGCGCAGGGTTGGTGAAGCGGCCGAAGCCGGAGAAGCCGCTTTGCATGCGGGTGGCGTCACCGCGCAGGGCCACCTGGATGACCTTGTCAAAATTCACGGCGCTGCTGATGCCCAGGCGCACCTCCAGGTTGTCGAGCGGCGGCTTGCTTTCGTTGATGTAAAGGCAGCGAGGAATGCGCGGGAAGTCGTTGTAGAAGGTGTAGCGCTCGATGTAGCCGTTGAGCAGTTCGGGTATCTCGGATTTATCGTTCCAGTACACCGGAGGCAGGGCGATGGCGCGGGTGGTGAAGTAGTCCACTTTCCCTTGCCGGAAGAGTTCAAACGCGGTGTCGATGGAGGGAATGGTGCGGTACTCCAGACGGTCTGGATTGAAGCGGTAACGGTAGTATTTTTTGTCCCTGGCCCACCAGTTTTTCACCCGCGTCATGGTGATGGAGCGGCCAAACTTGATGTCTTCGGGTTTGATGTCGTAGGCACCCGTGGTTGGCATCTTGCGCCATTGGTAGCGGGCGGGAAAATCATCGGTGAACTCACGGAAGAAGTGCCGCGGCATGGGGGTGATGCTTGCCTTGAAGACGGGGTCAGGCGCCAGGTCCTTGATGGTGATGGACATGGTGTGCTCATCATACTTGGTGATGGCGGTGAAGTCCTTCGTAAAGGCGTCGAGCAGCGAGGGGTCCTTCGCGTAAGGCGAGAAGGCGATGTAAAAGTACATGAAGAAGTCCTCGACCGCGAGCTTCACGCCGTCGGAATAGGTCACATCGGGGTCGAGCCGGAAATACACGGTCTTGCGATCCTTGCCCACCGCCCAGGACCTGGCAATGCAGGGGATCCACTTGTCCAGATTCCCGTGCTTGTTCACCAGGGACATTTCAATGTTGTCCCAGTGCTGGTCCCGGAAGGTATTGGAGCCGTCAGGGCCGATGAAACGCAGCGTGGGCGGGAAGTCGGGCTCTTCGATGTGGAAGGTGCCGCCCTTCTTCGCCTCCGGATCGCCCATGTCGGGGTAGTCGTCGCCGGTTTCCCACTGGAGATCGGCCGGGATGTCCGCCGGTGTCTTGAACTGATACATGGCCGGGTTGGCCTTCCAGGCGGCCTCGACTTCGGCGGTGTTGTCGTAGGGCGGGAAGCGGTCGTCTCCCCGCGCAGCGGGGAGATTCAAGAAGGCAAGATACAAGATCCAAGAAAGGACCGAAGCGCTGACAAGCCCTGAGGTGCCCAGCTCTTGAATCTTGAATCTTAAAGTCTTGGATCTTCTTCTCATTGATAAGTGGTGAATTTCTTCGGATCGAACGCCTCGCGCACGGCCTCGCCGACGAACGTGATGAGGACCAGCACCAGGGCCATGGCGGTGAAGGCGGAGCTGACCATCCAGGGGTAGGTGAAGTTCTCCACGCCTTCGTGCAGCAGGCGACCACAGCTTGGCTGGTCGGGCGGCAGGCCGAAGCCGAGGAAATCCAGAGCGGCGAGCGAGGTGATCACGCCCGCAATTTCAAAAGGGGCGAGGGTCACCAAGATGGCGATCACATTGGGCAGCACATGATGAATGATGATGCGCGGGGTGGAGGCACCCAGCAGCTTGGCGGCGGCGACGTAATCGCGCGCAACTTCCTTATACGTGGCTGTGCGGAGGTAGCTGGTGCTGCTTATCCAGCCGAAGAAGGCAAGGAGGCCCACCAGCATTGTGAGTGATGGGCTGGTTAGAGAGCTCAGGATCATCACAACGAGCAGAAAGGGCAGTACAGACCAGATCTCGATGACGCGGTAGCCCAACAGGTCCACCCAGCCGCCGAAATACCCCAGCGTGCCACCGATGAGCACGCCAACGACGAAGACTACGCTGATATAAAGAATGGCCGCAATGAGCGCTTGCTGCCAGCCACCGAAGAGCATGGCGAGCACATCGTTGCCATTGGTATTGGTGCCGAGGAAATGCTTGTGCCGCCAGGAAGGGGCGGACGGGGGATAGACAAAACGTTTCAACCAGGGCGCGGCCTGGGCTTCGAGCGCGGCGGCTTTGCCCTCGCTGAAGTCCGTGTATTCCTTGCGCACACCGTTGTCGAAACGGCCTTTTTCCACCTGCACACCGGCTTCGTTCCAGCCGCGAAGCGTGCCGTGACGCAGGCCGTTGCGGAACTGCCATTCCTGGCGCTTCTGCTCGGGGTTCGCGAGGAAGCCGGAGTAGGCGGTGCCGCTGAAGGGCTGGTCGCCGCCAGGCGTGTAAACCTTGCCATCGGCGCGGGTTTCCAGCGTTTCGATGACGGCGGGTGAATCCAGCGAGGCGGCGTACGGCACCGGCGGCATGATAACCCAGTCCCCTTTGTTAGCGGTACGGCTTTTGTCCTGCAATTCACGATAGTCGGTCTCACCATCCGTGCCCTGGCCGAAGGTTTTGCCGGGAATTACGTCATGGATGAAAGGAAAGTACCAGCGGCCCTGGTAGCTCACCATCAGGGCCCTCTTGCCTACCAGCGAGTTGTCCAGCGTCGCCAAAGCAGCGAGGACCACCAAGAGGAGGAAGGATATGTGGCCGCGCGTGATGGCGCGGAAACGCTGCAACTTCTTGCGCGTGAGGGGTGAGAGACTCCATTCCCGACCTTGGCGGATGATCAGCCAAATTCCGATGATGAGCATGATAGCGACCAGCAAGTAGCCGATCATGTTGCTGTTCGGAAGCCGGACAAAGGGAACGTGACCGATGGAAAAAAACAGGGATGAATTCTCCGTGCTGCGGGCGAGAAACGGGATCTTGAACACCGGCACCTGAAGGTGCAGCCATTGAAACGCGGTGGCGAGCAGCGCGAAGCCGATGAGCGAAATGCCTGTGGTGCGGGGAGACATGAATCGGATCAATGGAAGCGAACGCGGGGATCGGTGAGGGCGACCATGAAGTCGGACAGGATGTTGCCCAGCATGAGCAGCACCACGTCCAGGGTGAGAATGCCCATGACGAGGGGGTAGTCGCGGTCGTCAATGCTTTGGATGGTCAGCAGGCCGAACCCGTCGATGTTGAAGATGCGCTCAATGAGGATGGAGCCGCTGACGAACACGGTGGTGATGCTGCCCAGCGTGGTGGCGACGGGGATCAGGGAATTGCGCAGCGCATGGCCCAGCACGGCGTGGCGGTAGCTGGAGCCCTTGGCAATGGCCGTGCGCACGTAGTCCGCAGCCAGGTTGTCCATCAGGTTGTTCTTCATGAGCATGGTCATGAAGGCGAAGCTGCCGATCATGTAGCACACCAGCGGCAGGATGGCATGATAGGCCAGGTCCCAGATCTTGCCGACCAGGCTGAGGGACTGGAAGTTGTCGCCGGTGAAGCCTTCGGTGGGGAACCAGCCGAGGCGCGCGGCAAGGTACACCACCAGGAGACTTCCCAGCAGGAAGCCTGGAATGGCGTAGCCGATGAAGATGACGAGCGAGCTGAGATTGTCGATCAGCGTGCGGTGCTTGATCGCCTTGAGGACGCCCAGCGGGATGCAGACGATGTAGGTGAGCGCAAAGGTGAGCAGGCCGTAAAACAGAGAGACCGGCATCTTCGACAGCATCATGTCCAGCACCGGCAGGTTATAGCTGGTCGAGACGCCGAAGTTGCCCTCCAGCAGCCCGTTGAACTCATGCCGGAACACCACCACGCGCTGCTTCTCCGGCTCGACCCTGGTCTTCCAGATTGCGAGTGCGGCGGCATCGGGCGCGCTCAGCACGCCGTCGCGGGCGACTTTGGCGGCGGTGATCTGGTAGGCGTTGTTGGTCTTCCACTGGGCCTTGGGCAGGAGGACCTTCAAGGTGACAGGCATCTCGTTCCTGCCCTCGTCGAACTTCACGAACTGCTTCGAAGCCTCGCGAGGCCAGACGCCGAGCCACACGCCGTAGGCAGGGAGGAACGGCCGGTCGAAGCCGTAATACGCTGAGAGTTCTTCAAGCTGGTCCTCGCCCAGGGACGCTCCGGCGTTCTTGCCCCCGCCATGCCCGCCTTCCTTCGCCAGCGCGTTCTGCATCGCCCTCTCCATCGGGCCGCCCGGGGTGATCCGGGTGATGAAGAACACGATCATCGTCGCCCCGATCAATGTCGGCAGGATGAGGAGGAATCGTCTGATGAAGTAATCGCGCATGCGTTGGGGTGAGCAGGGACTGAACGATAGAACGTCTCCCGGCTCAAGGACTTCCGTGATCTTCCGCAAGGCCGGGAAGGAAAGCGCAAAAAAAGTTGACTGACAGCAATATTTCGATACTTGTCGAAATAACGAATCAAGCCGTGGACTCGCTCTTCAAAGCCTTCAACGATCCCACCCGCCGCCGCATCCTGGAACTGCTGCGAGCCAGGTCGATGACGGCGGGGGAGATCGCCGAAGCCTGCGCAGCCGGGAAGCCGACCATTTCGCATCACCTGGATCTGCTCATGCGGGCGGAACTCATCGAGCAGGAGAGGGAGGGGCAGTTTCGCCGCTACCATCTCAATACCAGCGTGATGGAAGACCTCATGATCTGGCTGGGCAAGCTGATGGCAGGCCGGAGCGAGCCCGGCGAAAACAAAAAGATTTCATCGTCCGATCCTGAAGAATCCAAATCCTGAAACCCATGAATCCCCGTATCCGTCAGTTTTTGCGCGAAGAGTGGTTGCAACTGCTCATCCTGGTCTTGACCCTGATCGCCGCCCTCGCGGCCATGCCCTATGCGACCGAGAGGGTGCCAATGCAGTGGAACCTGCGCGGGGAGGTGAACTGGTATGCGCCCAAGGAGTGGGGATTGCTGGTGCTGCCGGGCGCGCTGTTCGTGATTTATCCCCTCCTGTTTTTCCTCGAGGGGCGCGATCGCAACCGGCGCAAACCGGAAGATGGCAGCCTCACTTCGCATGGGAAGGCGACACGCACGATTCGCCTGACTGCCTCTGTTGTGCTGGCTGCGGTTTGCTTCATCCAGATTGCCTGCGCCTTGGGCCGGCATCTGGATGTGGCGAGGCTGGTGCCCACCGGGGTTGCGCTGCTCCTCGCCTTTATTGGCAACCTGTTTGGCAAGCTCAAGCCCAATCGCTATGTGGGCATCCGGGTGCCGTGGACCCTGAATTCTGAGACGGTGTGGCGGAAGACGCATCGCCTGGCGGGGTGGCTCTACACGGTCAGCGGTCTGGTCGTGGCGGCCATCACCCTGCTTTCGCCTGTGCCTCATCTTCCTGGGCTGATGTTCGCATGGGTGGCGATGCTTGTGGTCGTTCCATTGGTGGTGGCCTGGGAAGCGGCAAGATCGGAGCGGCGGCAGAACGGCACTGCTGGGGATGCGCCTGGCGCAGGCAAATACTCGGTGGTCGCCAGCGTACTGATCCTCCTGGCGGGCTGCTGCATCCAATATCTGCTGGTTGATCCCAAGCATGAGCCCCAGCGGCGGGCGGCGCAGGCGGCGGCGGAGCAGTGGCTCGTCAACCTGGATGACGTCCGCTATGAGGATGCGTGGAAGAGAACCGCCGGCTCCTTCCGGAGCCAGGTGAAGGAGGCCTCGCTGGTCAAATCGCTGAACGGATGTCGCAAGCCCGCCGGGGCGACGAAATCGAGGCAGCTCCGCGAGGCCTCCTACAAGGAGTCTCTTCCCCACGCCCCGACAGGCAGGTACGTCATCGTGCAGTTCGACACAGTGTTCGATCACAAACCCGATGCTATCGAGACCGTGGTGGAAGAGCAGGAGACGGATGGCCGATGGCAGGTCTCTGGTTACTTCATCAAATGACCATTGCCTTGCCTGCCGCGCAGGTCATCGTGCGTCATGACTTCCATTCCCGTGGTATGCGCCATTCTGAAGCGCGATGACCTGATCCTGCTGGCCCAGCGGCCGGCAGGCAAGCACCTGGCGCTGAAATGGGAGTTCCCCGGCGGCAAGGTGGAAGCGGGTGAGGAGCCTGAGGCCGCGATGGTGCGGGAACTGCGGGAGGAACTGGGGTGCGAGGTGGAGATTGTCGCCGCACTGCCGCGCTCGTCCCACGCCTATGAGCGGGGAGTCGTGGAAATGATCCCCTTTGTGTGTCGTCTCGCGGAGGGCAGTGCCGAGCCCCGCCCCCATGAGCACGCCGCGCTGGTGTGGGTGACAATGGAGGCGCTGGAAACCTATGATCTTGCCGCTGCCGACCGGCCGGTCGTCGGGGCGTTGAACCCGAACGCTGCTTTTGGAGTTTCAGAGAGGCGGCAACCAGCGGGTTAAATTCCGCTGCCACCGGATGCCATAATCTTCTGGTCCGGGGCTGGCAGCGGCATCCCTGCCACCTTGGAGGTCACTTTGCTTTCACCCGCAGCAGGGGCGGGGTCTTGCCGCTGCTTTCCTTGGTGGCGAAGGCGTGGACGAGGCCGCCGCGGCCGGTTTCGTCGGTTTCGCGGCAGAGGATGAAGGTGGCGATGCCGTTGGTGTCGGTGTTGAGGAAGTCGCGCAGGGCTTCGCCGCGCAGGATGCGGGAGCCACGATTGACGCCCTGAGGGATTTCGAAGCGACCGAGGAGCTTCACCTTGCCAGGGATGGGCAGATGCTTGTCGGGCTGGTTGGGGTCGTGGGCGGGGGCGTGCTGCCAGGACAGGCCGTTTTCCTCCCAGGCGTCTTCGGATTCATCGGTGAGGCCATAGACGGCGAAGGTGGAGTCGGGCACCATGGAGGCGAAGCCGAGGTCGCTGGGCTCGATGGTGAGGACCAGCTCTGCGTCCTCGAACTTGCGACCGGCGAACTTGCTGAGGTCGAAGGCGATGTAGCCCTTGCGGTTGAGATCGGGCTGGAGGCTGCTGCGCTTGACGCGGAAGAAGGGATCGGAGCCGAAGTCGCGGGTCTCCTTGGAGGAGGACTGGATGTAGCTGTCCTTGCCGTGGCCGAAGGCGGTGGAGATGACCTGCCAGCCGCCGCCGGCATCGACGATGGTGTTGGGCTGCCAGCGGTTGGGTTCGGCATCGGCGGTGGGCTCGGGATTGAGGCGGCTTTGCAGCCAGCCGTGGTTGTCGGTCTGGCCCTGGCGGAGCTGCTTGATCTCGGCGCTGTCCTTGTGATTGACATCCACGCGGCCTTCCAGCACTTGCACGCGGTAGTCGCCATTGTCGCTGGCGCTGAGGCCGAAGCGGGTGCCCCAGTCCACGACCTTGGCCTGGGTGGTGTCGATGCTGAAACCGTGCGCGCTGGGAGGTACATCGGCGACCACGGTGCCGTGCCTGAGGCGGCAGTTCATGGCGTCGAGCACTTCAACGGTGGCGGGGGCTTCCATGATGATCTCCGCACCGCTGTCGAAGCGCAGGGTGGCGATGCCTTCGATCAGATCGAGGGTGCCGGGGGAGAGCCGTGCGCCCTGCACGGTGGGCAGGCTGCTGCCGGCCCACTGGCATTGCTTGGCCTGGGTGAGGGTGGCGACGGTGAGCTTGGCGTGGCCAACGACGAGCCAGGCACCGACCAGGGTGATGCAGGCGGCTGCGGCGGCGGTGGCGACGTAGCGCCAGGGGCGGACCTGGGGCGCGGCGGGGGAGAGCGAAAGCTCGTGGGAGAGGCCTTGATCGAAGCGCAGCTCCGCATGCTGATGCAGAGCTTTGGCGAACAGGGCGCGGGCGGCGGCATCGCTGCGCAGACGTTCGTCGAGCGCCAAAGTCTCGGATTCGCTCAGGCGGCCGTCCACGTAGCGCTCGGCCAGCTCCAGCAACTGCCACTGTTCGGATGAATTCATGCGGCCTCCTTGGTCAGTTCTTTTTCCACGCAGCCCATCAACGCGAAGCGCACGCGGCTGAGCGCCCGGTACACGGCGGCTACGGTGCTGCGGATGCGCTCGGCGATCTGCTCGATCTCCAGGTCCTCAAAGTAGCGCAGGGTGACGAGCTGGCGGTGCTCGGCGGGCAGCTTGGCGAGGCAGGCGCGCAGGGCTTCGCGGCGGTGGTCGCCCTCATCGCTGAGGCGCTCCACCTCGTGATGGAGGGCCTCCAGTGTTTCCTCGCTCAGCGGCATGTGCTCGCGCTTCGTCTGGCGGCGGTAGGTGAGGATCTGGTGGAAGGCGGTCTTGCGTGCCCAGGCGAGGAAGTGGGTGCCGGGCTCGAACTGGTCGAAGCAGCGCCAGAGGATCAGCTTCGTCTGCTGCAAAATGTCATCGGCATCCGCGCTGGAATTGACAAGGCTGTGGACGTACACCCCCAGGGCGCGGTCGTGCCGGGTGAGCAGTTCCAGGAATTCCTGGGTGCGGTCGGGTGCTGGGGTGGGTTCGGCCATGGGGAAGGGTACGCGCAGCGGGCGGTCATGGCCAATAGGCGGGCAGCGGGCGGTTTTGGACAGGAAAATGCGGCGGGGAAGAATTATCTTGTCCAAAGAGTATCTCCTTCCGCACTCTAGGCTGCGAATTCATGAGAGGCATCCCGTCCATCACCACCGCTGTTGTCTTGCTGGGCGCGCTTGCCGCCCACGCCGCCACGCCTTCGCCGGAGTCGCTGAAGTTCTTTGAGAACAAGGTGCGCCCGCTGCTGGTGAAGCAGTGCCAGGAATGCCACGGCCCGAACAAGCATAAGGGCGGGCTGCGGCTGGACAACCTGGCCTTCATCCTGCAGGGCGGCGAAACCGGCCCGGCGCTGGTGCCTGGCGACGCAGGGAAATCGCTTCTCATGAAGGCGGTGGAATACGGCGACAAGGACCTGAAAATGCCGCCGGACGACAAGATGAGCGATGAGGAAATTGCCACGCTGAAGCAATGGATCACCCTGGGCGCGCCCTGGCCGGAAGCGGAGGTGGCGGGGGCGAAGCTGCAGCACAAGCCGGGACAGATCACCAAGGAGGACCGGGAGTGGTGGTCTTTTCAACCAGTGCGTGAGCCGAAGGTGCCTGAAGTGCGGAGTGCCCAGTACGCAGTGCCCGGTGCGGAGGGCTCAAAACCAAGCACTGAGCACTTCGCACCAGGCACTCCTTCCCTTCGCAACCCCATCGACAGCTTCGTTCAGGCCAAGCTGGCGGAGACCGGCCTGAAGCCCTCGCCCGAGGCGACGCCGACGGAGCTGATCCGGCGCGTGACGCTCGACCTGACCGGCCTGCCGCCAACGCCGGAGCGGGTGGCGCAGTTTGTTGCAGACTGCAAGGCGGAGGCCACAGGCAGAAGGCCGGGCTCATCCGCTTATGACCGGCTGGTGGATGAGCTGCTGGCATCGCCACGCTACGGCGAACGCTGGGCGCAGCACTGGCTCGACCTTGTGCGCTACGCCGAAAGCGACGGCTACCGCCTCGACGCCTACCGGCCCAACGTGTGGCCGTATCGCGACTATGTGATCCGGTCCTTCAACGAAGACAAGGCCTACGGGCAGTTTGTGCGTGAGCAAATCGCGGGCGACGAGATCGCGCCGGATGATCCAAAGGTGGTGGTGGCCACGGGCTATCTGCGCCACACCATTTACGAGTACAACGAGCGCGATGTGGAAGGCCAGTGGACGAGCATTCTCAACGAGCTCACGGACGTGACCGGTGATGTGTTCCTGGGGCTGAGCATGCAGTGCGCGCACTGCCACGATCACAAGTTTGATCCCATCCTGCAGAAGGACTACTACCGGTTGCAGTCGTTCTTCGGCAACATCACCTGGCGCGAGGACAAGCCGCTGGCCACGGAGGAGGAGAAGCGCCGCTATGAGGAGCAGCTTCGAATTTACAAGGAGGCGATCAAGGAGCCGCAGAAGGTGATTGATGACATCGTCGAGCCGCGCATTGCGAAGGCGCAGGAGCATGCGATGAGCATCTTCCCTGAGGCGGTGGTGGCGATGTACAAAAAACCGCGCGAGCAGCGCACGCCATGGGAGGAGCAGGTGGTGCAGCTCGCGTGGCGCCAGGCCGAATACGAGCGGGTGAAGTTCAAGGAGGAAAAGCTGAAGGAACCCACGCTGAGCCAGCTCAACCAGGCGCGCGAAGAGGTGGCGAAGTTTGACAACTTGAAGCCCTCCCCGCTGCTCACCGCTTTCGTGGTGGGCGAAACCGGGACGGTGGGCGCGACCACGAAATTCAAGACGCGCAAGGTGGGCGAGGTGCAGGTGAAGCCCGGCTTTCTTACCCTGCTTGATCCCACGGACGCGACGATTCCCGAACCCTCCGGCAACGCCACCACGACGGGCCGCCGCACCGTGCTGGCCGACTGGCTCACCGATCCGAAGAACCCGCTGACCTGGCGTGTGATGGTGAACCGCGTGTGGCAGTTCCATTTCGGCAAGGGCATCAGCGGCATGTCCAGCGACTTCGGTCACCTGGGCGAGAAGCCCGTGAACCCGGAACTGCTGGACTGGCTGACAAGCCAGTTCATCAAGAGCGGCGGCAAGCTCAAGGATTTGCACCGGCTGATGGTCACTTCGGCCACCTATCGCCAGAGCGCTCAGGCTCCAAAGGAGTCGGCCACTGCCCTGCTCAAGGACCCCGAGAACCGCCTGCTGTGGCGCTTTTCGCCGCGCCGCCTGGATGCCGAGCAGGCGCGTGACGCCGCGCTTGCCGCCAGCGGTGAACTCACCGAGCGGGCGGGCGGGGAAGGTTTGGCTCCGGCCTCCCCCTGCCGGGCGATCTACACCAAGCGCATCCGCAACACGCAGGACGGCTTCCTCGCCAGCCTGGACCAGCCGCCCGGCTTCCAAAGCATTCCTGAGCGCCAGGCCACCACCACCGCAACGCAGGGCCTGCTGATGGTGAACGGCGACTGGCCGCTGGAGCGTGCACGAGCCATGGCCGCACGCTTGATCAAGAGCAAGCCTGAAAACGATGCCGAACTGGTGAAGAGCGCCTACGGCCTGGTGTACGCCCGCGATCCGAAGGCCGGCGAAGTGAAGGCGGCGACGGCGTTTTTGAAAGCTCAGCGCACGCAGTTGAAACGCGAGGCGCCGCCCCCGCCCCCCGTGCCCTCCCCGCTGGCGGATGCAAGCAAGTTGTTTGGCTCCGGCAATCCCTCGAAGACCACCAAGGCTCTCATGATGCAGCCAGGAACGCCCAACGAGAAATTGCGAGTCAACACGGACGGCAGGATTGAGCCGGAGCAGTTCACGGTGGAGGCGGTGATCTATCTGAACTCTGTTCACCCGGACGCCACGGTGCGCACCATTGTGTCGCGCTGGAACAACAAGAAGGACGAGCAGGGCTGGGCCTTTGGCGTCACGGGCATGAAGTCCAAATTCAAGCCCAACAACCTTATCATGCAGCTCATGGGCGAGGATTTCCAGGGCAGCCCGTCGTATGAGGCGGTGGCTTCAGGCCTCCGTATTGAAACTGGCAGGCCCTACTACGTGGCGGCCTCCGTGGACATTCATCCGGGGCCCGGGCAGCAGTTCGGCGGGAACATCACCTTCCACGCCCGCGACCTCAGCGACCCGGCCGCGCCGATGCAGACGGTCACCCTTCCCGATCAGATCCCCGGCGTGTATGTCAACGAAGCCCTCGGGCTTTACGTCGGCGGTCTGGATCAGGACAAGCGCAGCATCTGGGACGGGGCGATCGCCCGCGTGGCCATTCGCAGCGGCGCGATCGAGGTGGGCAACCTCATGTCTTGGGCGGGCAATGCCGACACCAGTTGCATTGTCGATGTCAATCCCGACCAGGCGCCCGCCATGCTCGCGGCCCCGCCTGCCCAGCGCTGGGCCTGGGAAACCGGCGTCGCACCCGCCAAGGGCGGACTCAAAGGCCCGTTTGATGCCAACAAGGAAGCAGTGGCGGATCTGTGCCATGCGCTGATCAACTCGAACGAGTTCTTCTATTTGCAATAACCCCCGAACCTCCATGATCCCCCACCACGAACTGCTCACGAATCGCCGCGACTTCCTGCGCCGGGGAGGCGCGGGCTTTGGCTCGCTGGCTCTCGCCGCCCTGCTTGGGGAAGACCCGCTGATGGCTGCGTTTGGCGATGCGGGTGGTGCTGCGGCGAATCCGGCGGCCCCAAAGATCGCGCATAAGATTGGCAAGGCGAAGAGCGTGATCTTCCTGTTCATGGAAGGGGGGCCGAGCCACATGGACCTGTTCGATCCCAAGCCGCTGCTGCGCCAGCTCGCGGGGCAGAGGATGCCGGACAGTTTTGGCACCGTGATCACCGCCATGGGCGAATCGAAGGCGCCGCTGCTGGCGGACAAGCGCGAATGGAAGCAGCACGGCGGGAGCGGGCTGTGGATTTCCGACTGGCTGCCACACACGGCCCAGATGGCGGATGATCTTTGCGTGGTGCGTTCCTGCGTTTCGGACGGCATCAACCATGCCGGCGGGGTGTGCCAGATGAACACCGGCTCGATCTTTGGCGGACGGCCTTCGCTGGGTTCGTGGGTGAACTACGGCCTGGGCACGGAGAATCAGAACCTGCCTGCTTTCGTTGTGATCAAGGACACCGAAACGCAGGTGGTCAACGGTGTGCGCAACTGGGGTGCGGGCTTCATGCCGGCCACTTACCAAGGTGTTGAGTTCGAGGGCGGGCCCACGCCCATCGCCAATCTCGCGCCGCCCAAGGGGGTCAGCGAGGCGCGGCAGAAGAACAAGCTGGCGTTCCTGGGCGGGCTGAACCGCTCGTATGGCACCGGCCGCGAGGACAACACCGAACTGGACGCGCGCATCCGCGCCTACGAGCTGGCTTTCCGCATGCAGGCCCAGGCCCCGGAGGCGGTCGATTTGGGCAGCGAATCCGAAGCCACGAAGAAGCTGTATGGCATTGACGACGCCAGGACCGCCGTCATGGGACGCAACTGCCTGCTGGCGCGGCGGCTGGTGGAGCGCGGCGTGCGTTTTGTGCAGCTTTATCACGGGGCGGGGAGCAAGTGGGACGCTCATGCCAAGATCGAGGAAAACCACACCAAGTACTGCGGCGAGCAGGACAAGCCGGTGGCCGGCCTTCTGCGTGACCTGAAAGCGCGCGGCCTGCTGGATGAGACGCTGGTGGTGTGGGGCGGCGAGGTTGGCCGCACCCCGATGAGCGAGAAGGGCGACGGGCGCGACCACAACCCCACCGGCTTCACCATGTGGATGGCGGGCGGCGGCGTGAAGGCGGGCCAAACCATCGGCAGCACCGATGACCTGGGCCTGCGTGCCGTGGAGGACCGTATTCATGTGCATGACCTGCATGCCACGATTCTTTACCTGATGGGGATCGACCACACCCGGCTGATCTACCATCACAAGGGCCGGCCTGAGCGCATCGACATGAACGAGGGCAACCCATTTACGAAGATCAGGGCGTGAGGCTGGCAGGGCCCGTGCGGAAGCGCAGTGCGCCCGTCAGCGAACGCCGGGCGTTTTAGACAATGGGGTGAAGTCCTGAGGGGAGATCCTCCGATGGCGATTTGCCATTTCTCGCGGGAGTGGCACAGTGCGCCCTTCTTTCATGGATTATCTTCGTCTTCCAGGCCGGTTGTTTCTGGACTTTCTCACCTACTTGGGGCAGCTCGCCGCCTTGATGGGCGACCTGTTTTATGCCATCCGTTCCGGGCTGTGGAGGCTGGGGCTGGTGGCCAGGCAGATTGTGGCCATCGGCTATGGGTCGCAGGCTGTGGTGATCGTGACGGGGGCGTTCACCGGCGCGGTGTTCACCTTTCAGTCGTATGCCAAATTCAAGGATTTTGGCGTGGAAACGAGCGTCGGGGCGGTGGTGGCCATCGCCTTGTGCCGGGAGCTGGGGCCGGTTCTGGCAGGGCTGATGGTGGCAGGCCGGGTCGGCGCCTCCATGGCGGCGGACATCGGAACGATGAAGGTCACCGAGCAGATTGATGCGCTGCGGGTGATGGGCGTGGATCCGGTGAACTACCTCGTGTTGCCGCGCTTTTTTGCGATGATGATTTCCATGCCGCTGCTGATTGCCGAGAGCATCACGTTTGGAATGGCCGCCTCCCATTTCGTGACCGTGTACGGTTACGGGGTGCCCGCCCCGTGGTTCTGGACACACACGGTGGAGCACACGGGGTTGGTGGATCTGTGGATCGGGATGGTCAAAGGCTTTGTGTTTGGCATCGTGATCACGATCATTTCGACCCATCAGGGGCTGGCCGCGCAGGACGGGGCCGTGGGCGTGGGCATCGGCACCACCCGGGCCGTGGTGAATTCCTCCCTGGTGATTCTGATCTTCAATTTCTTCCTCTCAATCGCGCTGAACTACATTTCACCGATGAGTGCCTCCGTGTGACCGGGTTGCCCGCAACGAACATGCCCGATCCTGCCAAAGAGCTGTTTATCGAACTGCGCGGCCTGCACAAGGGCATCGGCGCGCAGAAGATCCTGCGCGGGGTGGATCTCACGGTGTTTCGGGGCGAAACACTGGTGATCATCGGGCCGAGCGGAGAGGGCAAGACGGTGCTGATGAAACATGTCATCGGTCTCATGCGAGGGGATGCCGGCGAGGTCATTGTGGACGGCGTGCATGTGGAAAAGCTGCGCGAACGCGAACTCAAGCCGGTGCGCCAGAAGGTCAGCATGATGTTCCAAAACGCGGCCTTGTTCGACAGCATGACCGTGGAGGAGAACATAGCTTTTCCTCTTGTTGAGTCCGGCGTCCGCGACCGTGAGGAGATCAGGAAACGGGTGCGCGAAGCTCTTGAAGTGGTGGACCTTGCGGAGCACGGGGAGAAGCTGCCGGTCAATCTTTCCGGAGGCATGCGCAAGCGTGCCGGCATCGCCCGAGCCATCGTGGGCCGGTCTCAATGCATCCTCTACGATGAACCCACGGCCAGCCTTGATCCGCTGGTGTCCGATGTGATTGACCAGATGATCCTGCGTCTTCAGAAGCGCTATGGCATCACCTCCCTGGTGGTCACCCACGACATGAAGAGCATGTACAAGATCGCCAACCGGGTGGCCATGCTGAAGCGCGGGGTGATTCACTTTATCGGCACCCCGGATGAACTGACAAACTGCCCTGACCAGGAGGTGCAGGACTTCATCCAGGGGCGGTCAGGAGTCACCGCCTGATTGCCGAAGCCAACGATGACAACCAACGCATAGCCTTTATGGAAGAACGTGACAAGAAAACCGAACTGCTCATGGGGCTGTTCCTCTTCGTGGGCCTGCTGCTGCTGGGCATCCTGATCCTGCAATTCGGCTCGGTGCGCGAGGTGTTCAAGACCACCTACGAGATCACGGTGCCCTTTCCAGATGCCAGCGGTGTCAAGGCGGGCACCCCCGTGGTTTTGGGCGGTTCCAAGATTGGCAAGGTTCCGCGCCTGCCGCAGTTGAACGACCAGTTCAACGGGGTCATCATTCCGCTGGAAATTTATCAGGACAAAAAGATTCCGATTGATGCCCGGTTTGCCATCGGCACCTCGGGCCTGCTGGGCGATTCGTACATTGAGATCCGCCCCAGCGGCAAGCCCACCGCAAGTTACATAGCGGCAGGCGCCTTCATCTCCAAGGAGAGTGTCGTGAGCGCCGGCGGGCTCAGCGCCCTGCAGGACACCGCCACCGAGGTGGGGAAGAAGGCCGACCTGGTGATGGACGACATGCGTGGCGCTTTGAGCGAGATCAAGGAATCCATGGCCAAGGTCAACAAGGACGCCCTGGGCCCGGAGACCATCAGGCACTTCAAGGAAAGCATTGAGCACCTGAACGGCACCATGACGCGGGTGGACAACAAGGTGCTGGGTGAGGAGAACGCCAGCAACTTGAAGAACACTCTTGCCGACCTGAGGGAGTCGGCGGCAAGGTTCAAGAGCACGGCTGCCACGCTTGATGACCAGGTGAAGCGCCTGGGCCCCATGTTCGACAAGCTCGATCCCGCCATCGCCAAGGCCGACGGCGTCATGACGAATCTCGATGGAGCATTGAAATCAATCAAGGGCGTGGCTGACAATCTGGCCGTGGCCACCAAGGGGATGAAGAACGGCGACGGCCTGCTCAAGGCGCTTTTCAGCGATCAAAAACTGAAGAACGACTTCACGGACCTGATCTCCAACATGAAGCGCAACGGCGTGCTTTTCTACCGTGACAGTGCTGATAAATCCAAGGCAGAGGAAGAAGAAGCCCGGCGCAACAGCTTGTCACCGCTGCGCAAGCTCGGGCGTTGAAGTGTGCTGCCTATCTGGCGTGCAGCGACTCATCCAGGAACGCCTTCATCAAGGCGGTGCGTTTTTCGTCGAAGAACGCCTTACCCCCGTGGACAGCGCCAGGAATGATTTCGAGCCGCACCTGAACGCCCGCCTTCTTGCAGGCCGCAGCAAGCTCCTGTGACTGTTCGGGCGGCATCTGTGGATCGGCGTCGCCGTGGATGAGCAGCAGGGGAGGATCTTTCGCATCAAGATGCTCGACCGGGCTCGCGAGCTTCGCCAATTCCGGCTTCTCCTCCGGCTGCCCGCCCAGAAGCAACTGCAGTGCGGGCACGCGCATCTTGAGCCCTTGCGGCTTGGATTGTGAGAGGATGGTCATCAGATTGGAAGCCCCGAACAGGCTGATCGTCGCCTGCACGTCACTGCTTTGATCCAGGTGGGTGCCCACGGTGCCTTCGAGCGCCTTGACCCCATTGGTAACGCCCACGAGGGCGGCGAGATGTCCCCCGGCGGAAGACCCGGCGACGGCAACGCGGGTGGCATCGTATCCGTACTCGGCGGACTGGGCGCGCAGGAAACGAATGGCGGCCTTGATGTCATGTATCATGGCGGGAAACGGAGCAACGACGGAAAGGCGATAATCCACGCTGGCAATGCCGTAGCCCTGATCAATCAGTTTGCCCAGCGGCATGTCTGTTTTGGAGCCCGCCCGCCAGGCACCGCCATGCACCCAGACGATCAAGGGGGCCTGTCTCGATGCCGGCAGGTGCAGGTCCAGCTTCAGCGAGTTGCCATCGGCGACGGCATACTCGATGTCGTTGAACACGCGGTGATCGGCGGCTTGAAGCGATGCGGCGGCCAGCGCCAGAAGCAGGGTGGTGAGAATAAGTCGTGGCATGACGGTGAAACGGCAGGGGGTGTCGCTGACTTACCGCAAAGGCGTGCCATCAACGTGGACCCCGTTGGTGTCGAGAATCTGCACTTCATGGATGCCCGGACCCTTTTCCTCACAAAACGTCCACACCAGCTTCTTGTCCGGGGTGACCTCGATGAGCTTGGTGTGGTTCACCCCTACATGATAGGAGCAGATGACGGTGTTGCCGTTGGGCAGCCGCTGGGCTCCGGTCGCGTCCGCGATCAGCTTTTCTGGCAGGTCGGCGTTGCTGATCTGCCAGACGATCTTTCCATCCTTGTCCGTTTCCACCACCGTGTCGCTGTGGGTGAGGGTGGCGAGGGTGTTGCCATTGGGCAGGCGGACGACGGTGAAGGGGAGGGCATCTTTGAGTCCGTCGGGTGATTTGAACTCCCAGGCAATCTTGCCTTCGGGGGTGTATTCGCGCACCACCTTGTCGTTCAACTGAGGCACCAGGTAGTTGCCGTTGTCCAGCCTGCGGGTCATGCGGGTCTGCATGTGATGATCGGCGGTCTGGGCCTGGATGGGCATTTCCATCACGACCTTGCCTTCGCGGTTCACCTCCAGCACGCGCGGTTTGTCGCCCGCTTCGGTCAGCATGATGTTGCCGTTGGGCAGGGGCTGTGCGGTGTTCACTTCGGACTGGGTGCCTTTGAACTCGAACACTTTTTTCAAGTCACGGGTGACCTCCACAACCGCTCCGCCGGGGTAGTCGGTCTTGTTCTTCGAAACGGCGAGCAGGATGTTGCCGTTCGGCAGCACGCAGCCGTCGCGGGTGGATGCCGGGTACTTCCAGATGGTGGCGCCGTCACCATCCACAATGCGAGTCTCTGCTCCTGCGGCGAGAAACGAGTGCTTGATCGCCGGCTGTGCGGCCCATGAAGTCGAACTGAGGGCCAGGCAGAGGCAGAGGCGACGGGAAATGAAATTCATCGGCTGCGATGCTGACATGGCGCCGCGCGATTGTCATGGAGAGTTTGCTCGCCTACAGTTCCTTGAGCGTCTCCCGCCCGCGATTCTTGGTCTGGGGGTCATCGCGCTCGCGGTCAGGCAGAGCGAGGCCGGCTTCGATTTGTTTCCGGGCCTCCTCTTTACGACCCATGTAGGCGAGGGTGCGGCCCAGTTCGATGTGGTGGCACACCCGGTCCTGCTTGATCTTCAGAGCCTTTTCAAAGCACTCCCTGGACTTCTCCAGCGAGGCGTCCGGCAGGGAGCCATAGACGAGACGCACGATGCCCTGGGTGAAAAAGCCCATGGTCGCCACCGCCTGGTTCCATCGGCCCAGCATGTGCCAGGCGTAGTCACTGCTGGGATCAAGTTTGGCCGCCTTCTCCGCGTAGTCGTGAACCTGGCGCGAGTACTCCACCCGCGTCTTCACGGGCACCCATTTGAGCAGCCGGCCGTAGCAGATGGACACGGCAAGGTTTGCGTTGGAGGTGCCAGGCTCCAGTTTGTGGGCTCGCTGAGCGTAGGCCAGGGCGGTTTCACCGGCATTGAGTTTGGCTTCGTCGCCGCTGAGGCCTGTCATCGATTCGCCATACTGCTTGGCGATCTTGATGAGCAGGGAGGGGTTGTTCGGGTCGAGTTTCTCGGCCTGCAGGTACACCTTGAGCGCCGCTTCGGTTTGGAGTCTGGCATCCAGCGCGTCACCTTCGGCCGTTAGGGATGCGGCAGTCTGGGCGTGGGCGGCACCTATCAGCACCAAGAAGAGCGCAAGAATGGAGAGGCATTTCATGGCTTTTGGAAACGGTAATGGGACACAATCCATTCCTCGCCGCCACGGTACCCCCAGAGTTCCGCGCATGCCAGGAAGAACAGCCGCCACCAAATCCACCATTTGCCGGCTTGGTCCTTGCCGTAGGTTTCGGCGAACAGGGGCAGAATCTCGGCCTTGTGGGCGTCCATGTTGGCCAGCCAGGCTTCACTGGTCCGCGAATAGTGCTGGCCGCTGACACACCAGTGGTCCTCGATCTTGAGGTGATCCTGGAAGTAAATCAGCAGGTCATCAGAAGGCATCTGGCCGCCGGTGAAGAAGTACTTCGCCATCCAGTCGTCGTCACTGCGCACCTCGTAGTGGTAGGCATGGTCGCTGTGGGTGAAGATGTGCACGAATAGCTTGCCCCGTGGTTTCAGCCAGGTGGAGACCCGCCGCAGCAGCTCCTGGTAGTTCTTCATGTGCTCGAACATTTCCACGCTTACCACGCGGTCAAAGACGCCTTCGCCCTCACCCTGGTAGTGAATCATGTTGGCGGTGCGGATGGTGAGGTTTTTCAATCCCCGGCGTCCGGCTTCGGCGTCAATGAACTCCTTCTGAGTCCGCGAATTTGAAACGCTGGTGATCTGCGCGTTGGGGTAGTGCTCAGCCATCCAGAGGGAGAGCGAGCCCCAGCCGCAGCCCAGTTCCAGAATGCGCATGCCATCCTCCAGTTGTGCGCGCTCGCAGGTGATCATGAGCATCGCGGCTTCGGATTCGTCAAGGGTTGTGCTCTCCCTGGGCCAGTATCCGGAGCTGTACTTCAAGTGCCTGCCCAGCACCAGTTGGTAGAAGCGGGTGGGCACCTCGTAGTGCTGTTCGTTCGCTTCGTCGGTCGCGATGGCCACTGGCATCCGCTTCAGCTCCGCCACGTGTTTCAAAAGAGCGGCGCGCTGCGCTTCAATGCCGGGCTGCTTGTTTTCGCGCAAGGTTTCCGCCAGCCGGTGGCGGATGCCGATGCGCAGCAGGGTGTCGGGGAGCAGGTTCCTGGCGAGGAGGTCGTTGATGGCGCTCATGGGAAGAGTTGGATGCTTGCTTGCCTGCCAGCCTCTGGGCCGGGCGGTTCATCCAGGTATTCGGAAGCCGGAAGCTTTTGGATTCAGTTTTTTTGTCAATGACACCACACGGCTCGCACGATGAGCCTTGGCAGGACCAGTGCGGGTGCGGTTGAGAGGCGCACCTAATGATTTGAGGTTGCGTGATAGGGAGATGGTGCGTAGATGTTAACCATGAATGGTAAAAATTTGCTGATCTGCTTCGGAATCTTGCTGATCTCCCTTCAAGCCCAGGCGCAGCAGGCCATCAACACGCCCGGCAACATGCTGGCCAACGGCGCCTTCGAAGCCGGCATGAGGGAATGGACACTGCACGCCAACAAATCGGAGGGCACGGCGGTGATGGACAACGCCGTGCTGCACACCAACCGCCCCTCCCTGCGGGTGGACAATGTGAAGCCGGACGACACCATCGTGGGCCAGAACGTGGATGTGAAGCCCAATACGCGATACCGCATGACGGCCTTCATCCGCACGAAGGATGTGCAGGCGGCGCAGCGCGGCGGCAAGGAGGGCGCCTCCATGGCCGTGAGCGGCGGCTTCATCAAAACGGCGTCCATCTCTGGCTCCAAGGGGTGGACGCGAATGACGGTGGACTTCACCACGGGCCAGGAGACCTCCATCGAAATCGGGGCGCGGCTGGGGCACTACAGCGCCCTGGTCACGGGCACGGCTTGGTTTGCGGACATGTCGCTCGTGGAGCTGGGCCGGGCGCCCAACGCCAAGTTTGTCAAGTAACCCCCTTCCGCCTCGGCCAGGGGATGAAAGCGCTCGTAGTGCGCTGGTACCCGCGATAGGCCTCGCCTTTGCTTTCCACGGCGCATTTCTCGGTGAGCGGGATGCCGGTGACGCGCAGGAGGAAGTACAGGATCAGGAGCGGCGCATAGATCGTGATCCAGCCCCAGGGGGATCCGCAGGCAAACAGCCAGAAGCCCCACCACACGAGGGATTCGAAGAAGTAGTTGGGGTGCCGCGAGTAGCGCCATAGCCCGGCCTGGCAGACCTTGCCCTTGCTGGACGGGCCACGTTTGAAAGCCGCCATCTGCGCGTCGCTGACAGCTTCACCGCAGAGACCTGCGAGCCACACTGCCGCCCCCAGCCATTCCACCCAGGAGAGATGGGGAGAAGGGTTCAGGCAAGCCAGCAGCACCGGCGCGGAGAGCAGCAAAATCAGCAGGGCCTGGGCTTGGAAAAACCAGAAGAAGGTGCGCGCCAGACTGCCTTTCCAGTTCGCCCGCAGCACTTGGTAACGCACGTCTTCGTGGGGGTGATGGCGGGCGACCCGTCCAAAAAGATAGGAGCCGAGTCTCACGCTCCAGATCAGCGCCATGGCGCCCCCCAGCAGCCGGCGGCCGAGGAAACCTTGCCCCGAGACGGCATACATGGGGGCCAGAAAGGCGAGGCTGTACGACCAGGTCACATCCACGAAACTGAAATTGTCCAGCTTCAGGCTGAGCAGCCAGGTGAGCGTGAACAGCGCAAAGACGATCAGACCACCCCAGGCGGCGAGTAACAGGAAATCATGCTGCATGGGGGGCGGGGGGAAGATGGTTGGACACCAGTTTCACCAGAGGCAATGAGCCGCAGTAGAGAAGCGCAATGAGCAGAGGCGCGATCAGCAGCCAGACCGCGACTGCGAAAAGAGCCAGCATTCCGTAGTCCTTCAGGAACAGCAGCGGGCCGGCGAAGAAACGCTGGAACATCAGCGACAGTGAGAGCGGCGTGTGCGGGATGCCAAACAGCCATTCGCCGGCCCGGATGAACAGCAGCACGGTGGCGAGCTGCAGGGGGTAGGCGAGTTCGCGGAACACTTGAACGACGGGCTGGTTCAGCCTCAGTGGAATGCCGAGCACGAGTGAAAGTGCCGTGGGTGTGCCCAGTACAGGAAAGATTCCAATCGTGAGCCCGAAGGCGATGGCCTGGGCCACCTTGCGCGGCTCCGTTCCCTGCGAAAGCTGGGTCGCCACGGGCTTCACCAGCCATCGGTACCAGAAAGCTTCGCGTTTTGGGGCTGGTTCGGTCATGATTTGCGCAGGAGCACCTCTTCAATTCTGGCTGTTGCAGGCACCTTGAAAAGCTGGATCAGCAGATAGACTGACATGGCGATGTTGCCGAGCAGCAGCACGGCGATGAGCCAGGCGATTCTCGACAGCAGCGAGCGCTCCTTGTATGCCAGCCAGCAGTAAAAGGTGATGAAGCCCCAGTAAGTATCGAACAAGGTGGCGACGAACCATGGATGCGTGACCACTGCGCGCGGTGTCTCCCACAGGGCGCACTCCACACCAGCCCAGGTGGTGACCCAGAGCATGGAGACCAGCACGATGCTGAACAGCAGCCGGAGGAAGATGATCATGCCTGGGAAAGGTGAACTCCGTCCTCACGATGCAGTCCCTGGTTGCCGGGCTTGGTGTACACCGCCTGGATGACACTGATGTTGCGCGTGGCAAAAGCGGCCTCGCAGTACTTCAAATAGTAGTTCCACTTGCGAATGAAAGGTTCGCTGTAGCCGAGGTGGCGGACCGCTTCGAGATGCGCGTTGAAACTGGCATGCCACTCGCGCAGCGTCCGCGCGTACCCGGCGCCCATGTCTTCCATGCCGTGCATGAAGAGGCAGCCCACGCGCTGGATGGCCTGGTTGATGCGGGTGGTGCTGAGCAGGAGCGAGCCGGGGAAAATGTGCTTTTGAATCCAGTCCACGCCGTTGCGCAGATCGTTGTAGGAGTAGTCCGGCACGGTGATCACCTGGAACGCCAGCAGCCCGTGGGGTTTCAGCACCTCGGTGCACTTGCTGAAGTAGGTTTCCAGGTACTTGTCGCCCACGGCCTCCAGCATTTCGATGCTGGCGATCTTGTCGAACTGGCCGGTGATCTTGCGGTAGTCCTGCATGCGGATCTCGATTTTGTCGCTCAAGCCCGCTGCGGCCACGCGCTGCACCGCCTCATCGTGCTGGGCCTGCGAGATGGTTACGCCGGTGACTTTGCAACCGTAGTTCGTCGCCGCGTAGATGCTAAAGCCGCCCCAGCCGCAGCCGATCTCAAGCACATGGTCGGCGGCGCACAGCCGCAGCTTCTGGCAGAGAGCCTCGTATTTGCAGCGCTGGGCCTCTTCGAGAGTCTGGTCCTCGCTCGTGAAACGGGCGGCGGAGTAGGTCATCGTGGGATCGAGCCAGAGCTTGTAGAAGTCGTTCCCCAGATCGTAGAGCTCGGCGATGTTACGCTTGCTGGTGCTCAGGCTGTTGGGCCGCAGGAGATGGCGGATGCGGTTGAAGACCTGCATCAGGCCCACGCCTGGTATGCGGGCTGACGAGCCTTGCATCTTGTCGTCGTCGGCGATGTTGACGATGAACCATTCGATCACCGTTCGCAGATCGTCCGTCTCCCAGTCCCCATCCACGTAGGATTCACCCAGCCCTATGCCGCTGAACAGCGCGCACTTCCTGAAAAAGGCCTCCCGTCGCACACGAATCGTCGCATGGGGACCAGGGGTGCCGTCTCCCAGCGAAATGACCTCCCCGCCCGGCAGTTCCATTTGCAGGCGCGCCCGTTTCATCAATCGCAGCGCACGCAGCACGAGCGAGCGGTACAGGCTGGAACGAGGCTGCGCGGCAGCCGTGTCTTCAATGACGGTGAGGGGGATGCTGTTCATGGCTTTGAGGAGGATTCGGTGAGGGAGGGGTGGGGACGGTGCAGATCGCGTTGCAAATCCGGGTTTTCGGCCTTGCGGTGGAATGGCAGCTTCTTGAGCCACAGTCGAAAGGCCTGCCAGTGGATGCGGGCGATCACCAGCAGCGTGAGCGCCGGGTAGCGCACGGCGTACCAGAGCAGCCGTGCATCCGTCAGTTCGCGACGCTCGCCATGAATCCAGCTCACCAGCGTTGTTTCGCCGCCTTCGAGGTCGTCGATGTGGATTTTGATGCGGTCGCCCGGCACGCCCAGGCGGAAGTGGAACGAGGTGTCCAGCCTGCTGAAGGGCGAGACATAGAAGTGCTTTGGCGTGATCAGGTTGAAGACCCCGTTGTTGTCCGGCTGGCGGATGAGGTAGGGCTTCATCTCGTGGAAGGTGTTGGTCACTTCGGCCACGGCGTGAAGAGGCGTTCCGTCCTTGTCGGAGAAAAAGTAGAAGCACACCGGATTGAAGATGTAGCCCAGCACGCGCGGCAGGGTGACGAGCCTCACACGTGCGCCCGCCGGCAGGCTGATGCCTTGATTGCCCAGGTGCCGGGTGATGCTGGCCTTCGCTCCGCCCTCGCCCAGATCGAGGTGGTCCTTGTCGCGGAAGCCATACAGATTGAAGTGGTTGCGGCTGAAAAACCACAGCCGCTTTTCCAGAACCGGAAGCTCATCCAGATCGAGATCCATGAAAAACAGCCGGTAGCGAAAACCGTGCCGCCTGGGCGAGAGCCGCTGATGAACCACCTCGCAGTCGTACAAGCTCGATGTAATTGAGGCAGGCATGGGGAGTTTCGTGAGGATAGCGAGGTCAGGCGTGAACTGGTTGTGTCTCCGTCATGTCATTCGCGAAGGTGCTGTCGATGGATTCAAGAAAAACGGGCGCCTACAGAGCGGGAAAATGGAAATGCTTGAATTTATGGCATAGCTGAATATCGCGTGTTCCGAACCTTTCCATTGAACCTTTCCTTACTTGTGCCAGTTTCGACTTTGGGTTGTGATCGCCGCCTATGTGGCTGGTCCTGGCTTGCTCCCCCCATCGCCCGTTTGACAGCGAAGCTATGACTCCCCTATGAACACTGATTCCTCAGATGCCGGAATGTCGCCACCCTTGAGCTTGTACAAGGTGCAGCCTCACATCTGGCTGTGCGACCTGCTGCTGGACTGGGCGACCATCGTCGCCGTTTTCGTGGCGTTTGGGTACTTTGGCACCTGGTGGCTTGTCCCCCCGGCCTCCCTGATCATCGGCGCCAGAATTCATGCGCTGGGATTGCTGACCCACGACGCCACCCATCGTCTCGCCCTGAAGAATCGTCCTCTCAATGAGTTGTTAGGTGAGATTTTCACCGCCTGGCCGCTGCTGATTGTGCTGGAGGAAGGTTACCGGCCCTGGCATTTCGAGCACCACCGGCACCTCGGCAGCGAGGAAGATCCCGAGCTGGGCTCCTATCGCGCGGGGGCTCCGTATGACAAGCCGGTGACCTGGCGCAAGGTGTACCTCTGGTTTGTTTTGGACATGATGGGGCTTGGGCTTTTCGACCTGATCAAGTTCTCCCGCGCCATCTGGCCTTCGCGCCAGCCGTGGCGCATCTGCGGTCCCGCCTTCCTGTGGCTGGGGTTCTTCCTGGTCACGCTCCACACCCATTCTCTTTGGATTTTCTGGCTGTACACCTGGTCGCTCATCTCCGGTTTCTGGGCCGTTTTTCGGGTGCGGACCTGGACCGAGCATGTGGGCATTGAAATGCGCGGCAAGGAATCCTCCCACCGCTTCAATCCCGGGCCGCTCGGCCGCTTCCTGTTCTTCCCCCACAACACCTACTGCCACTACGAGCACCACAAGTGGCCGCAGATCCCCTATTACAATCTTCCCGCCGTGCGCGCGCTGGATCAGTCCAGGCCTGTGGAGCCCCTGGGCGCCTTGTTTCCGGTGTCTGATCGCTCCTTGAGCCAGGCCTGAGAGCCAGCTCAAAGGGGGTGCGGTCGTTGAGGCTTCGAATGAAGCTTGGTTGTGCATGGTCGGTTGCGAGGCATCTTGTCTGGCGAGTCCTGCCGACACCGGCCCCATCAACCTCGACCCTTCTCATGCCCAATTCGTTTCAGCCGCCTGACGAGTCCCTGGAGGTGTTGTTGCGCAGGCAACAGGCCGCCTTTGGCCGCGAGATGAACCCTTCCCACGAAGTGCGCGTGGGCCGCCTGATCCGCCTGGAAGCGATGCTGGAAAAGTGGGCTGAAACCTTCGCCAGCAGAATTGCCTCGGACTTTGGCTGCCGTTCTCATTATGAAATCAAGATTGCTGAAACCATGGTGGTTCAGGGCGGTCTCAAACATACTCGCAGGCACCTCAAGCAGTGGATGAAGGTGAAACGAATGCCGCCATCATTGCGGTATTGGCCGGGCAGATCGTTCGTGATACCCCAACCGCTGGGGGTGGTGGGAATCATCAGCCCGTGGAACTACCCGCTGCTGCTCGCGCTGTCGCCACTGGTGGGGGTGCTTGCTGCCGGCAATCGGGCCCTTTTGAAGCCCTCCGAGCTGACTCCTGCCTTCTCAGAGGCGCTCAAGACGGCGATTGCCGAATTCTTTTCACCGGATGAAGTCGCCGTTGTCACCGGTGATCCAGAAGTGGGGAGGCAGTTTTCGGAACTGCCCTTCGATCATCTTCTTTTCACTGGCTCCACGGCTGTGGGCCGGCTCGTGGCACAGGCCGCGGCCAGGAATCTGACACCGGTGACACTGGAACTGGGCGGCAAATCGCCCGTCATCATCGACTCTTCTTGCCGCCTTCCCGGGGTGATCGACCGGCTGACCTGGGGCAAGCTGCTCAACGCGGGCCAGACCTGCATCGCCCCGGACTATGCCCTTGTGCCTCGCGCCCGTGTTGACGAGTTTGTGAGCGTCTTGCAGGCGAGCATGGCGCGAATGTATCCCAGCATTGAAGCCAATCCTGACTACACCAGCATCGTCAGTGAACGGCATTACCATCGCCTTCTGGACTTGGTGGACGATGCGCGTTCTCTGGGTGCACGAGTCATTGAGGTCAATCCGGCAGGCGAGTCCTTCGACTGCACGCGGCGCAAACTGGCACCCATGATCCTCCTGGATGTCAGTGACAACATGCGCCTGATGAAGGAAGAGATCTTCGGCCCGCTGCTGCCCGTTGTCCCTTATGGCACGCTTGAGGAGGCGATCCACTACATCAATCAGCGCGAGCACCCCCTGGCGGTGTACTGGTTTGGCCGCGACGCCAGTCACCGCGAACAGGTCGTTGCCGGGACAATTTCCGGCGGTGTCAGCATCAATGACACCCTGCTGCATCTCGCCCAGGATGACCTTCCCTTCGGCGGTGTCGGGCCCAGTGGTCAGGGGCACTACCACGGTGAGTACGGCTTCCGCCAGTTCTCCAAGGAGAAGCCCGTGTTTGTTCAGGCGCGTTTCTCTGGTGTCAGCCTCCTGTACCCGCCTTTCAAGTCGTCGCTGGAGCGGGTGCTGAAGATGATTTCGAGGCTTTGATGCATGACATAATATCAAGTGGTCCCATGCCTGCAAAATCCACGGAGAACACTGACCAGTTTCAAACCATCAAGGTGGGGCGGTTTGCGTTTTCCGGAATCCACAAGCCCGCACGAACGCCCTGCTTCGCGCTCTACCTTCTGGAGAGCGGGCGAGGCCGGATTCACGTGGACTACGCCCAGCATGATTATGAGGCTCCCGCGCTGCTTTGTTTGAGTCCTTACCAGAGGGTGTCGTTTTCCGCCGGCGCCGCCGCAGGCCGGGCCTTGCAATTTCACGCCAACTTCTTTTGCATCGAGACCCATCACCATGCCGTGGGCTGCAACGGGGTGCTCTTCAATGAGGTCTATGAAGTTCCTTTGGTCCACCTCACCAAGGAGAGCCTGGAGGAATGCGGCGGATTGATGCGATGGATGGACGCTGAACTCAAGAGCCGGGGCATCGCCCATCTGGAGGTTCTTGTCTCCTGTCTCAAGATTCTCCTGATCAAGGCGACACGGCTGAAGCTGGAGCAGCAGCGTGACGAAGGTCTGGGTGCGACGCGGCAGCCAGAAATCATCAGGAAACTGCGCGAGGTGCTGGAGGCGGGCTACCAGCGGGGGCATCGGCCGTCAGAATATGCGAGACTGCTCGGGGTCTCCGGCAAGACGCTCGCGCAGCTTGTGAAGAAGCACCTCCACAAGACCCCTTCGGAACTGATTCGCGACCGGGTGATGAAGCACGCCAAGTGGCAACTCCTGCACACGCTGAAGCCTGTGAAGCAGGTGGCCTACGAGGCCGGGTTCGAGGATGAATTCTACTTCAGCCGCCTGTTCAAGCGCTCGTGCGGCTGCTCCCCGCTGTTTTTCCGGGAGCATGAGACGGCCTTGCGCGGGGGGTCCAATTTGTCCATGTGATACGCCGTTTCATCCATTTTATACTCGTGCGCATCACAAAGTTTCATTTTGAGAAGAACTGGAAGTTGAGCGACAGCAGACTGTGAAGTTCGGCTGAGGCTGCGCCTCCAAGCTCATCAAGGCATTCGTCGATGGCCTGGCGGAAGGCGGCGAAGTTC
>CAINXC010000149.1 GCA_903854655.1 uncultured Verrucomicrobiota bacterium | reverse complement strand
CGTAAGTGCTGGTGATGCACAGCAGACGCTCACAGGTGGCCAGGTCGACAGTGCTGTACTGGTCCATGCCCAGCACCTTGGGTGCGAACCCCTTCGACTGGGCTTCGCGGGCCAGTTTTCTTGCAAGTCCCTCGGCTGATCCGGTCTGGGTGCCGAAGAGGATCAATAAAGACAGAGAAGGTGCCTGCGGCAGTGCCGAAGCTCCGGCCCCATCGGGTGACTGAAGGGCGAGCACACCGGCAATCCAACCGTTGAGCCAGGCGCGTTGCTCGGCGGTGAACGGGGCGTTGAGGGGCAGCTGAGGGGCGGTGGACATGGTCGAAGGGAAGATTGCAGCGGGGGCAAATGTTGCCCCCGCTGCAAGGCGCCTGGGTTAGAATTTGAAAGTTACCTGGGTATAAACAAAATCACCATCGCTGTTCGCGCCGGTGTCCTTGAGATAGCTGCCGGCAAAGAAGTGGCTGTAGCCTGCCTGGAAGGACATCCATTTCTTCGGGGTGTAAGTAATGGTAAGATCCGCTTCGGAGCCTGCGAAGTTCGAAGCGCCTGGAGTGATCGGTCGCACCATGGTGGTGCCGTTGGCCCGGTACCAGGCATCGCCCGTGGTGGCGAGCCAGTCCGCACGGTAGTCAAACCTGATGGTGACAGTGTCGCACGGCTTGATCTTGAAATTGACGTCGATGTTCTCCATGTTCTGCCAGGAGAACAGGTCCATGTAACCGTAGAAGAGGTGGTTCGTAGGATACAGGTTCTGGAAGGTCGTGACCTTGCCGTCCTTGGCATTGCTGTCGCCCGTGGCATAGGCGAAGTCCACGCCGAACCGCGGTTTCCAGGGGGCGTCGATGTTGTAGCCGAGTTCCGCATGCCCGGCAAAGGCAGCAAGATCCTTGCCCTTCACGTCGCCTGTTTGCGCTGCAAACTCAGCATCGTAGTCCCACGGCCCCAGCGCTCCGGGCGTGCTTTTCCAACGCGTGCCCAGCGTCACGAAATCCGTGTCGGAAGGCGCGAACTGCTGGTGCAAATAGAGAGCATACACGTCCGTGGTCTGGAACGGCAGCGCGGTGGTGCTGAAATAGATCCCGCTCAGCATTTGCTGGTGACCCAAACCACCATCGTTCTCAAGATCCGACCTGTCGAACTTGTAGTTCAGGGGATTGACAAGGGAGGCGGCAAAGCCGTCCACCCACCAATCGTCCGCCTGGTAGTGAATCTTGGCCGCATCCCAGGAACGCCCGATGTTGTTCCAATCGAACGCGCCAAGGAGACGCTCATCGCCATAGGACAGCAACTGGCGGCCCAGCTTGACCGAGAGGCCCTGGTCCTCGCCCACCTGCACATAGGCCTGGCGCAGATCGAAGGGGTCATCGCCTTCGGCGCCCAGCGCGCCGGGGATCTTCGGGCGCAGGGAGCCCTCTTCACGCGCGTCCTGTCCCTGGACATAGAATTTCAGCCACGATTCCGGGGCGATCAGCACCCCGAGGCGTGTGTGCTCCTCCAGCCAGGCGCCGTCGGTCAGGGCCTTTTTGGCGCTGTTGAAATCGAAGTTGTTGTTGCGGTCCTCAAAGCGAAGCCGCTCCTCGAAATCGAAGACGATCTTGCCGTCATCGAAGCTGAGCGGATTCTGATCGGCGGAGGGCTGGACAGGGCTGTCAGCCACTGCCTTGCCGGCGTCGCCCGCATGCAGCGGGAGTGCCTGAAGAAGGAGCGGGAGGATGGCGATGGGGGTTAGTTTCATTTTATGGTCTTGGTTTTGTCTTATCGGGGGGTTAACAGCCTGAATGCCAGCCAGAGGCAAAGCACAGCGAGGATGAAAAAGCCTGTCTTGTAGAACAGCAGCGGGTTGCGCTCGAGGAGCGGCGAGTCCTCCTCGAAGCAGGGCTCCACCTTCTCAGGATGGGCGAGGTCGAACGCGAGCTCGGAATAGTTCTGGTAACGGCGCTCCGGCTTGCGCGCGATGGCCCGCATGATCACGGCTTCGAGCCAGTGCGGAATGTTGGGGTTGATCTGGGCAAGCCGCCTGGGCGGACCGAAGCTGGGGGTCTGGAAACGCTCGATCTCGCCGTAAGGCAGCATGCCGGCGAGGGACTGATAGAGGGTGACGCCGATGGCGAAGATCTCGGTGCGCTCGCTCGCCGGCGCGTTATGAAACCGCTCGGGCGCCAGATAGCTGGGTGTGCCGGCGCGGGAAGTGACAGAAAAGACCTCCGCGACGCTGCCAATGTCCACCAGCTTGAACGAAAGGCTGGCGTAATCGCCGACACACAGCACGTTCTCGGGTTTCACATCGCCGTGAACGAGGTCGTGGCGCAGCAGCCAGCGTTCCGCCTCGCAAAGAAAGACGCCCAGGGCGACGGCGGAATCCACCGACAGCTTCCGTGCCTGAAGAACGGTGGCCAGGTTGGGCGCATCGACAAATTCCATCACATAATACCGGGCGGTCTGGCCCGGCGGCTGGTAGGCGCGCGACAAACAATCGGCGGCCAGCCTCGTGGCGTTCCACGTCTCGCGGGTGAAGGCGTTCAGGTGCGCCTCGCTGTCAATGGCCTCACGGGGCGCGAATTTCAGCACCACTCGCTGCCCATCCTTTTCCGCCAGCCAGACACGGTCGGCATTTTGGAACGGCCGGATCAACTGGTAGCCGTCGATCGTCTCCCCCTTGTGGAGCACATCGGGAATGGTCAGCGGTTTTTCGTTCATGGCGCGCAGCTTGCCGGTTTCCGTGACATCCAGGACAATGGCGCTCATGTCATCCAGGCTTTCCATCGCCGCCTGGCTGCGGGCCGTGGTGACGATGGCGCGGGCGCTGGCCCGTTTTTGCAGCGCCGCACCCATGTCCTCATCAGTGAGATGATTGGAGACACCGTCGGAGCAGAGAACCACCATGTCGCCGGCGCCGATGGCGGATTCAAACACATGGGGCTCAATGTCCTTCCCGAGGCCAAGCGCGCGGGTGAGCACATTGCGCTGCCCGCTGTCCACGTGATCCTGGGAGAGCTGCCGCAAAGTTCCGTCGCGCAAAAGGCAGACGCGTGAGTCGCCGACGTTGACGCCGTAGAGCCGCTCGCCTTCGATGACGGCGACGGCGAGGGTGGAAACCATTTCCACCCGGTCAAACCTAGCCATGGATTCCTGGTGCAGGGTCCGGTTGATCAGGCAGGTAAATTCCCGCAGGGCGCGTTGCGGCTCCCAGGTGCGCGGCTTGGCCCAGTAGTTTTCCGTTACCGATCGCACGGCGCGCTCGGCCGCCTCGCGCGCCGGGGCACCGGTGCCCGCGCCATCGCAAAGCACCGCCACCACGGTCTGCCCCGATTCACGCACGGCGAACACGTCCGAGGAGGGAAACCCTTCCTGGTACGGGATGCCGTAGGTGGTGGAGCGAATCTTCATGGTGGCGGCGATGGCGTTTGGTTTTGGGGCAAAGAACTCAGATGCGGGCTTCGGAGAGAGCGCCCCAGGTGGTGCGCCAGCGGGTCTTCACCAGCGACAGGCCGACGAGCGCCAGCACGCACAGGCCGGCGAAAGCCAGGAAACCGATGTTGCACGAGCCAGTGGCGCTTTTGGCGTAGCCCAGCGAGGTGGCCAGGTAGAAGCCGCCCACTCCGCCGCCGCAGCCCACCAGCCCGGTCATCACACCGATGTCCTTGCCGAAGCGCTGCGGCAGCAACTGGAACACGGAGCCGTTCGCCATGCCGAGAGCCGCGCTGATGCAGAGAAACAGCACAAGATTGCCATACAGATTATGGGTGAAGGCGGTGGCCACCAAACCGACGGCGGCAACCGTGTAAAAGGTGCTCAGCGAGCGAATGCCGCCGATGCGGTCGGCAATTGCGCCGCCAATGGGCCGGGCCAGGGCGCCCGCCAGCGTGCACAGCGCGGCCTTGTCACCGGCGGCGACAGGCGCCAGTGCAAACTCGCTCTTGAAGTAGAGAACATAGTAGCTGGCCAGGCCGACGAAGCCGCCGAAGCTCACCGTGTAGTAGAAGCAGAACCAGTGTGCGTCCTTCTCCTTCAGGAGATTGATGTAGTCGCGCACTTTCTTCACCTTGACCTCGCCGGGCGCCTCTTTCGAAAGCACGATGTAGAGCACGAACACCACGACCGCAGGGATCAGCGCGAAGCCGAACACGCTTTGAAAGCCGTAGGCCGATGCAAGCCGGGGAGCGATCAGGCTGTCCAGCACGACACCGACGTTGCCCGCACCGGCGAGCCCCATCACCACACCCTGCAAGCGCGGCGGATACCAGCGGCCCGCCTGGGGAAGGGCGACAGCAAAGCTGGCTCCGGCAAAGCCCAGAATGAGACCCAGCACCAGCACCATCGCAAATGAATGCAGGCCGATCAGCCAGGCGGCGCCCAGACCCAGCATCACAATGAGCTGGGCGGCGATGCCGGTCTTCTTGGCCCCCATGCGATCCACCAACAAACCCAGCACAAAGCGCAGAACGGCTCCTGAAAGAATGGGCAGCGCAACCATGAACCCCTTCTGTCCGGCATCAAGGTGCAGCGACTCGCCAATCTGGGCGCCCAGCGGTCCGAGAACGGTCCAGGCCATGAAGCTGAAGTCAAAATAGAGAAAGGCCGTGAGCAAGGTGGGCCAGTGGCCCGATGACTTGAGGTCGGATAGTTTCATGCTGTCAGCGTGGTGGTGGCTTTGGTTTTGGGGGAAATGGCCCGGTCGTAAAGGTCCGGGCGGAAGGCTTCCAGGGGATGGGCATCCGCCACGGCCTGCGCGCTCAGCAGGCCGTGGCGATGCATCTCATCAACCAACCATGAAGCCTTCCTGGGAGCAGGGCGGTGAAGCTCTGAACCGTGGAAGATGGGGGCGTCGGAACTCGCCAGGCTCCGTTCGACGAGCTTGGGAGTGAGTCCGGGGAAGGCGCGGCGCTGCAGCAGGGCGGCCAGTTCGGCGCGATTGCCCGGTTCAGCACACCAGGCGGCGGCTTCATGCAGCGAGGCCACCAGGGCGAGGTGCTCGGCATCACGTTGCTCGGCGAAATCGCGGCGCACCATCAGCACCTTCTCCGGGTGCCCTGGTGCCAGCGTGGCGCTGTGCCCGGCCAGCCAGCCGTCCCCCTTCGCTACCGAGACGGTGTTCCAGGGCTCGCCCACGCAGAAGCCGTCCACGTGGCCTGCCGCCAAGCTCTGCGCCATCTGCGAAGGCGGCAGGATCACAATGCGCGCGTCCTTGCCCGGCTTGATGCCTCCCTCCGCAAGCCACTGGCGAAGCAGATGCGCGTGAGTCGAGTAGCGGCTCACCACGCCCAGCGTCAGCATCTCGCCATCCCGGCGATGCCGGGCCTCCTGCGCCAGATCCGCGATGTCGCGAATGCCACGATCATAGAGACGCTTCGACAGGGTGATCGCGTTGCCTTGCAGGCTGAAGACGAAAGCCGTCACACAATGCGCCGGCACCGGGGCCAGGCCCGCGTTGATCGCGAGCAGCAACCCGGCAGGCGCATGGGCCGCGTCCAGTTCGCCGAAAATGACATTGTCGCGAATGTTGGCCCAGCCGGGCTGCCGCATCAGCTTGACGTTCAGGCGGTTGCGCTGGCAGATGCCCAGTTCGACAGCGGCCACCAACGGGGCGCAGTCAAGCAGCGGCACGTAGCCCACACGCAGGGTGTAGCGGCCCTGGCGGGGCGGGTTGGAGACGGATGGGGCGGCGACTTTCACGCCTGTCCAATAAGCCGCTGCCGTGCCAACCGGCCCCCACATGGCACACTAATGGCTGTCATTGTTTTCAGCAAATCATTGAATTTCATTCATCGTTGTACCTGCCATGACAAACCTCGAAGAACCCATCGACGCCCGCCGCCTGCGCGCTTTCACCCTTCTCGCGAGGGAAGGCAGCTTCTCCGCCGCAGCCGCAGCCCTGAGTCTCACCCCTTCGGCCATGAGCCATTCGATCAAGGCGTTCGAAACCGAAATGGGCAGCCCTCTCTTCGAGCGCCGCGGCCATCACGCCGTTCTCACCGCCGCCGGCGAGCGGCTCCTCCCCCATGCCGAGCGCATCCTCCGCCAGATGCGCTCGGCACGGCTGGAGATGCTGTCCCTTCAGCAATGGGGCAAGGGCACCCTGCGCATCGCCGCCCCCGCGAGCGCCTGCCAGTACTTCCTGCCCGCCGTGCTGCTGGAGTTCCGTGAGTGCTTCCCGGAGTGCACTCTCAACATCACCGCCGTGGACACGGAAACCGCCATCCGGCTGGTGGATGAAGGGCGCATCGACCTGGCGCTCTGTGTGAAAGCGGAAATGCCGTCCACGTTGAAATGGCACCGTCTGTTCGCAGACACCCTGCAATTCTACGTGAGCCCCATGCATCCCTGGGCCTCCATAAAGCGGCTCGCACGCAAGGACCTCGCCGGGCAGCCTATCATCGTCTATGACCGCAGCGCCGTCACCTCCCGGCTCATCCTCGCGGCCCTCAAGAAGGTGGGGGTGCCTCCTGTGGATCTGCTGTCTCTTGGCAGCATGGAAGCCATCAAGGAGATGGTCAAAGTCGGCCTCGGCGTCGGTGTCCTCGCGCCCTGGGTCACCGCCCGCGAAACGGAGGCAGGCTCGCTGGTGAGCGTCCCCTTCCCGGCGGTGCCGATGCGCCGCGAATGGGGCGTGGTCTCCTATGAAGGCCAGCGCCTGTCGTTCATGGCGGAAACCTTCCTCGGCCTGTGCACGGAGGTCACCAGCGTCTTCGGGGAGCGATTGGAGGGCCGGAGCTGATTCAGTGCGCCGTGCGCGCCGGTTTCCTTTCGTTTTTTTCCAACAACAACTGGATGAAGGCCTGGCTGATGCCGATGGGCGAGGGCCCTTGCGGACAGAGCAGAGAGAAAGGGCGGCGAATGTTGAGTTTCGGGCAATCGATCTCCACCAGCTCGCCCGAAGCCAGCTCCTTCCTGACGCTAAGACGGAACAAGTAGCTGATCCCCAGCCCGGACGCGACCAGCCGTTTGATCGCTTCCGGGCTGGGAATCTCCTGCACGACATGGAGACGCTCCAGCGGGATGCGAAGCTGGCGCAGGGCCTGCTCCATGAACTGGCGGCTGCCAGCACCCACTTCCCGGAGAATCATGGGCCTACCGAGCACTGTCTTGATCGCCGGCCTGTGCACCTTGGCCAATGGATCAGCCGGAGAGGCGATCCAGATGATCTCGTCCTCCAAGAAGGTCTGCATTTGAATTTCGGGCCGCCGGCAGGGGCCTTCGATAAGGGCAAGGTCGATGCGCTGATCCAGCAACGCGCCAATGATCGTGTCTGTATTGCCATCAATCACGTCACAGGTCACGGACGGATAGCGGCTTTTGAAATGCGCCAGAATCTCCGGCAGGCAATAAGCGAGGACGGTCTTGTTGCTGCCCAGGCGCAGCCGCCCCGTGAAGTTGCCGGTGGGTCCCCGCAGGTATTGGGCCATGGTTTCATGAGCCCTGGCCACCTGCTGGACATGCTGGAGATAAGCAATGCCTGATTGATTCAAGACCATGCCCTTGGCGGAGCGGACGAAGAGAGGGATGCCCAGCGTCTCCTCCAAAAGCTGCACGTGCCGGGTGACGGCGGGCTGCGAAATATGCAGGGCGCGGGCAGCCTTGGTGATGCTCTGCAGTTCGGCCACCTGGCGGAACACCTGCAAACGATAGTGGATCATGGTGCGGGAGGGAAACCTATAACTTTAGGTTATGCCCCATCTTTAGAAGTGATTGGCCCCGCCGTCAATTCCCTGGCACCCCTCCGCCACATGAACGGCTCCAAGACAAGGAACACACCGGCGGCACGACGCCTTGGCGAGGCATGAGCCGGTATTTTCATTCAGCCTCGATCCGGTACGCCGTGGCCCTTTGGCTGGCCACGGTGCTGGCCTTGTTTGTCGCGTTCCTGGCGCAGCTCGAGCCGGCGCAGTGGGCGGGCATCACGGTCTGGATCATGTTCATTCAGAACCCGAGGATCAACTACTCCAAAATCATCTGGTGGGTGTTTGGCACAGTCGTGGGAGCGCTCATGGCAGTCGCGTTGACAGCCTGCTTCAGCCAGGCTCCTGAGCTGTTCCTGCTTTCGCTGGCAGTGTGGCTCGCCGGCTGCGCGGCAGCCGCCACCTTGGTCAAGAGCTACCGGGCCTACGGCGTGGTCCTGGCCGGGTACACCTGCGCCATTGTATCCATGTCGGCCGCCGACCATCCCGATCAGGTCTTTCAGCTCGCAGTGAGCCGTGTCTCCTGCATTTTCGTGGGGATGGCAGCCGCCGTGCTGCTCATCACCCTGCTTTTGCCAACCCGTCAGCACTGGCGTGAGACGCTGCGCCATCTGGAGGAGCAATTGAAGGCCACGCTCACCCAGGCGGCCAAAGCTCTCGCTCCGGATTCCACCCATCCTGTCCATTTTACCTGGCGGCGCATGGTGGACCGCCTGTCCACGCTGGAACATACACTGGACATGACCACGGCCGAATCCGCCGGCTCACGGCTCCACGCTGCGCAAGCCCGCAGCCTGGTCGCGACCCTGTTCTGCCTGCTGGCCAGGGCGCAAGCGGTCGAAATTCACCTTTCCCGGCCCGGTGGCAGCCATCCTCCACATGAGGTGCACGAGTTGATGGGGCGGGCGCGAGCCTTGCTGACAGCCTGCGCGGAGGCGGTTTCGGCGACGGAAGCTCCAGACCGAACCTTCTTCATTGGTGACGGAGTTTCGAAATTGAGGGAGGAGCTGGCAACCACGCGTCGCTTGCTTCCGAGCGAACCTACGCCGGAAGTCGTTTCGGCGCAGTTCATCCTGGGGCGCCTGGACGAGATTCTGAAAGAGCTGGCCCATGCGGCTCAAGACTGGGCGGGTCTGTTCGGACCTTGGACGGCAAGACGCGCCTCGCACCTCGCCGCCCATCGCGACTATCACACCGCATTCGTCTATGCCCTGCGAATGCTGCTGGCGATGGCGCTGGCCAGCGCGATCTGGTTCATCACCGAGTGGCCGGCGGGCTCCCAGTTCATTCTTTTCATCGCGGTGGTCTGCTCCCTTTTGTCGCTTCTGGACCACGCGCCGATCCTCGGCTTCGCCTTTTTGAAGAGCGCCCTGTTCTGCGCCACCATGGCCTACGTTGAAACTTTCTGGCTCCTGCAGAAGGCCGAAGGCTTTCCGGTCATGGCGCTCGCGCTCGGCCTGTTCCTGCTTCCCGCAGCCTACGCCTACCGCCATCCGCGCCTGCATGGCAGCGCGGTCGTTTCGATGCTCATTTTCTATGGGCTGACCATGCCGGCGAACCAGATGAACTACGACGTCTCGGCATTCCTGAACAACGGCCTTGCGCTGTTGAGCGCCGCCGCGTGCGGCTTCTTCTCCTTCCATGCGGTGCCATCGCTGAGCCCGGCGTCCAAGCGATCCGGACTGCTGCGCACCATCCAAAACGATCTGGCGCAGGCGGGCCGGGGCGAGGGCGCGTTGTCAGAGCAAGGCTGGACCAGCCGCATGTTCGACCGGCTGCGGCTGCTGCACCAGACCACCGGGGAGCATGAGCCGCCTGAGGACATGCGCGGCCCGGAGAACGTCGTTCTGACCAGCCTGCAACTGGGCCTGAGGCAGAGACGCCTGCGCGCCCTCCTTCGAGAAGGCGACATGGTGCCGGGGGCGGCAGAGCTGGTCGTCACCGCCCTCCGGCAGTTCCGCAGGCTCTCGCGCCAGCCCGAAGCCGTCGCTGATTCACTGCGATCCGCCTGCGCCCGCCTGCAGGAGTCGTTGGAAAACAGCCTTGGCACCCTTCGGGAAGGAAGCCTGGCCGCGCTTGCCGAAATGCGGGAGATGGTGCTCCTCATCGAAACCCCCGCCCTTTTGTATCCAGACTGAACGGAGCCATGGGAATTCACAAAGAGATCAACTTCTGCGGCATCTACCTTGCCCCTTTCTTCCTTTGTCTGGTCATCACAGCCGCCCTCTCCCTGCTCTTGCACTGGTGCTGTGACCGGATTGAAATCCGGCGCTGGTTTTTGAACCGGCCGGTGGTCGAGGCGGCGCTTTTCATCATCCTCCTGCGCCTGGTGGCGCTCATCTTATGACGAGCAACAAGAAGCTTGAATTCGGCGACCGGTGGCTGCGACGCCTTGGCAACACGATGCTGGTGACCCTCGTCGCAGGTGTGATGGGCCGGGCGCTCTGGCAGCAGTACATGTTTTCACCATGGACCCGCGACGGGCGCATTCGCGCGGAAACCGTGAACCTCGCGTCGGAGGTGGCAGGCAGGGTGACGGACGTGCGAGTGGTGGAAAACCAGTTCGTTCACAAGAACGATGTCCTTTTTGTCGTCGATCCGCAGGAGTACACCCTGGCCCTCGCCAAAGCACAGGCGACGCTCGAGAACCGGCGCCAGGACATGGTGGTCCGCACCACGCTCTCGCAGCGGCGCAGCCGCCTGAGCAGCGAGGCCATTTCCAAGGAGGAGCAGCAAACCTCGGAAAGCACGGCATCCATGGCCGCCGCCTATCAGGAGGCCAAGGCCCAATGCGACCTCGCCCAGCTCAGCCTGAGCCGCTCCACGATCCGCTCCCCCGTCAACGGCTACATCACCAACCTGCGCTTGAGAGCAGGCGACTACGCCACCGTGGGGCAGACCAAACTCACCGTCATCGACAGCGATTCATTCTGGGTCTCGGGCTATTTTGAGGAGACCAAGATGCCGCACATTCACGAGAGCGATGCAGCGAGCATGGCGCTGATGGGCGTGGACCCAGTCCTCACAGGACATGTGGAAAGCATCAGCCGCGGCATCGCCGACCAAAATGGAAGCGCCGATGCCCAGGGCCTGGCCAACGTGAACCCCATTTTTTACTGGGTGCGCCTCGCCCAGCGAATCCCCGTCCGCATTCGCATCGATCATGTG
>CAINXC010000148.1 GCA_903854655.1 uncultured Verrucomicrobiota bacterium | reverse complement strand
GAACTTCGCCGCCTTCCGCCAGGCCATCGACGAATGCCTTGATGAGCTTGGAGGCGCAGCCTCAGCCGAACTTCACAGTCTGCTGTCGCTCAACTTCCAGTTCTTCTCAAAATGAAACTTTGTGATGCGCACGAGTATAAATGATTAAAAATCCAAAATCAATCGTGCGCCGTCCGTAAAACCGAGCGCCACCCTACCGCTCAACCCAGGTACGCACAAGAACTCAACCTGGGCCCATCGGGTGCAGAATGGCGTCCGCCACCCCTGCCGAAACCGTTGATCGAAAGGCCGGCCCGGCGAGGACGTTCTCAGGCGCATGCTGCGCCGCCTTGCCCTCGCTCTCGTTCTGATGACCCTCGCCGCTCAATCGGCGGAGAAACGGCCCAATGTCCTGTTCATTTTCGCCGACGACCAGCCGTACAAGACCATCGGTTGCTACCCTGAAGCGCCCAAGTGGGTGAAGACGCCGCACATCGACGCGCTGGCGGCCAGCGGGGTGCGGTTCCATCGCGCCTACTTCGGCGCGTGGTGCATGCCCTCGCGCGCAGCCATGCTCACCGGGCTTTTGCAGCCCGCCGTGCAGACCATGCGCATGGAGGGCAAGTACCCTGGCAGCACCTATGATCCGGCCCGGTGCCGGTTCTGGCCGGCCGAACTGCGCAAGCACGGCTACCAGACCGCCCAGATCGGCAAGTGGCACACCGGCGTGGACACTGGTTTCGGGCGCGACTGGGACTACCAGGTCGTGTGGAACCGCCCCGGCAAGCCGGAGAACGCCGGCAACTACTACACCGGCCAGATCGTGACGGTGAACGGCAAGGACCAGCCGCTGGGCGATTACTCGACGGATGCCTACACCAGGCTCGCCGTCGATTACATCAACGGCGCCAACCGCGATGCCGCCAAGCCCTGGTACCTCTGGCTCTGCTATGGCGCGATCCACGGCCCCACCACGCCCGCCGACCGCCACAAAGGCAAACTCGCCGGCCACAAAGCCGAGGTGCCCGCCGACATCTTTGGTCCACGTCCCGACAAGCCAGCCTACCTGGAAAAGACCCAGGCCTTCCACAAAGGCAAGGACGGCGAGCCCGTGCGCGGCGCAAAGAAAAAGTCCTCCACGAATTTCGATGCCGATGAGAGCGGCAAGTCGCTCGATGAATGGGTCCAGCAGGTCAACGAGTGCAACCTGGCGCTGGACGAGGGCGTCGGCAAACTCATGGCCGCCCTGAAGGCCAGCGGCCAGCTCGACAACACCCTGGTCATCTACACCGCCGACCAGGGCTTCGCGCTCGGCGAACACGGCTGCAGCATCAAGCTCGCGCCGTACGATGCGAACATCGCCTCGCCCCTCATCCTCTCCATGCCCACGCGACTGCCCCAGGGCAAGGTCAGCCAGCAGCCCGTGAACTCGCCCGACCTCGTGCGCACCCTGCTCGCCTTCACCGGCATGGACCCGCCCTGGACCCTGCACGGTCGCGACATGACCCCGCTGCTGCTCGACCCCGAGCACGCCGCCTTCGATTCCCCCACCCTCATGATCCACACCGGCGACCGCTTCGGCGCCGACACCATGCCCATCCCCACAAAGATGAAGGACATGCAGCACGACGGCCAGGTGCCCTGGTGGGTGATGCTGCGCGAGGGTCGGTTCAAGTACGTCCGCAACCTCACCGCCGGCGAAATGGAGGAACTCTACGACCTCACTGCCGACCCCGAGGAACTCCACCACCTCGCCCGCCAGCCCGGCCATCGCGATCAAATCGAATCCCTGCGCGCCAAGACCCTACAGGCCCTGAAGGACAACGCCATCCCCTTCGCCAATGCCATGCCGCCGGTGATGGCGGGACCGTAGTGCAAGAGAGGGTTGATCTGGACGAGTTCCCCGATCAATGGGAAACCGTGCACACCCGGTTTCGCCACGATGGCTCGCTGTCGCGCGGCGTGTGCGTCGTGCTCGATGGCGAGAAGTGCCCCACGCTCGACAGCCACGCCGAAGCCCGGCGGCTGCACTTCCTCACGCAACCTTCCGCCATCGCCACCGCCAAGGCCGTGCCCGGCGGGGAGAACTCGCCGCACTACTGGACCTACATCCGGGGGCGCATCCCGCCGGATGGGAGCGCGTCGCCATGGATGCCAGCGGTCAGCAGGGCGCCATCATCGACACCGTGGAACGCATGGCCGGGTGCCAGGGCAAGATCGTGCGAGTGAAGTGGGAGGACAAGGTGTCCGAGCGGCGCTGGGGTCCCAAGAACGAAATGGCCCGCGACCGCATCAAGACCAAGGCGGCGGAGCTGCTCATCCAGCTCGCCCATCTCATCCGGCAAGGGGTGGTGTGCCGCGTGCCCAAAGCTACCGCCTACCAGCTTGTCACCCGGGGTCTGTCGGAGAACGAAGGCAAGAGCGACATCGAAGCCAAGGACGACTGGAAGCGGGCGCACAAGGGGCAGTCGCCGGATGAACTCGATTCCGTCGCCATTGGTGTCGAGGCCCCGCTGCGCTGCGGCAAGCTCAGCTTCACCAAAGCCTTGGCCGGGAAGCAGGTGCCACGCGCGATGGAGCCCTGGATGATGCCGAAAAAGCCCGTCAACGGCACCGTGGACCGCTGGCGCCGCGTGGCCCGGGCTTGTCGGTGACGGATGTTTTGACAAAGGCCCCCGTGTTACCAGCCGCGACAACGCTTGGCCTCCTATTAGGCGTAACAGCGGCTATACTTCATCAGTGAACGGCAAAGCCCGTAGCTTGGGAGTGCGAGCCCAGGTGGAGACAGGCTTGAGCAGAAAAGATGCCTGCGATGATCCGGTGTCAGCGACAAGGAGTCGTGCTGGGGATGCGATGTTCTGGGCGGTCATGAACTGCGTCAGTTGACTTGACGCAGCCTCTAGCAACGAGACGGCAAAGTGCAGTTCTAGGAGTGGGCGTTTATCTTCTAGACGGGCAAGGTCCGCTCGAGATGCGTTGATGCAGCCCATCATCTCCCCAATGCCGTAGCCCACAGCGCCACCCCCTGCTACAGGTCCGACTACCGGAACAAGAAGCAGGGGGAGGCCACCAACTGCCTTCAATGCCCCCTTCCACCAGGTCGATCTTTTCTCTTCGATTGATTCGTGAAGGACCTCATCGGCTATCTGAGACGCCTTTGCATCTTCGTTAATCAACCATCCCTCGTCCGATCCCGAAGCCTCGACGAGTGCGTTAACGCCGACCGCGAGCAATAAATAGTTCCACTGAATGAATTCTACCATCCGAGAAACCTTCAGTAATATGGTCTGCGGCACATCAATCTTCTCATTTTCATACAACTTCTTCCACATCTCACCACACTCTCGGACTAACGCGCCAGTAACATCCCTCCGAATGCCGGAAGAGTTCCGATGCTCATCAATCCATTGAGTTATGATACTGTCGATCCATCCGTGTCGTCGCTCCTCGAACTGGGCTTCCGCTAGTTGGGTCATCTTGCGCATCTCAAGATACATTCCGAACTGAGCAATTGCTGAAACCGCCATACCGGCCGCCTGAAACTCTATTCCGCCCACATCTCCTCGACGTGAGAAAAAATCGATTGGCGTCATCGAAACAATTTTGCCCTTAGCAATATCGCGCCCTTGCTCCCAATAAGTGTATCCAATCATCGCATAAATGGTGTGAGCTGTCAGCGTTTGCGATTGCCTGACGATTCTGCTGCATGGATGAGCGCAAGGATATACGAGGCATCGAACGAAATGTCGGCGTAGTTCCCTGGACGCAACGAGCCGGAAGCGTTGAACTCGCGACAGACTGCGTCAATCCCGTCATTCGTCTGCCGACGGCTCTTGTTCGTCGTGTGAGGGGTGAAGACCAAGACTCCTTCGGACGCTGTCACACTGAATGGAACCTTCCGCGTAAGCGTGTGGAAAGTTTCACCGGCTCGTGACCTGGCAAATGCAAGTAATGTTTGAGCTGAAATCGGGGTGTTCATGGCATGAGATTCGATGGCATGGGCTCCTTTGCAATCTGGAGATTGATGGACAGCACTGCATGATCGGTGACAGGCTTCTCTGCGGCGGACCCGGCGAGAACAATGCCCTCAAAGGTCGTGAGATACCGCGTATCGGAGCAAGTGAGGCGACGTGTCAGAAATGCGTGATCGATGCGGGAGTGGCGAACTCCGTCAATCGATACGTAGCTCCAATCGCCGGCAGGTCTGGGGACTGAATAGCTGCCGACGGCATCAAACGAGACCATCGATGAACTCGCAGAAGCTCCGGCAAACGGGTCATAATTGGCATCCCCAATGAAGCAAATCGGCCTGTCATGGGTCGATGACATCACCTCCCTGAGCTGCCGCCAGTAAGTGTCCCGGTCTGCCTTCACGGTGTAGGCCGGGGCGCGAAATGCCACCACTTCCATGCCGCAGGATGGCACTCGAACGTGGAGATAGTTCGAGAGGGATGAAGGATCAAACGGGGGAGCCGGCAAGTCGCCATCCTCCATCGGGTGGATGGAAGCGATCAAAACTTGGTTGTGCTTCCCATGGGCTTCGGAAACACGCTGATGGAGATAGCCAACCTCAGCAAGCCGTTCCTTGAAGGGCTGTCGAGACGGGGCATCCACATACTCGTTGAGTGCGATTACTGACAAGTCTTTGGGATAGACTACACTATGTTTATGTGCGATAGTGCGATCTAATGAAGCAAGACGGCCGCAAATTGGACCACAAATCACTGGAAACACTCCGCCTGCTGGCCGTGCGACGGGTAGTCGAGGACGGG
>CAINXC010000147.1 GCA_903854655.1 uncultured Verrucomicrobiota bacterium | reverse complement strand
CGTGATGCCGAACTCCTTCATCAGCGTGAACGAGATGAGGATGGACACCGGCAGCGGCAGCGTGACGATGAGGATGCTGCGGAAGTGCCAGAGGAAGAGGATGTGCGCGAGGGTGACAAGAATGATCTCCTCCAACAGTGCGTGCTTGAGTGTATCAATGGTGTGGTCGATCAGTTCGCTGCGATCATAGAAGGAGCGGATGGTGATGCCGGGCGGCAGGCTGGGAGCGATCTCGGCGATCTTTTCCTTGATGCGTTCGATCACCGCCCTGGCGTTCTCACCGGTGCGCATGACCACGGTGCCGCCCACGGCTTCATGCCCGTTCAAGTCGAGAGCGCCGCGTCTGAAGTCCCCGCCGATCTGCACAGCGGCGACATCCTTCAAGTAGATGGGCGTGCCTTCCATGGCTTTCACGGTCACCAGCTCCAGGTCCTCGGAACTGGTGACCAGCCCGATGCCGCGCAGCACGAATTCCGCACCGTTTTCCTCCACGGTTTTGCCACCGACGTTGAGATTGGCGTTCTGCACAGCCGAGAGCACGTCCATGAGCGTGACGTTGGCCATGCGCATCTTGGCGGAGGAGAGCTCGATCTGATACTGCTTCACAAAGCCGCCGATGCTCGCCACCTCGGCGACACCCTGCACGCTGGCGAGCTGATAGCGCACGTACCAGTCCTGGAGCGAGCGCAGTTGCGCGAGGTCGCAGCCGCCGTCCTTCGCCTTCGAGGGGTCAACGTCGAGGTAATATTGATACACCCAGCCGAGCCCGGAAGCGTCGGGACCGAGCTGCGGCTTGACGCCCTCCGGCATGGAGCCTTGCAGGTAGTTCAGTCGCTCCAGCACTCGCGCCCTGGCAAAATAGGTGTCCACCTTGTCCTCAAAGATGATCGTGATCAGCGAGAAGCCGAACATGGAGGTGGCCCGCACCTCTTTGACACCAGCCAGGCCTTGCAGGCCTGTGGAGAGCGGGAAGGTGACCTGATCCTCCACCTCCTGCGGGCTGCGGCCCATCCAGTCGCCATAGACGAGCACCTGATTCTCCGTGAGATCCGGAATCGCGTCCACCGGTGTGAGATGAATCGCGCGAACCCCCAGCGCCACAATGAGCAGCGCGGCGCAGAGGACCAGGAACCTGTTTTTGAGGCTCCACTCGATGATGCGTTCGATCATGGCCGTTTGTCTCCTGCTTTGATTTCCTTGGCGCAGTCCTGCATCTCGCTGCCGAAGAAGGGATTGGAACCGGGTCTGCCGCCAGTTTGCAGCCAGTAGCCAAACTTGGGGGCACCATCGATGACCTTGTCCACCATGCGGCACTCCCAGACCTGAAAGTCCGGCATGCCCTCCGCTTCGCGCAGCGGCTCCAGCACGTGGATGGCAGCCATGCTGAACTTGTGAAACACCACCCGTGCCTGGTGCAGATCTTTCTCGTTCTGGAGATGCCGTGCCTTGTCGAGGCCGTCAAGACCGGGCACCACTTCCCTGAGAAGACGCAGGGATTCGATCAGGCTGCCGGCCTGCATTTCTGCCTGTCCTCCGGCCCTGTTGAACGCTGGGAGATCGTCGGTGGCGAGAGCATTTGCCATGGCATCGGCCACTTTGACAAAGTCTGCGAGGGTCTGGCTCTGCGCCTCCGTCAGCGCCCTGACTGGCGATGGCGCGGACGTGGCGGGCGAGGCGAAGGAGCGGTTCATCTCGGCCTGGCCGTCGATGAGGAGGTTGCCGTTGGTCACCACCTTGTCGCCGGCGACCAGGCCGGTGAGCACTTCCAGCAGCTTGTCGCCCCGGCGCCCAATGGTGAGCGGTACAAGGACGTAAGCACCGCTGCTCTTGTCCACATAAGCCACCGCCTGGCGGCCGGTCTGGATCACGGCGGACTTTGGCACCGCCAGCACCCCGGGGGCTTCGATCTTCACTGATCCGTCGGCATAGAGGCGGTTGAGCAGGGCGCGGTGGCCATCCACCAGCGGATTGGGCAGTTCCACGCGCACCTTGGTTGAGCGTGTGGCTTCGTCGAAGTTAGGATCAATGAAGGTGACCTTGCCTTCGAAAGACTTGCCAGGCAGCGAGGGAGTGGTGACGGTCACAGTCTGGCCGATGGCTATCCACGGCATGTCCTGCTCATAGGCGCGGAATTGGAACCACATGACCGAAAAATCGGCGATCTCGAAGAGCTTCTCGCCCGCGACCACGTACTGGCCTTCGGAGACGTTCTTTTCCACTACGGTGCCGCCCACGGGAGAGAGGATTTGCGAGGTGAGGGCATCACCGGACTTGTGGTCCAGCACCCCGATCTGCGCCGGGGTGAGGCCCATCTGGCGCAGCCGCAACGCGGTGCTCTTGCGCAGATCGCCGGTGAGCTGGCGGTATTCACGCTCCGATTGCAGGAGCATGGAGCTGTACAACTCCGCCAGAGGCTGGCCTTCCGTCACCTCCGCCCCCATGAAGTTCACGTGCAGGCTGTCGATGCGGCCGTCTACGTAAGCCGCGAGCACGCGGTGGCGGCTGGCATTCTCGTTGATGATGCCGGCCACGAGCAGCGAGCGGGTGACTGTCTGAGGCCTGGCCGCAACGGTCTGGACGTTGACCACCTGGATCTGCGACTGCGTGAGTGCGACGACCCCGGCCGCTGCGCTGTCAACGCCCTTCGCGCCTTCATAAACAGGGACCAGTTCCATGCCGCAGATGGTGCAGCGGCCCGGCTTGTCGCTCTTGATCCAGGGATGCATGGCGCTCTGGTAGAACAGCACTTTGCGCGGGCCGGCCGTGACCGGCACCGTGGATGAAGAACCGCCAAAGTGGTCGCGCAGCAGCCAGCCCCCGGCGATGCCGGAGGTGACGAGCATAAGTGTGACAAAATGTTTCATGGTGTTACTTTCCCGGTGAAGTGGCAAGGCTGCCTGTGAGGGCGGCGAGGGAATGGAAGGCGGCGTGGCGCGCTGCCAGCGCGCGCTGCTGCTCCTGCCTCGCGTCGAGCAGGGCGCGGCGGGCGTCGAGCACGTCGAGCAGCGCGGCCTTGGAGGAGATCCAGGCGTTTTGCAGCGTCTCCACGGCCTTCTCCGCCTTGGGCAGAACTTCGCGGCTGTAGGCCTCCACCATACTTTGGTTGTTCTCCGCCTCGGTGGTCAGGCTGGTGAGCTGGGTTTGCAGCTCGCGCTGCTCCGCCACGAGATCGTCGCGCGCGGCCCGCCGCGTCTGCTCCGCCTTCGTGATGTCCGCGTTGTAAGCGGAGGAGTTGAACCAGGGCAGCGACATCTTGATCATGAGCAGGGAACTGCGCAGGTCCCCCGCCGCCGAGTAGGTGCTGGTCTGAACGCCCACGGAGAACACGGGCTTCTTGCGTTCTTTCGCCGCGTCCGTCTCCGCCTGTGCGCTGTCCGCCATGTGGCGCATGGAGGCGAGCTGTGGGTTCTGCCGCTCCAGCTTGACTTTGAGCGCGGCGACGCCCGGCAGCGGTGGCATGTCCGCCGGCAGAGACAGCGACCGCCACTCCGACTGAAGATTGCGGCCCAGCAAAATGTTCAACGCGCGAGCCATCTGCGACCGCCCGCGCCTGGCCGAGGCGAGGGTCTGCTGGCGCATGGCAAGCTCGCTTTGCAGGCGCAGCGTCTCAGTGCCGCTGGCGTCGGGATTCTTTGCCCGCTCCTCGGCGGTTCGCTCGGCGGTCTCAAGCCATCCTACATTCTCGGACTGGAGCCGGATCAGCTCATCGGCCAGCGCCAGCTCCAGCGCGGCCTGCGCGGTGGCCAAGCCCAGCTCATTGGCCGTGAGCTGCTCCACCGCGTTCTGCGCCAGGTGCTCAGCCTCCATGCGGCGCTTCTCGGCCTTGTAAAGACCGGGCCTGGGCAGCATCTGGTCGAGGCTAGCCACGGCGTCGCCATTTTCCTGACGCATGGCGCGGCGTGCCGCCATGAAACCCAGCCCCACCTGCGGATCCTCCCAAAGGCGCACCGTCTTGATGGCGGCACGAGCGGCTTCGCTGCGCTCGCGGGCGGCCTGGATTTTGGGATGCGTGGCCACTGCCTCCCTTATGAGGCGGGCGATCAGGTCTGGCGAAGCTGGTGTGGCGCGATCCTCTGCCTGAGAGATGCTGGCCAGGGCGAAGGTCAGCGCCAGGGCGGGAAATAGGTATGAAGTTTTCATTGAGTCCTTGTCAAAAAGCTGGGTTTCGGGTCGGCACCGCGCGAGATGCGGGCGCAATCGTCCTGGAAACGCAGGCTTTCAGATGAGGAGGGCGCAATGCCATGCCAACGGCGGCAGGCGATGCGGTAGAAGCAGGTCCAGCGAGGGAATCGGACCCGGCTCAGGCAATGAAAAATGGGTGGGGGGCAGCTTCAGCGCGGCCCCTATGACCGGAGGGGTCTTCAAATCCCTGTCAGCGCGGGCCGGAGCCGCCGGCACTGGCTTCGCGGGGGCGGCAGGCGGAGCCATGTCGCATTTGCAAGCGGGGCCATCACAGCAGGCCATATGACAGGCGATCACCGGTTTGCCGCCGTCAACTGACAGGCCTGGCACAACCCCAACGCCCTCCTGCCCCATCATAAAGAGGGCGGCGGCGATGATTCTGATCCAGGTCTGTGTCATGGCTGCAATGGATCGAAGGTTCGTACGTTCAACTCTACGAACGCGACAACTCCTCGGGTTATTTTAGCGGGAGGTCGCGCCCGACTTCCTGGAGAACGTAAGTTCGACCGATGCAGCCAGCCTGGCGCATCATTGCATCAAGAAACAGGCCGAAGGCGGCGAGAATGAGCAGTGAGATCATGTCCATGAGGTGATGTTCCTTTCAATGACATGTTAGCCGCTGTTCAGGCTTTCCGCTCGGCATTCCCTGCCAGGCTCTGCGCGTGGGTTGCGGATGCTAGCTCTGCAGCACGAGGCGCAGCGCCTGGAGCATGGCCTCGGCGGTGTAGGGTTTCGGCAGGAAATGGCGCACCCCGGCGCTGGTGGCCCTGGCGACCATGCCGTTGGCGTTGAGGCCGCTGGCGGCGATGATGCGGGCCTGCGGGTTCATGCGCATGATCACCTGGATGGTGGAAGGGCCGTCCATGATGGGCATCATCATGTCGGTGAGAACCACCGCCACCTCGTCCTTGTGCACGGCGTAGAGGGCGGTCGCCCCGGCCCCGTCGGAAGCGAGCAGCACGCGGTAGCCGAAGGCTTCCAGCGTCTGCCGCGTGATCTGCCGCACGGAGGCCTCGTCGTCCACCACCAGCACGAGCTCGCCATGGCCGCGCGGCAATTCGGCTTGAGCGGGGGCCTCGTTGCCGGAATCCGGGGTCGTCTGCGCCGGCAGATAGACGCGGAATTTGGTGCCCAGCCCCACCTCGCTGTACACGCGGACGAAGCCGGCATGGCTTTTGACAATGGCAAGCGTGGTGGAAAGCCCCAGTCCGGTGCCTTTTCCGGGTCCCTTGGTCGTGAAGAAAGGCTCGAAGATGCGCTCCATCACCTCAGGAGGAATGCCGCAGCCGGTGTCCTCCACCTGAATGACGACATGGGGGCCGGGCCGGGCTTCGATGTTCATGCCGGCGTACTGCTCATCCAGAAGCATGTTGCTTGCTGTAAGCGTCAGCACGCCGCCATCGGGCATGACGTCGCGGGCGTTGATGCAGAGGTTGAGCAGCACTTGGTGAAGCTGGGTGGGATCGCCTTGCACCACCCATAGATCCGCCGGGACATCGCTGCGCACCTGGATGTTCTTCTGGAAGGTGTCGTCCGCAATCTTGGCTATCTCGCCGATAAGGCGGCCCACCTGCACTCGCAATTGCTGCCCCCGCACCCCTTCGGCAAAGGAAAGCACCTGCTGCACCATGTCCGCCCCGCGCCGGGCGCTGGCTTCGATGGTGGCGAGGATGCCCAGGCGCCGGGGGTTCTGCTCCTCCAGCCGCAGCACGTCAATGGACATCATGATGGGGGCCAGCACGTTGTTAAGGTCATGCGCGATGCCGCCCGCCAGGGTGCCGATGCTCTCCATGCGCTGGGCGCGCAGGAACTGCTGCTCCAGCTTGCTGCGCTCGGTGATGTCGGTGTCGATCGCAAGGATGGACTTGGGCAGGCCCAAGTCGTCGCGCACCAGAGTCCAGCGCGCTTCAACCGTCAGCGCCCGGCCGCCCTTGCCCAGCTTTTGCAGCACTCCCACCCATTCACCCTTGGCCAGGCACGCCTCCATGGCCGCGTGGAACTTCGCGGGATCCCTGTAGAGAAACTCCATGACCGGGCGGCCCGAGGCTTCTGCCGCCGTCCAGCCATAGAGCCGCTCGGCGCTGCGGTTCCAATAGAGAATGCGGTGGTCCAGGTCCCGCACGAGGATGGCGTCCTGCGCTTTGTCCAGCAGGGTGGCCTGCTCGCGCAGGGTCTTCTCGGCCAGCCTTTGCTCCGTGATGTCATGCGCGGTGCCCACCATCTTCGAAGGCTGGTCGCTCAGCTCGTCGAGAAAGACCTCGCCGGTCTCGTGCACGATGCGCTCCTGGCCAGCGGGCCGCACCAGCCGATGAATGATGGAATACGGGCTGCTTTGGCGAACCGCCTCGGCCGAGGCCCGTCGGACGGACTCGCGATCCTCGGGATGAACCAGGCTGAAAAACAACTCGCGAGTCATTTCAACCGCGCCGGGCTCAAGGCCGGCGATCCTGAACATCTCGTCGGACCAGCGCAGAGGATTGGCGCCGCCGTTGTCGTGGTTGAGATCCAGCTCCCAGCTTCCGAAATGAGCGATGCGTTGAGCGGTCGCCATGCTGGCCTCGCTGGCGCGCAGCTTCTCTTCCGCGAGTTTGCGCTCCGTGATGTCGCGCTCAATGGAAACCCAGTGCGTAACCTTGCCAGTGGCATCCGCCACCGGAACAATTTCCAGCTCCAGCCAGTAGTCCTCGCCCGTCTTGGTGCAGTTGATGACCTCCTCGCGAGCCGGCCTTAACTCTTTCAGCGCGGCGCGGATGCGGCCCATGGCCTCGGGCGGAGTTTTCGATCCGCGCAGGAAGCGCGGGCTGCGGCCAAGGGTTTCCTCGCGCGAGTAGCCCGTGCGGCGGACGAAGGCGTCATTCACATACACAATGCGCGGTCCTGGCTCTTCAATGGGCTCCGCCTCGGTGATGAGAACGATGTCATTGAGGTGCGCGACACAGGTTTCCAGCAGGCGAAGTTGCTCATCTTTCCGCCGGCGCGCGGTGACATCCTGGAAATACACCGTGAGCCCGGCCGGGGAAGGATAAGCGCGCATGTCCAGCCACAGCTCAGTGCGCTGGTAAAACGCCTCCAGCGCGACCGGCTGCCGCTCCGCCGCCGCACGGCGAAACTGCATGATAAAGGGGCTTTCGAGCCCCAGTTCGCACACATCCTGGACGGGGCGGCCGAGCATCTCGCCTTTGCCGTGCCCCAGCAGCCGCTCGGCCTGGCTGTTGATGTAGGTGAAGCGAAACTCATGATCGAGCGTGAGGAAAGCATCGCTGATGCTTTCGATGGTGAGCTGCAAATTGCGGCGG
>CAINXC010000146.1 GCA_903854655.1 uncultured Verrucomicrobiota bacterium | reverse complement strand
TCAATGTGCTCAAACTCAATCTCGCGCTCGACGCGCTGAAATAACCCGCCACCCCCGCAGGCCCGCCATGCTGCTGCGTCAGCATGGCGGGCCTGCAAGCCGGCTCAATGGGAGCACGCCATGAATATCACACATCCACAACCAGGCAGCGTTGGTTTCGTGAGCCTCACGCGCGCGCACTTTCGGGGCATGGCCGTCGTGGTGTTCTCGCTGCTGGCGCTTGCTGCCTATCTCATGATTGCGAACCGGCGGTCCGATGATTTGGTGATCCCCAATGAAAAGGCCGTGGCGATGGCCATGCTTTCGCATAAATTCTCCGGGCCTCGCTATTTTCAGCTTCCCCCCGGCGAACTCCATCCCCCGCCGGAGATCGGCGAGGTGGACACTTTCATCACCGTTGCCAGCGCCAGCGCCCAGGAGCAACGCATCGTCGAGGAGCGCCATCTCAGCCCCGAGTCGGCCGCAAAACTGCACCGTCTCATCGACAAACTGACCGAGCCTCCCCCGTCCCGCCTGTTCAGCGAGCGTATCAATCTCGTGCGCCTCAACCTTGCCATGGACGAACTCAAATAGCCCGGGTGTTGCTGGACGCCATCAGATCCAATCTTGACAACTCACCGTGACGACGCGCAGGGCGAGGCCTGGCGCAGGCGGGGTTGTCTGAACTTTTGTTGCATTTCCCCATGAACCAAGCCCAGACCATTTTCACCATTCCCACCTATCGGCTGCGCGACGCCCCGGAAACCGTCGAAGCTTACGATGACAACTTCTGGCGCAACGGCCACTCTGCGAAGATCATGGTCTTTGATGATTCCAGCCTGGCAAATCATCAGAAGTATTACCCGCTCCTCGAACAAACACGAACCGCCAACGAGCTTGTATATGTGGGGCCGCGCGAGAAGGAGGAATTCATCAGCTTCCTCAATCGCAAGCTGCGCGACCAGAAACTCGAGTCGCTGGTGCGCAATCTCTTCCGGCCAAGCTATGGCGGAAACCGGAATTTCACCCTTATCTACACGCTCGGGCAGTATCTTGTCAGCTCGGACGACGACATGAGGCCGGACGCCTTGATCGAGGCCAGCCCTGAAAGCCTGGCGCAGAACGAGGTCTGCCGCGGCAAGCTTTATGGCACGGGCGAGAGCGGCTACGTCCACAAATCCTTCGATCTTCTCGCTGCGTTCAAAGAGGCGCTCGGCAAGAAGGTCAGCCACCTGCCTGCCAACTATGTGAAGGGTGAGTTGCTGACGGACACATCCATGGACCTGGAGACCAACACGACGAACAAGTTCTCCCAGGAGAATTCCCTGATTTTGCAGCCCGGAAAGGTTTCCCGTGATTCGGCGGTAAGCATTGCCCAGACCTATCGGACCGGCACTAATGACATCGACGCGCTGGACTATGTGGAGATGTTTCTCATGGACGAAAACCAGATTGACATCAATGCGCTGAACAATGTTTATGTCCTGGTGAATTTCAGGCCTGTCGTCACCAATAAGAACTGGCGCATTGACTGCGGAGTCGCGGGATACGACAACCGCCTCGGGCTTCCTCCCTTCTTTCCAACCCGCCTGCGTTTCGAGGACTACGTCTACCGGCTTTGGATCCAGCAACCCGGCATTGCGGCCGCTCATGTGGATGCGGTGCAACGGCATACCAAAAACAATTACATGCGCAACCCGCTGGCCATGGAGGTCTTCAACGAGGAATTGTGCAGCCTGCTGAAGAGGAAGATCAAGGACACGGTCTATCAGCGCAATGACCTCGGCATCAAGTTCCGCTACAAGGGCGAGGTGACGCTGGATGACACGCAGGAGATCCTGCAAAAGGTCATGGCCGTGCATGCGCGTGTCCTTGACACGGCGGAGAAGACCAAGGACCCGGAGCGGCGCCAGACGCTGCTCCATTTCGCGGAGAACCTGGCCAAGGTCTTCTATGGATTCGAGCCGGACTTCTTTCAGCAGAACGTCAGCCGCATCGTTGACGATGTCGTCAGTCAGATTCATGCTTCCTTGGAACTTTGGCCGACGCTGGTGGAGATTTGCTATTATCAAAAAGACAAGCGAGAGTTTCCTCTGACCCGAGTGAAGAACAAACGCATCAAGACCGGCGAGTAGCCACTTTCTCATGGAAGACGATTTACGCCCAAATCCCGATGCCCTCCTTGCAGAATGGCAGCGGGAAGAGCTCCAGACCAAGGCCGGCAGGTTGTTCATCTTCCTCGGCATGTGTCCGGGCGTCGGCAAGACCTATGCCATGCTGCTGGCGGGCCAGCAGAGAAAGAAAGAAGGCATCAATGTGCTCGTCGGCGTTGTGGAAACCCACGGCCGCCACGAGACGGCGGATCTGGTCAAAGGGTTGAATGTGCTGCCCCGCCAGAAGCTGGAGCATCGAGGCTTCACCCTGGAAGAGTTCGACATTGATGCAGTGCTGCTGCAGCGCCCCGGCCTGGTGCTGGTGGACGAGCTGGCGCACACCAACGCACCCGGCTCGCGTCATGCCAAGCGCTACCAGGACGTCCTCGAACTTATCGATGCAGGCATCGATGTCTATACCACCGTCAATGTCCAGCACATCGAAAGCCAGGTTGACATCGTGCAGCAGATCACGGGGGTGGCAATCCAGGAGACGGTGCCGGATTCCATTCTTGATCGAGCCCACGAAATTCAGTTGATCGACCTGAGTGTCGAAAAACTTCTCGACCGCATGGCGGAGGGGAAGGTTTACATGGGTGAGCGCGCCCAGGCCGCCGCTGAAGGGTTCTTCAAGGAAGGCAATCTCACCGCCCTGCGTGAGATGGCGCTGCGGTTCACTGCGGAGCGGGTTGACCGCGACTTGGAAGACATTCGCCGCGCCAAGCGAGTGAGCACCGCGTGGAAGACCAATGCGCGGCTGATGGTTGCCGTCGCCCCCAGTCCCTATGCCGAAAGCCTCATCCGCTGGACAAGGCGCGCGGCCACGAGATTGAACTGCCCCTGGCTGATTGTGTGGGTCGAGGGATCACAGCCGCTCACTCAGACAGAGCAGGACCGGCTCGCGAAATCTCTGGGACTCGCGCGCAAGCTGGGCGGCGAGGTCGTGTCAGTCACCGGCGACAACGTCGCGGAGGGGCTGCTGCGCGTCGCGCAGGAGCGCAACGTTTCCCAAATCGTGGTGGGCAAGCCGGAAAAGGCCAGCCGCTGGCGCCAGTCGCTGGCGGACCAGCTCATCGTCGGCAGTGGCGACATTGACGTCTGCGTGGTGCGGCCTCTCGCCAGCACGAACAAATCCCCAAGCCCAACCGTGCTGGCGGAGTCTGCGGCGCTCACCGCTTCCCTGATTGGCGAGTGTGCAGCGGTGATTGCAGCGACCTTTGCCATCGCCTGCGGGGGCTGGCTGCTGCTGCCGCTCACTGGTTACATGTTCGTGGCGCTGGTGTTTCTTATGGCCGTGGTGCTCGCCGCTCTCAAGCTTCGCCGGGGGCCGGTGCTGCTCATGGCAGGTATCAGCGCGCTGGCCTGGGACTATTTCTTCATCCCGCCCCAGTTCACGTTTCACATCCAAAAAATCGAGGACATGTTCATGTTCGGGATGTTCTTCATCGTGGCGATCAGCATGGGGAGCCTCACCTCGAGGCTGCGCATGCGCGAACTGGCCGAGCGGCTGCGCCAGCGACAGACCGCCGCCTTGCTGCGCGTGACCCAAAGCGCGGCGCTGGCGGCCGAGCCCGAAAAAGGACTGGCCGATGCGCTGCGCACCATCGATGAACTGATGCACGCCAACACCGCGCTCATCGTCCGGGAGAGCGACCGGTCCCTGCCCAAGACCGCCCATGCCGCGAGCACCTTCAAGCCCGCCCTCAAGGAATGGGGGGTGATCGCCTGGACCTACAGCAACAAGCAGCCTGCAGGCAGGTTTACTGACACGCTGCCCCAGTCCGAAGCCACTTGGTTTCCGCTGCAAACGGCGACTTCGATGATGGGGGTGCTGGGCGTTCATATGCCCGAAAAGGCGGCCATGGATTTCACCACCCGCCAGACCATCGAGGCGTTTGCACTGCAACTGGCGCTGGTGCTGGAAAAAGAGCATTTCATCCAGGCCGTGCGGCAGGCGGAGGTGCTCGCACAGTCAGACAAGCTGCATCGCACCCTGCTGGACAGTGTGTCGCACGAACTGAAGACACCGCTGGCGGTCATCCAGGCTTCACTGGACGGCATGGGAGTCACTGACAACCCCTACGTTCAGGAACTCCGCACCGCCAGCCTGCGCTTGCGACGTGTGGTGGACAGCCTTCTGCAAATGTCGCGCCTTGAATCCGAAGTGGTGCAGCCACAGCGAGACTGGTGTGACCTGCGCGACGTCATTTCCGCCGCCAGGGAGGCTGCGGGCAAGGCTTTGAACGACCATCCTGTGACCGTCACGGCCCAGGATCTTCCGTTGGTCAAAGTTGACCACCGGCTGCTCACCCAGGCGCTCGCCAACATCCTGCACAACGCTGCGGTTTATACGCCCAAGGGCACGCCGATCGAAGTTTCCGCCGGGCTGGGCGGTCAAAAACTGCAAATCGTTGTGCGTGATCACGGGCCAGGGCTTCCGGCCGGGGAGGAAAAGAAGGTGTTCGAGAAGTTTTACCGCTCTCCGGGATCACCCGCAGGCGGCACCGGGCTGGGACTTGCCATTGCGCGCGGCTTTGCGCGCGCCCAGGGTGGCAACATCACGGCGTCCAATCATCCTTCCGGGGGCGCACAGTTTACCATCGAACTCCAGGTGGAATGAGTTCGCCGGCTCGCTATACTTTCTCTTCAAACTGGGTCAGAAACATCATTTAGTGCCGTGACAGCTCTTATCATTGACGATGAAATCCAAATCCGCCGCCTCCTGCGCATGGCATTGGAGGCCAAGGGATGCAAGGTGCACGAAGCAGAAACCGGCCAGCTCGGGCTGCAACAGGCCGCCTTCATCCGCCCTGACGTGGTTCTGCTGGACCTGGGTCTTCCCGACATGGATGGCGTCACGGTGATCAAGCGCCTGCGCGAATGGAGCGCGGTGCCTGTGCTGGTGCTCTCTGTGCGCGACCAGGAGGATATGAAAGTGGAAGCCTTCGAGGCCGGTGCCGACGACTACGTGACCAAGCCCTTTGGCACGGCGGAGCTGCTGGCGCGGTTGCAGGCGATTCAACGGCGCCAGAAAACCAATGAATCCCCGGAGTGTGTGGTCGGCCCTCTGCGCATCGACTTCGCGCACCACGAAGCCACCCTCGACGGCGTGGCCCTGAAGCTCACGCCCACCGAATATGCCTTGCTGAAACTGCTCGCGCGCAACGTCGGCAAGCTCATCACGCAAAAGCAGATCCTGCGCGAGGTTTGGGCCGGCCACGCCGGCGACGCCAGCCACTCCCTGCGGGTTCACGTGAACCATCTCCGCAACAAGCTGGGCGACAGCGGCATTGAGATTCGCAACGAGCCCGGCATTGGCTACCGGCTGGTGGAGTAGCCGGCTCCCGTCCTGGGTCGGAGTGGAAGCAAAAAGGCGGCGCACAAGGTTTCCCTTGCGCGCCGCCGTTCAATTTCAAAAGGGGCCTACCTGGCTGCAGGCTTGGGCGCCGCAGCCTTCACTGGAAGCACCGGCTTTGCGCTTGTGATCATGGGGAAGGTGTCGCTGCGGAACGGTGTCACCGGCAGCCACTCCTTGCTGTAGAGGTTGCACACGGGGTTGTCGGCCCAGGCATAGCGCACCGCGATGGGCTTGGCGACGGCTTTGCTGCTGACTTCCACCTTGTCCGGTCCAATGATCTTGGCGTCGGCCCACGCCCAGTTTTTATCTTCGCCGCAGACAGCGAATCCGCGCGCTTCCTGCACGTCAAAGGTCTGCAAGCTGCTTCCAAAAGTGTCCAGAGTGACGGTGGCCGTGCTGCCACTGAACACCACATTGTTGAGCTCGGGGCTGTGGTAGGGAATTTTGAAGCCATAATCCTTTGCCAGCGCCCAGCGCACCAGACGGTTGGCCACGTCCTTCTTGTCTTTCGGATGGATGTCCTTGCCTTCGCCCACATCAATGATGATCGACTGACCACCGTTCTTGATCACGCTCTGTGTCTTGGTCTGCGATTCGCGCAGTTCAGCCCACTGGCTGTTGCCGGGAAGGGGCTGCCGTGCCTGATAATTGGCCAGCTGCACCCAGTAGAACGGGAAGTCGCCTTCCTTCCACTCATCGCGCCAGTGCTGAATCATCAAAGGGAACAGATATCCGTACTCTGCCGCGCGGCTTGCGTTGCTTTCTCCCTGGTACCAGATGGCACCTTTGATGCCATAGCCGATGATGGGGTGCAGGCAGCCGCTGTAAAGGTTGCCGGGCCGATGCTGGCCGGTGAGCGGGCTCTGCGGTGCACGCGGGGCCTGCTCGGTAAAGAACTTGCCTTCTTTTCGGGCCTCGGCAGCGGCCTTGGTCCAGGCGTCCTTCTTCGCCATGTAGGCCGTCCATTCCTTTTTCAGCGTTTCAGGGGTGTAAGCAGCCTCCGTTCTCTTCCATTGCTCGATCAAGTCCTTGAACCTTGCATCCTTTTCCAGAAGATCACGCCGCACCCACGCTTCGCAGGAAGACCCGCCCCAGGAATTGTCGATCAATCCCACCGGCACGCCCAGCATCTGATGCAGCATGCGGCCATAGAAGAAGCCGACGGCAGTGAAGCTCCTCGTGCTCTCCGGCGTGCATTCATTCCACTGGCCCTTGAAATCGTCCTGAGGCTCCTGGATGCCCACGTTTGGCACCTTGATCAGGCGAATCAGCGGGTGCTTCCAGCCGGGCAGATCCAGGTCCGCATCGCGGGCGGTGCCGGCCGTGAAGCCCATGTTCGACTGGCCCGAGCAGAGCCAGACTTCACCCACGAGCACGTTCTTCACGTCACGTGAAGAGGTGCCCTGGATGGTGAGGGTTGCCGCTTCAGCATTGGCCGGCACCGGGTCAAGCTTGACCGTCCATTTGCCCTTTTCACCGGCCTTGGCGGATTTGCTTTGAGCGCCAAACTTGACGGTCACTTCCGTGCCCGGGGTGTCCCAGCCCCAGATGGGATTGGTTTGCTTTTGCTGGAGCACCATGTTGTCGCCGATAATGGCGGGAAGCTTGAGTTCCGCCCGCGCGGCAAGCGGCAGGAGGGCGGCGAGAATAGAGTAAGCAATGGGTTTCATCAGTGGCAAAAATGAAATGTAATGAGCAAGGTGGAATTCAAATCATCACTTACTGCTTCGGTTTCGTGGTCATTTCAAAATCATCCGAGCGGAAAGGTGTCACCGGCAGCCACTCTTTGTTATAAAGGTTGCACACGGGATTATTAGCCCAGGCATAGCGAACGGCAATAGGTTTGGCAACCTTGGGGCTGCTGGCTTCGATCTTGTTGCCCGCGACGATCTGGGCGTCTGCCCACACCAATTTCTTGTCTTCGCCGCAAATGGCCACCCCACGAACCTCCTTGACATCGAAGGTCTGCAAGGAGCTGCCGAAGGTGTCCAGGGTGATCACAGCCTTGCCGCCCTGAACTTCCAGTGATTTGAACTCCGGGCTGCGATACACCAGCTTCACGCCATAATCCTTCGCCAGCGCCCAGCGCACCAGGCGTTCGGCCACGTCGCGCTTGTTCTTGGGATGGATGTCCTTGCCTTCACCAATGTCGATGATCACGGCCTGGCCGCCATTCTTGATCGCGTTTTGCGTCTTGGTCTGCGACTCGCGCAGTTCGGCCCAGGCGCTGTCGCCGGGCTCGGGAGTCTCAGCCATGAAATCCGCAAGCTGCACCCAATAAAAAGGGAAATCGCCCTGCTTCCACTCATCGCGCCAATGCTGGATCATAAGAGGGAAAAGATAGCCGTATTCATAAGCGCGGCCGGCGTTCGATTCGCCCTGGTACCAGATCGCGCCCTTGATGCCATAACCAATGGTGGGCAGCAGCACCCCGTTGTAAATATTCCCAGGACGGGCGTTGCCGGTAAGCCAGGATTCGGGATTGCTCGGGCCACGCGGCGCGAGCTTGTGCTCCTTGTTCGCCTGATCGGCGAGCTTTTTCCAGGCCGCGAGGTCAGCTTCGTACTTTGCCTTGGTTGCAGGCAGGGTCGCAGCTCTTTCCTGACTCACGGTTTTTTCCATCAGGGTCTTGAAGCGGGGGTCCTTTTCAAGCACGTCGCGGCGAACCCAGGCCTCGGCCGCAGAGCCACCCCAGGAGTCATTGATCAAGCCCACCGGCACATTCAGGGTCTGGTGAAGCGAGCGCCCAAAGAAATATCCCACCGCCGAGAACCCTGGCACAGTCTGCGGCGAACATTCCGACCAAGCGCCTTTGAAATCATCCTTGGGCTCCTGAGTGCCCACGTTCGGCACGCTGATCAGCCGGATTTCAGGATACTTGGCAGTCGCAATTTCGAGGTCTGCGTCAATCGCGCTATTCACGGCGAACTGCATGTTGGATTGCCCGGAGCAGATCCAGACCTCGCCCACCAGGATGTTCTTCAGTTCCTTTGTCGAGGTGCCTTTGATCGTGAGGACCGCAGGTTTGGCCGATGCGGGCACAGGGTCGAGCTTGAGTGTCCATTTGCCCTTGTCGTCAGCCTTTGCAGTCTTGGTTTGAGCGCCAAAACTCACCGTCACTTCGGTGCCAGGCGTGTCCCAGCCCCAGATTTGATCCGCCTGCTTTTGCTGCAGGACCATGTTGTCGCCAATGATGGCGGGGAGTTTCAGTTCAGCGCGCGCAGCCAGGGGCAGGCAGACGCTGAAGGCGAGGATGGCAGTCTTCAGTGTGGTGTTCATGAATCGAATGGGCGGAACGAAACGACAGCGCCGGCAGGTTGCTATCGCGAAAGTTGCCGGAGAGCGCCATCCCTTTGCAGCTAGGGCAGTTTCTCGCCGTACTTCAGGAAATGCATGTCGCGGGCCTGGTTCACCCAACGCTCCCGGCGAATGCGATCCCTGGCGTCAATTTTCGACGAAAATGCTTCCACGTTACCCTCCGTCCAGTAGGCGATTTGCTTGAAGGTGTGAACCCCGCAGTCGTGGAGACGCTGTTGAAGCACCTCGCCCACCCCACGCAGCAGGGTCAGATCATCCCAGCGCTCTGGCTGGGAACGCAGCAAAATTCCAAGCCTGGGGTCCTCGATGGCCATGCCGGAGGCCAGCTCTGCGCCAAAGGGGTTGTCCGCAGTGGCTTCCAGCGGCTGGCTACCGCCAATCGCAGGCGATGCATCAGACTTTGCCGGAACATCCCTATCTGCCACAACGGGCGCCGACGGCTCCGGCGGGTGAGTCCCGTTCGTTGCCGGGGGCGATTCAGCAGTCACAACGGGTTGCTTGGCGGCGGGGCTGGAAGATGGCTCCCCGATGGCTGGCTGATTCTGTTCCAGAGCACCTGAGGCCGGAGCCGGTGACAATTCCGCAATGGAATCTGGCGGAGCCATTGGTTCGTGCGTGTGGTGGGGCGCCCCCTTCGCTCCCAGCACAACGGCAGCCAGGCTCTCCTTGTGTGGCTCGACCGGGGAAGCATCGGCGCCAGCAGGCTTTGTTTCCGCCAGGACCACCTTCTCAGGCATGGCAGCTTCAGCAGCAGCGGATATTTCCAGATGCCCCCCCAGCGTCTCGAAGCCAGGAAGCGGCGGACCGTGATCGGAGATCAAAGGAACCGGAGCATCCTCGTTGATCAAGACAAGCGGCGCGGGCCCCACGGTTGCATCACCGATGCGGCGTTTGAGAGCCGCAATCTCGTGCCGGAGCAGGTCGCATTCCTCTTGAAAAGCCCGGGCGCGCCTTTTGAAGCGCGCCCACGTAAGCCAGCCAATCCATACCCCCAGCCCCATGAACACCACCGCCGAAACTGCGATGATGAGCAGGCTGTGCGTATAGAAGTAGATGATCGGGCCTAGGTCGAACTCTATCGGTGGAGTGGGCGGGTTCATACGGTCAGCTCACTTGATGAGAAGTTCCACGCTGCGGGTCAGGCGACGCGCGTCGTCAGTCACAAGACCGGGAGGCCTGGGCGCATCAAACGGCAGCGCTTCGAGGGCTTCAGCCTTTGCACCGAGCCGGATCAATTTCGACCTCACCGCTTCGGCACGGGCTTTCTGAACCGCCGCCCCCTTGGTACCGGGCTCGCCACCGATGTCCGCATAGCCTGCGATGATGACGTGAAGGTCACTGCCGGCCGCAGCCATCACCTCCACCAGAGGGCCTAGCTTGGCCTCTTCATCAGGCTTGAGTTTGGATGAGCCGGAGTCGAAGAACACAATCTGGGTGCGAAAAATTTCGCGCAGCCTTTCAGCCACGCCGGGCTCAAGCATCGACTCGGGCTGATAGTTGGGAAAGTGGTAAATGCTGGGGACTCTGGTGATCTCTGCATTGACCCGCGCCCCACCGCTGACCGCGCGCAACAGGGTCATCCACTCGCTCTCCATTTCGGCCGTGGCATAGGCCTTGATTTGCGGCCCGTTCCGCTGATCAATCTGGAAGGAGCCAGGCATGGGGCTGTTGAAGAAGCTGCGCACAAAATCCGCAAGGGCAGTGCCTTGCGCAAAGGGAGCCCCCGCCACATGCTCGTGCGCCTTGAGCTGGCTCGCGTCAATCTCCAGGCCATGCCCGCTTTTTTCAGCCGCTTCCACAACAGCATCACGCAGGGCGGCGGAGGGCAGGCTGCCCTTCATCTGGTAGCGATGGCCATCGCCCGTGATGCTTAGCGATGCGGGCAGCCTGATGCTCTCAAGCAACCCCGCAAACACCCGTGGCAGGCCTCCCTGCGCCTCCTGGCCCAGCTCCACATGAGAGGAAATGCGAATGTCCGCCCCAGAAACCTCCAGGTCAGGCCGTGAGACCCTCGCCAACG
>CAINXC010000145.1 GCA_903854655.1 uncultured Verrucomicrobiota bacterium | reverse complement strand
CTGCTGCTGATGGAGCCTTTTGCCGTCCGCGCCGGAGAACCTGCCCCGGCGGGGCGCGCCCGCTCGGTGATTCAAATCTGGATGTGGGGCGGCCCCGCCCACATCGACACCTTTGACCCGAAACCCGAAGCCGGCCGCGACTACTGCGGCCCGCTGGACAAGCCCTTCGCCACCAATGTGGAGGGCGGTTGGATCGGCCAGTTGCTGCCGGAGCTTGCAAAGCAGGCGGACAAGTACGCGCTCATCCGCAGCATGACCCACGGCAACAACGGCCACGAAACCGCCTCCTACCTGGTGCAGACCGGGCGCGCCTCGGAGCGCGATGTGTTCCCCTGCGTGGGCGCGGTGACCTCGTTTTTCAAAGGCTACGACGCCGGTTACAAGGGCCTGATCCCGCCCTACATCGTGCTCACGGAGCCGCAGGGGCGCTTCTCGGAAGCGGGCTTTCTGGGGCCCAAGTACAAGCCCTTCGCCACCGGCGGCGACCCGGCCGCCAGCATCTTCGCCGTGGAGGGCATCGTCGCCCCCGGCATCAGCGAGCAGCATCAGCGCGACCGGCGCACCTTCCTGCGCAGCCTGAACACGCTGGGCGGGGCGCTGCCGGGCAATGCCACGCTAAAGACCGTGGTCCAGTCCGAAGAGCAGGCCTATGAGATGATCCTGGGCGACTCGGGCAAGCTGTTCGACCTGTCGCAGGAGTCGGATGCCATGCGCGCCCGCTACGGTCGCAACACCTTCGGCCAGTCCTGCCTGATGGCGCGCCGCCTGGTGGAGAAGGGCGTCCCCTATATCACCATTAACTACAAGGGCTGGGACACGCACAAGCAGCACTTCCAGGCCATGAACCGCAAGCTGCCGGAGCTGGACAAGGGGCTGGCCGCGCTGCTGGCGGATCTCTCCGAGCACGGGCTGCTGGATTCCACCATCGTGTGGTGCACCGGCGAGTTTGGCCGCACCCCGAAGGTGCAGACGGAATCCCCCTGGAACGGCGGCCGTCATCACCACGGCAAGGTCTTCTCCGCCCTGCTGGCCGGAGGCGGGTTCCACGGCGGCCACGTGGTGGGCGCTTCGGATGCGCGCGGCGAGGAGGTGAAGGACCGCCCCGTGTACCCGGCGGATGTGATCGGCAGCATCTACGGCCAGCTCGGCATCCCGGCCACCGCCCTGCTGCCGCACCCGGCCGGCACGGTGACGCACGTGGTGCCGGACAAGTCCGAGGGCGTGCCCATGGCGGGCCGGCTCACGGAGATCCTTTAGCGCTCATGTTCCTTTCCCAATCATTTCGCAGGCATCTGTGGATCGCCATCCTCTCAGCCTGCGCAGGCGCCGTCTCCGCCGCGCCGCGCATCGGTTACGTCTATCCGGCGGGGGGCCGGTGCGGCGCCACCTTTGACGTGATCGTGGGCGGCCAGGGTCTCGACGGGCCGGTGGGGGCATTGATCTCGGGCGGCGGTGTCGAGGCAAAGATCATCGAGCACATCAAGCCACTGTCCGCCCAGACGGCGGGCGACATGCGCGAAAAGCTGCGAGAGAAGCAGGCGCAGATGCGCGAGCTTCGCAAAGCCGGCAAGATCACCCCGGCCGAGGTGCTGCCCACCATCCGCCGGCTGCTCCACGAGGCGGAGATCACCGAGGCGGATTTTCTGCGGCTCACCGAATACGACCGCAGGCGCAACGATCCCAAGCAGCAGCAAAACGTCCAGATCGGCGAGACCGTGCGCGTGAAGGTGACCATCGCCGAAAACGCCGAGCCCGGCCTGCGTCAATGGCGCCTGCGCACCGCCACGGGCCTCAGCAACCCGATGCGCTTCGCCATCGGCCAGCACACCGAGGTCAACGAGGCGGAGCCGCCGCTGGAGTTCGATTTCGAAGCCTACTCAGGCGGAACCCAGGCCGCCAGGAAAGCGGGCAAGAAGCATGCCGCCATCACGCCGCCCGTCTCCCTGCCGGTCACCATCAACGGCCGCATCCTGCCCGGTGAGGTGGACAAGTTCACCTTCCATGCCAGGAAGGAGCAGCAGATCGTCCTCGCGGTGCAGGCGCGGCAGTTGATCCCCTACCTTGCCGATGCGGTCCCCGGCTGGTTCCAGGCCGTTGTCGCCTTGTTCGATGCCTCCGGGCACGAGCTCGCCTTTGCCGACGGCTACCGCTTCGATCCTGATCCGGTCCTGTTCTACAAGATCCCGGAGGATGGCGACTACCGCCTCGAGGTTCACGACTCCATCTACCGGGGCCGCGAGGACTTCGTCTATCGCATCACCGTGGGCGAGCTGCCCTTCCTCACCGGCATCACCCCGCTCGGCGCCAGGGCGGGCTCCAAGCTCGACCTCACCTTCCTTGGCGGCAACCTCGGCGACCAGTTCCGGCAGCACTACACCGCCCCGGAACGGCCCGGCATCGTCTCCCTTCATGCCACGAGCGCTCACCAGCGCTCCAACTCCATCCCCTTCCACATCGACACCCTCCCTGAGGAGCAGGAGCGGGAGCCCAACAACAGCCTTGGCCACGCCAATGAGGTCAAGCCGCCCGTCATCATCAACGGCCGCATCGACACCCCCGGCGACGAGGACTTCTTCCGCCTCAAGGGAACCGGCAACAAGCCGATGATCTTCGAAATCTTCGCCCGCCGCCTGGGCTCGCCGCTGGACTCCAGCCTCACCGTGTACGACACCGACGGCAAGCAGATCGCCTTCAACGACGACCATGACGATCCCGCCGCCGGCCTCACCACCCATCAGGCGGACTCGCGCCTCAGCGTCAAGCTGCCGCCCAGCGGCGAATGCTTCGTCCGCGTCGCCGACACCCAGAACCAGGGCGGCATTACTTATGCCTACCGGCTCAGGATCGCCCCCGCGCATCCGGGCTTCGCCTTGCGCGTCACCCCTTCCACATTGAACGCCAGGCCCGGAGGCTCGGCCAAGCTCACCGTGCACGCTCTGCGCGTGGACGGCTTCGAAGGCGAGATCGCCCTCCAGCTCAAAGGCGCCCCCGGTTACTTCCAGCTCAAGAACGCCAAAGTACCCGCCGACAAGGACCTGGCGGAGGTCTGGCTCACCGTGCCCACGGCGGCCTCCGAGGAGCCCACCCCCATCACCCTTCAGGGTACCGCCCAGGTCGAGGGCCACCCCCAGGTGGTGGACGCCGTGCCGGCGGAAGACATGATGCAGGCCTTTATTTACCGCCACCTGGTGCCGGTGGACACGCTGCTGGTGGATGTGCGCGAGCCGCCGCCCAAGCCGCCACCAGCGCGTTGAACCCGGGCGCCGCCAAAATCGGCGCAGCCTTCGACATGGGGGGCGGGGTTGGCGGCGGTATCATTCCGTTCATAACCCTATGAATGCGCCTCTCATGAACCCGGCATGGTCACAAGTTCCCTCAATGGATTACGATGGTTTCAGCGAACGGCCGTTCCTGGTGTTCTGGGAGATCACGCGGGCATGCGCGCTGGCTTGCCGGCACTGCCGGGCGGAGGCGCAGTCGAAACGCCATCCCAATGAACTGAACCCTGTTGAATCGAGCCGGCTGATCCGGCAGCTCGCGGAGTTGAAACCGCCGATGCTGATCCTCACCGGCGGCGACCCGCTGATGCGCCCGGACGCCCTCGACCTGGTGCGCGAAGCCACGGCGGCGGGGCTGCACGTGGGCCTGAGCCCCTCGGCCACGGCGCGGCTCATGCACGTGGATTTCGCGGAGATCAAGGCGGCCGGAGTCGAGCGCATCTCCCTGAGCCTGGACGGGGCGACGAAGGAGACGCACGACGCCTTTCGTGGCCTGACGGGCACCTTTGAGCGCACCATCGAGGCCGTGCACCGCGCCCATGAAGCGGGACTGAGCGCGCAGATCAACACGACGCTGACACGCGGCAACCTGGGCGAGTACGCCGCCTTCAAGCACCTCATGTTCGAGCTGAAACCCGCCATGTGGAGCGTGTTCCTGCTGGTGCCCACCGGCCGCGCCCAGGCCTCCGACCTGCCTGATCCGCTGGACATCGAGCGTGTGTTCCAGGACATGGCCGGCCTGGTCGGCAGGGCGCCCTTCGCCATCAAGACCACCGAGGGGCATCACTTCCGCCGCGTGCTGATCCAGATGCTCGGTGGCGAGGGCCGCCGGCGCCCCGGCCTGCGCTCGCCGCTGGGCATTCGCGACGGGCGTGGCGTCATGTTCATCTCGCACACCGGCGTCGTGTCGCCCAGCGGCTTCCTGCCCTTCGACTGCGGCAACGTGCGCCACGAGCACCCCGCCGACATCTACCGGCGGCACCCGCTGTTCATTTCCCTGCGCGACAACGATGCGCTGGGCGGCAAGTGCGGGCGCTGCGAGTTCCGCACCGTCTGCGGCGGCTCACGCGCCCGAGCCTACGGGGTCACCGGCGATCCGTTTGCCGAAGATCCGGCATGCAGCTACCGGCCGCGCGGCGCCGCCCTGGCCGCCGGGTGAGGCTGCTTTCGCGAATTGGGTGTTGGGTGGCACTTGTCATGGAATGAGGAAAGGGATACGGTTGATCTTGTTCGTCGTCCTCCGTTCATACTGAAGATGATCATGTCCCCGCAATCCATACTTCAACACTTGCGCTCCCTCCTGCCATCGCTGATGCGGGAGTTTCCCGTTCGGCGCATGGCGCTGTTTGGTTCAGCGGCGCGCGGCGAAGCAACGGAGGCCAGTGACATCGACATCCTGGTCGAGGTAGACCCGTCCATTGGACTGGGCTTTGTAACCCTGGCGGAGCGCCTGGAGCAATCGCTGGGGCGCAAGGTCGATCTGGTGTCGCGGCGGGCAATCAAGCCAGCGCTGTGGAAGCAGATCGAACCGGAGCTGCTGGATGTCTAAGCGCGACGCCACCGTCCCAAAAGGACTCGACAACCACTGGCTGGACGCGAAACACTCGGCACCCATGAAAATCGAAGGCATCAAAGGCTGTTACGAAAAGACCGGCGGCATGTTCTACTTCGCCCGCATGTGCTCGAAGATCCGGCTCCATGCCGACGGCAAGCTCCCGGAGGAGTATCACGAAATGCTGGGCCAGGGATTCGACGGCCGCACCTGCCGCTACCTGTCGATCCCCTATGAAGTGGTCAAAGCCCAGGTGCTCGCCGGCAAAAGCGACGAAGAGGTGCTCGACTGGTGCCAGGCCCAGGGCCGCCGCCTCACCGACGAGCAGATCCTGATCTACAACAGCTTCATGAGCAAGCGCGGCTGGCGTGACGACGAGACCGACGGATTCATTCCGGAAATGATCCGCCACTACGGCCTGAAGGACGACGGCAGCGTGATCACCGACTTCGACCTCATTGAGATGGACGAAGGCCGCTGGTATCCTGAGATGTGGAGGGATGCGTGGAAGTAAACCCATGCGCTGCGAGCAAATTGAAAGGGGGAACTCAGAGGCATGATTGTATTTGACGTGGACGGCACATTGATTGGAGGCGAGTCCATCGACTGGTCCAGCTTCAACGCCGCTTTTGAAGAGGTGGCGGGATTCGCTCTCACCAGCAGTTTCTTTGCGGGCATCGAAGAAGTGACCGCCCAGGCCATCGTTCACCAGGCGCTCGCCGCCTTGCCAATCGAGGAAAGGGAGGCCAAGGAGCAGGCCGTGTGCCTGGGTTACCTGAGACGACTGCAGGAAGCCCACGCGAGCGATCCCGGTTGCTTTCCCGCTCTGGAAGGCGCCCTGCTCCTGATGCAGGAGCTGCGCGAGCGCGGAATGGCGTTTGCAATCGCGACGGGAGACTGGCGGGAAAGCATTTCCTTCAAGCTGCGCGCGGCCGGGTTTTCCATCGAGGACATCCCGCTGGTGACCTCGTCCGAGTTCTACAGCCGCGCGGACATCATCGCCGCAGCGGTGGCCAAGGCCGGACGATCCCTCGATGAGGCCGTTTACGTGGGGGATGGACTCTGGGATCTGCGCGCCTGCCGCAACCTGGGCATCCCGTTTATCGGCACCGGCCACCGGCATGAGAAGCTTCGGGACGCAGGCGCCGCGCATGTCCTTCTCGATCTGAGCCCTCCCGGGTTTTGGCGGCTGAGAGAAACCATGAACGAGGCCCAGGTCACCGTTACTGAGGCCGACCTCTCGCGCCCCGACCATCAGGCAGCCACCGCGCAACTTCTCAACGCCTACGCCATGGACCCGATGGGCGATGGCAAGCCCCTGTCGGAGGCCGCCAGACGCGACTTGATCCCCGGCCTGCGCGAGCATCCGACGACGATGGTGTTCCTCGCTGATCGCGGCAGCGAACCTGTGGGCCTTGCCATCTGTTTCCGCGGTTTCTCCACCTTCGCGGCGCGCCCGCTTGTCAACGTCTCGGATTTCTACGTCGTTCCTGCCCTGCGCGGCGCCGGCATCGGGCGTCAGCTTCTCGCCGCCATCGAACAACGAGCTCGAGAAATCGGATGCTGCAGGCTGTCCTTGGAGGTGCAGGAGAACAACCATCGCGCCAAGGCCGTCTATGCCGCCGCAGGTTTCGCCCAGGCGGTGTATGTTCCCGAGGCAGGCGGGGTGCTCTGTCTGTACAAGTCGTTCTGACGCCGGCTCCATTCCGCGCCATGATCCACTACAACGTCTGGTTTGATTTGAAGGGGGACGCCGATGAATCGGCAGGCCTGGGCGTCATCCACGCCTTTCTTGACGAGCTCTTCGCGGCGGGGGTGATCGCCGGTTTTCAACTGCTCAAGAACAGCGGAGAGGGCGGCAGGACCCAGCAGCTTCGCTACCAGGCCTTGATCGCGTTTGGCGACGACGCCCAGTTTTCAGCAGCCTTTGCCGCTCAAGCCGCCCGTGGCATTCACACCGGTCTTCACGGGCAGGTGATGTCCACAGTGAGCGATTTCCGCATCGAAATCTTCAGGCAGATCGCCGCTTCCCGTCCGCGCGTCCCAGGCAGTCAAGAGTGAAGCAGGGCACCGCCAGGGATTGGGAGTGAGGGGATATGAAAAAGGACGGGGTTGGAATGGCGGGCGCATAGCGCTCAAAGAAGGAGCACTTTGTCATTGTTTATGAAAAACTCCGCGAGCCAGGCAAAATCAAGCTACGCAGCGCCATTTGGACTCATTTTTCCCTGATGGCATCGGTCTTCACCCCGCCTCTGAGTGCCTCTCAAGAAACGAACACGGGTTCAGCAATTACGATCCCGCAGGCGCGCCGGGAGCCCGGGCGGGCTCTTTTTTGGCCATCTCGCCGGGGTAGAAGAGCTGGGCGGCGTAGCGCAGCTCGGTGCTCTGGCGAGAGACGCGGTAGATGGCGTCCTCAATGTGGCGGGCCTTGGCCATGAGGTGGTAGGCGCCGAGGGTTTCGAAGCCAGCATTCAGCGCGCTGATCATGGGCAGGAAGCCGGTGCCGTCGGCGCGGATGTTTTCCACCAGGCCCCAGGGGGTGAGGTAGCCGGCGCGTTCCATGTGCCCGAGCAGTGCATAGACGGTCTGCGGGTCCTCCTCCAGCGCGCCGGACATGAGGATGTAGTGCGGATCAATGAGCTTCTGGGCGGGCAGGTCCACGCCTTCCACTTCGTAGGAGGTGCCGAAGGCGCCTTCGCCGGCGCTGAGGCCGTACAGGCCGAAATGCGCGGCCATCCCTTCGGGCATGGAGCCGTGGAAGTAGCTCTTCTGCTGGCGGAACAGGTTCTGCCGCGCCTCGCGCCAGTTGATCTTGCTCACGGCGTCGGGCACCACGGAATCGAAGTCGGGATAGAACAGGCTCTGCACTTCGGCGATGAAGCCGGTGCCCTGCCAGGGGCGGCCGGTGGAATGCATCACCTCGGGCGAGGAGGAAACCCCGGCCATGCGGGCGAGCATCATGACCAGCGCGGTTTCGCCGCCCCAGTCGCGCCAGCCGAAGGTGAGCATGGTGCGGCCGTCGTCGCGCAGGCCGTGGCTGATCGCCCCATCCGGCAGCATGAGGCCGGGGAAATCCACGTGCTTCACGGCATCTAGCACGGCCTTGGACATGACGTTGTGATCGAGCATCTGCGCGGCCATGAACATGGCCTGGTAGTAGATCGCGGTGTCGATGGTGCTGTACTCCGTGCCGGGGTGGATCACGGGCTTTCCGTTGACGAACTTGGCGAAGTGCGGCAGCAGGCCCTTGGCGGTGGGGATGGCCCCGACGCTGTCCCAGATCTTCTGCAGGATCTGGCGGGCGTCATCGGGGCTGACCATGTCCACGTCCGGCTGGCTCATCATCGCCGTGGCGAGGGCGAAGAGGCCGGTGGCGGGGATGCTGTTAAAATCGCCGTCGCGGATGTGGGCGCGGTCCTTGAGGAAGCCCAGCTCCGGCGAGTAGCAGCGCGCCATCTTCGCGTAGGAGGCCAGCAGCACATAGCGGTCCAGGGGCAGGTCGGGCAGTTGCACGCCCAGCTTGAGGTCCGTGATCGAGAGGTCGGAGCCGGGTTCGGCGGTCCAGTTGAGGAATTTGGCCGCCTGCAGCTCCTGTGCGGGCACGATCTCGGTGAAGGGGCGCGGGGTGGGGGAGCTGACCTCGAACTCATGCACCCACAGCGTGTCCTGGCGGGCGGATTTGATCTCCAGCTTCAGCCGGCCCCTGCCGCTGGCGGTAATGAGCACCTGCTGGATGCTGGGCTGCGCGGCGGGTTTGATCAGGGCGGGGTAGCAGCGGGTGAAATTCAGCGTCTCGCTCGCATCCGGGGCGAGCCCGGCCAGCGAGTGCCACATGCCGGCCCATTCCTGGCCTTCCTTCAGAGTAAGGCAGACGCCTTCGCACCAGCTCATGGCATTTTCGCCGGGCCCATGGAAGCCGAAATCGGTGCCGATGTGGGTGTAGGAGACAAAGGGATTGATGCGGTGCTCGGCGCCCGTCTCCGCGCCCTTGCCGCTGGCAGGCGCGCGCATCTGGTAGTCGAGCACGGGCTGCCAGATGAGCCGACTCTGTTCCTGGGCGCGCACGGTGGCGGCCGAGAGAAGAAACAAGAGAGGTGAGAGGAGCCGGCTCATTTTAGAATCTAGATAATAATACCACAATTTCCGGCATTTTGTTGCCTGATATTTCAGTTTCAGTAATTTTTTTGGATTTCTCATCCGACTTTGATGTGTTGGACATTCCCAGTGGCGGAATTATTCGATTCGAATTACATTGTATTGACGAATATGCTGGAAACCGACCCTGAACTTGCGGAGCGCATGGTGCGCCTGGGCCTTCGCGAGGAGGACCTGGAGGAAAGCTTTGTACGTGGCACGGGCGCTGGTGGACAGAAAATAAACAAAACCTCCTCCACGGTGCAGCTCAAGCACCTGCCCACGGGCATCGAGGTTCGCTGCCAGCGCGAGCGCCAGCAGTCCGCAAACCGTGTGTGGGCGCGCTGGGAGTTGTGCGAGAAGGTCGAGGAACAGCGCCAGACGGCGAAGCTGGAAACACAGAACGCCCGTGAGAAAACGCGCAGACAAACCCGCAAGCGCCCGCGCGGCCTGAAGGAGAAAATCCTCCGGCACAAGCATCAGCGCTCCGATCTCAAGAAGCAGCGGGGACGGGTGAAGGGGGATTGAGCTGCGAGAAATAAGCGGATGTTCAGCCGAAAAATATTGAGATCATATGATAATTATGGTTTTGTTTGAAGAGTCACACCTCTTTCCCAAAAATCATCATGATCGCACTCAAACCTTCACCTCTGTCTGCTGCCAGTGCCACCGGACCTGCTCCGTTTAATCTCCACGCCCGGCTGACAGCGGCGACGGAGGCTTTGATGAAGACACGAGAGCAGGTGGTGGAGGCGCTGGACCGTCACCTCAATGAACTCGACACGCTGCGGCGTGCCCTGGGCAGCACCGAGAAGCCCCTGCTGTCCGTGGTTCCTTCCGCGGCACCGGCCCCTGCGGCCAGCTTTCCTCCTGCCGCGCCGATGGATCCGAAGCATTACGAGGCGCCATCGCCACATTCCGCCCCGATGATGCCGATGATGACCCAGATCCTGTGGCCTGCCAAGCACGAGGCGTCCGGCTCGGGCCCCCTGCGCCCGCCGGCGCCTGCCGCGCCTTTCAGTGGCAATACCCCCTCGTCGCCGATGGTGGCCTACTCTGGAATGTCGAGCGCCGCTGCGAGGGACATGGCGGTGGACCCCGATCTGGAAAAGGCGACACTGGAAGAGCTCAACGCCGCGCTTGCCTTCGCTTTCAACAGCGTCTCCAAGGGCCGGGAGCAGTCGTCCCCGCCGTCTGGGCATAGCGCGCAGCCCTGGTAAGAGCTGCAGGTGAGACCTCCGTCAGAAGACGGCATGAGCGGGGCCGTCAGGCAATCCGTTCGGACAAGGTCTTTTGCCTTGTGTCCGCCGTCTTCGAGTCTTCTGTCGCTGCCGGATGATCGAACTCGACAACCTGACCATGCACTACGGCGACCTGAAGGCGCTGCAGGGCCTGAACCTGCACATCCCGCAGGGAGAGTTCTTTGCCCTGCTGGGGCCCAACGGCGCAGGCAAGACCACCGCCATCAAGCTGCTCACCGGGCTCATGCAGCCCACCGCAGGCGCGGTGCGGGTCTGCGGGCATGACATCTATGCCGACCCGATGGCGGCAAAGGCCGTGATGGGCTATGTGCCGGACGTGGCGGTGTTCTATGAGAAGCTGACGCCGCACGAGTTCATGCACTTCATCGCCGCCCTGTACGAAATGAACGAGGCGAAGACCCGCGAATCCACGGCGGACCTGTTCACGCGCTTCGACCTGCACCGCCACGCGGGCCAGCGCATTGAAAACCTGAGCCATGGCACGAGGCAGCGCCTGGCCATCGCCTCCACGCTGCTGCACGAGCCGAAGGTCTTTGTGATTGATGAGCCGATGGTGGGTCTTGATCCGGTCCATGCGCGCACGGTGAAACAGGAACTCAAGGCCCGCAGCCAGGCGGGCATGACCATTCTGATGACCACCCACCTGCTCAACATCGCCGAGGAGCTGGCGGACCGCATCGGCATCCTGCACGAGGGCAAACTCATCGCCCTGGGCACGCTGGCGGAATTGAAGAGCCGGTTCGAACGCGAGGGTGCAAAGCTGGAGGAGATCTTTTTGCAGATGGTGGCCGCCGCAGAATGAGCGGCGGGAACATTGATGATCCTGGAAATAGCCGGGGCTCACGAAACGATCTAGTTCACCCGCCATGCGATCTCTTTTCTTCCTTCCTGCCGCCGCCTTCGTTGTGCTCACCGCCGCCCTGCCACGGGTGGGGCGGGCAGAGCCTGCCTCGTTTGGGGACAAGGTGCAGTTTCGCGGTTCACTGACCAATTCGCGCGTCTGCTTCGAGCAGCGCAAGAAGGCCACCGTGGCCTTCATGGGCGGCTCGATCACCGAGATGAACGGCTACCGGCCCATGGTGTGCGAGCGGCTGAAAAAGCGCTTCCCGCAGACGGAGTTCAAGTTCGTGGACGCGGGGATTTCCTCCACCTGCTCCACCACGGGTGCGTTCAGGCTGGCCAGCGACGTGTTTGCGCAGGGGCCGGTGGACCTGTTCTTTGTCGAGTTCGCCGTCAACGATGACCAGGACGCGGCGCACACCCGCGCCGAATGCATTCGCGGCATGGAAGGCATCATTCGCCACGCCCGGCAGTTGAACCCGAACATCGACATCGTCATGACCTTCTTCGTCAACGAGGGGATGCTCAAAACTCTGCAATCGGGCCAGACACCGCTGACCATCGAAGCCCACGAAACGGTGGCGAAGCATGAAGCGGTCTCGACCATCAACCTGGCGAAGGAGGCGGCGGAGGAGATCACGGCGGGCAAGCTGACCTGGAAGCAGTACGGCGGCGTGCATCCAGCCCCCTATGGCAACGCCATTGGCGCGAGCATGATCGACGAGCTGTTCGATCGCGCCTGGGCCGCGCCGCTGCCACCGGGGCAGGCGCTTGTGGCGCATCCGGTGCCCCAGCCGCCGCTGGATCCCCTGAGCTACACCAAGGCGCGGTTCATTGATCCGAAGGAGGCCCATATCATCAGCGGCTGGACGCTCGGAGTCCCCGATTGGAAAGCCCTGTCCGGTGGCAAGCGCGACCGTTTCACCAAGATCCCCATGCTCTGCGCCACCGAGGCGGGGGCGGATGCCACGCTCGACTTCGAAGGCACCACGATTGGCGCCTTCGTCGTCGCCGGGCCCGACGCCGGGGAGGTGCTGGTTCGCATCGACGGCGGCCGCAGCCAGTTGATCAATGTTTATCACAACTACAGCAGCGGCCTGCACTATCCGCGCTCTGTGATCTTGGGGACCGACCTCAGCGAGGGGCATCACACCATCAAGCTGCACATGGCGGACCAAACCAAGCACACCGGCCACGCCATGCGCATCATTCAGTTCGAAGCGAATTGAAGGCTGGTCAACCGGCTGGCGGATCGCTAGCATTTGGCGATGAATCTCTCCCGATTTTGGTTGTGTGCAGGTGCGTGCGTGGCGGCCCTGGCAGGGTCCGGCTGCAAACCGGAGCCGGCGGTGCCGGCCGGAGCGGGCAAGCCTCGCGTGGCGCTGGTGATGAAGTCGCTGGCCAATGAGTTCTTCCGCACCATGGCGGAAGGGGCCAGGGCGCATCAGGCGCAGCACGCGGCGGATTACGACCTGGTGGTCAATGGCATCAAGAACGAGACGGACCTCGCGGAGCAGGTCGGGCTGGTGGAGCAGATGGTCGCGCAGGGCGTCCAGGCCATCGTTATCGCGCCCGCCGATTCCAAGGCGCTGGTGCCCGCGCTCAAGCGCGCCAAGGCGGCCGGCATTGTGATCATCAACATCGACAACAAGCTCGATGCGGAGGTGGTGAAGCAGGCGGGCCTGCTGGTGACTTTTGTGGGACCGGACAACCGCGATGCCGCCAGGCAGGTGGGCGGCGCGCTGGCGAAGAAGCTCAAGCCCGGCGATGAAGTCGCCATCATCGAGGGCGTGACCACCGCCTTCAACGGCCAGCAGCGCAAGGCGGGTTTCGAGGACGCCATGAAAGCGGCGGGGATGAAGATTGTCGATTCGCAGAGCGGCCAGTGGGAGATGGAAAAGGCGAACGGGGTCGCCGCCGGCATGATTGGCGCGCACCCTGGTCTGAAAGCGCTGCTGTGCGCGAACGACAGCATGGCGCTGGGAGCGGCGGCGGCGGTTCAGGCGGCCGGCAAGAAGGGCCAGGTTCTGGTGGCGGGCTTCGACAACATCGCAGCGATCAAGTCCCTGCTGGCCGACGGGCGGGTGACGGCCACGGCGGACCAGCACGGCGACCAGCTCGCCGTGTTCGGCATCGAAGCGGCGCTGCAGCTCCTGAAACAGGGCGGCAACCTGGAAGAAAAGACCACGGCGGTGGACGTCATCGCCAACTAGCCCATGCCTTTCGCCTGGAAAAAAGCGGGCGAGGCGCTCGTGCTGCTGGCGGTGTGGGCCGGGCTCATTGCCCTGTTCAGCCTGCTCCGCGGCAGCTTCTTCACCAGCACCACCTTCGGTTCGGTGGCGAACCGCATTCCCGCGCTGGCGGTGGTGGCGGCGGGCATGACGCTGGTGATGATCACGGGCGGCATCGACCTTTCCGTGGGTTCCCTGCTGGGACTATGCGGCGCGGTGGTGGGTGTGCTGATGGCCGATCAGCACTGGTCGCTGGTCCCGGCGATGCTGGCGAGCATCGCGGTGGGCGGGCTGATTGGCTGGGTCAACGGGGCGGTGAGCGTGCAACTGCGGCTGCCATCTTTCATTGTCACGCTGGGGATGCTGGAGATCGCGCGCGGGCTTGCCTTCGAGGTGACTGGCTCGGAAACCAAGTACATTGGCGCGAGCGTGGAAACCCTGGGTGCGCCGATGGCCGGGCTGGCCGTGTCACCGGCGTTTTTGATCGCCTTGATCGTCATCGCCGCCGGGCAGGTGCTGCTCTCGCAGACACCGTTTGGAAGGCGGCTGATTGCGGTGGGAGCCAACCGTGAGGCTGCTCACCTTTCCGGGGTGCGCACGGAGCCGCCTCGCATCATTGTGCACGCCCTGCTGGGCGCGCTGGCGGGGCTGGGGGCGGTGTTCAACTGCTCGCGCCTGGGCTCTGCCGATCCCAATGCCGGGGTGGGCTTTGAGCTTTCCGCCATCGCCGCCGTGGTGGTCGGCGGCACCAGTCTTATGGGCGGTCGCGGCTCGGTGGTGAAGACCTTCCTGGGTGTGCTGATCATTGCCACGCTCGAAGCCGGCCTGGTTCACGTCGGCGTTTCGGAGCCGCTGAAACGCATCGTCACCGGCATGGTGATTGTCCTCGCCGTGCTGGCGGATGGCTGGCGTCGGCGCTGACCAGCTTCTAGTCCACCATCGCCACGGCGCGGATGGGTGAACCGTCGCGACCGGCGAAGTTGAGCGGGAAGCCGATGAAGGTGAACTCCTCGTCCGGCAGTTGATCCAGGTGGGCGAGGCCCTCCACGATCACCATCTCCACCTCCTTGGCGAGCAGGATGTGGTGCACCTCGTAGTAGTCGCGGCCCGGTGTCGGCGTGTCCATGCCGATCAGGCGCAGCTTGCGGCTGGCGAGGTAGCGCGCCGCCTCCTGGGTCATGGAGGGGAAGTCCTTGAAGAACTGCGGCGTGCCGAACTCGCGCTGCCAGCCCGTGTCGAACAGGATGCGCGCGCCTTCGGTCAGGTGCTCCTCATGTTTGGCGAAGTCCTCTACCGTGATGTCCTCGCCCGCCGCCTTGGGGATGCGCAGCACCCGCGCCGGACCGTAAAACCACTCCAGCGGCATCTGGTCCAGCGTCCGCCCGTCCTCGACAAAGTGGAACATGGCGTCCAGATGCGTGCCCTGATGCGTGCCCATGGCCACGCGCGAGACATTGCAACGCGCCTCGGAGGCGGTGGTGCAGTGCGGCTCGATACGCAGCACCGGATCACCGGGAAATGAAGGCAGGCCGTCGCGAAGCGGGTGGGAGAGGTCGATGAAGCGCATGGGCGCAGTAAAGGCAGGGCGGGCGGGGGCTGCAAGCTGGGTTTACCGGGACCCCAAATGGCTCACGCTGTCCCCGTCATGACTTGAGAACCAGCGCGCAGCGCCAGACTGGCCAGTGATACCATAGGAAGTTGAAAACAGGTCTCAAAGTCGGCCGTGAGAGCATGGACATGGGCCGCTCCGCCCTTCACTCCAACCCTCTCCCGGCGCGCTAGCGACCACCCACAATTTCGGACATCATAGAGCCTGTCCGTCAAAAGTCTATAGCGGCTATGAAAGGGCTGGTTGTGGTGAGATGACCGGCGCTGTGGCCGATCATGGCGATATAAACGAAGGCTTGGTGATGGCTTGGGTTGCGCTCATGATCGCGCACCAGACGCCGGGCTTTGACAAACCAGCCAAAGGCGCGCTCCACCACCCAGCGCCTGGGCAGCACCACGAAGCCCTTTGCCGCATCGCTGCGCTTGATGGTGCGCAAAGCGAGTCCTGCCGGGTATCCGAACATCCGGCCCGCCGCATGGCGGTCCTGCACGCTGGCCGACGTGACCTCCACGCTCAGGAGATTGCCCAGCGTGTCGGTGAGGATGTGGCGCTTGCGACCCTTGATCTTTTGCCCGCGTCATAACCGCTGCTGCCCTGGGCGACGGTGTCCGCGCACTTCATGCTCAGGCCGTCGATGATGGCCTCGTTGGGCGTGGCGTTTTTTTTGACTTCAATGCGCCCCCCAGGCCGCTTTTGGTCCAGCGCGTGAAAGCATCATGCACCGTGGTGCGCGTCGGATACTCCTTGGGCAGCATGCGCCACTGGCAACCGGTTTTGAGCGGGTAGCGCACCGGGTTGAAGGAGCGCCTCGCGGACTCGGAAGTCTCGCAGCGGCCGCGCTTGCGGGGCGCTGCGCTGTTGATGAAGAAGGGTTCCAGCAACGCCCGCTTCGCGTCGCTGACATCACTGGGATAATGTCGGTCCATTCCTGCCCAGACACCTTTTTCTTGCAACTCCACTATTTGACGGACGGTCTCTTAGACCGCTCACGATGCCTTCCTCTGCTGAAGCATCGTTTTCAACACCGTCTCAATGCTTGTGGTGCCCTTGCGGGATTCTCCCGCGAATTCGATCCAGCCTTCGTTGAATCCGTCTAACATGCGAATGCGCGGCACCGGATTTTTCATGCCCTGGGATCTAAACAGGGCCTCCCAGCCGTCGCGCGGCACCGCTTCCATTTGAACAGGCTTGCCAAGAAGCTTGGCGAGAGTGGCGGCGATGTCGTTCGGCGACACTCGGTGCGGTCCTTCCAGTTCCACCACGCGGCGGTCCTGCCAAGTCTCGTGGAGGAGTTCCGCCGCCATCCTCCCGACATCTTCCGTGGCGACCATGGGCACGGGCTTGTCGAGAGGCAACAGAAAGCTTGGAACCACACCAGTCCCACGGGCGGCAGCGACATCCCACGCGGAATTCTCCATGAACCATGCGGCCCGGAGAAACACCACTGGCATGGGCAGGCTGCCCAGCTCCTGCTCCATGAGTGCGAGCTGGCTGAGCAGGTTTGATTCCGCTGCCTGTGCGCCGATGGTGGACAGGCACACCACTTTGTCGGGACTGGCCCGCTCAAGCGCGGTTCGCAGGGCGCCGATGGTGGACAGAGCTTCGGGAAAGCCGGGAGATGGATCAAAATTCGGCGGCAGCAATATGAAGACACCTTCCGCTCCGGTGAAGGCAGCGGTGAGCGCGGCCACATTGTTCACGTCTGCAAGCGCGACCTCGCAGCCGCGCTCCTTCCAAAGGATGCCTTTGCCGACATCGCGCACCACGGCGCGGACGGGACTTCCTGCGGCGAGAAGCGTGCGGGCGACGACGCCTCCCACCTGGCCTGTGATTCCGGTAATTGCATGCATGGTTTTAGGTGATGGCCCGGTGGTCCATTCCACACAGGCATTGGCGAAGGATACCCACGGCGCAATAATTCCCCAAACGCATGTTTGTCATTCCAAGAATGAGATGGAATCATTCATCATTATGGCGTTTGACACACGGTTGCTGGGTGCGTTGCGCGTGCTGACCTCTGTGGTGGAAGCGGGCAGCTTTGTTGGCGCGGGCGAAACTCTTGGTCTGACGCAGTCTGCGATCAGCCGGTCTGTGCAACGGCTGGAAAAGCAGCTCAAGGTGCGCTTGTTCAACCGTTCCAGCCGCGCGGTCACCCTCACGGATGAAGGCCTGCGCCTGTATGAAGAGGTGCTGCCCCTGCTCGAACAACTGGAAGAGACAGTGGAAAAGACAGGGCGGGCTGCGGACTCAGTGCGCGGCAGATTGCGGGTAAATGTGGATGCCCACTTTGCCCGCCTCCTCCTCGCGCCGCAAATCGGTGCCTTCCTGGAATCGCATCCCGATCTCTCGGTGGAGATCTGCGTGCGCGATCAGCTCGGCGACATGGTGGCGGATGGATTCGATGTGGCGGTGCGCTTTGGCAAACCGGAGCCCTCAACCCTGGTGGCCCGCAAGCTTTTGGACATGCGGGTCATCACTTGCGCCTCGCCCCTCTACCTCTCCCGGCGGGGCATACCCAGGCATCCACGCGATCTTGAAAGGGATCATCACGAGTGCCTGCTGTTTCGCGATCCATCGACGCGGCGGCCGTTCCCGTGGGAATTCCATCAGAGCAGGAAAGTCATCAACGTCGCGGTGTCCGGCAGGCTCGTGGTCAACGACGGCATGACTTATCTGGCCGCCTGCACCGCTGGGTTGGGAGTGGCCCAGGTATTCGACTGGGGATTGAAGGATTTGATGGAAACCGGGCAGCTTGTGGACCTGTTCCCCCAGTGGGCCGATGAGCACTGGCCTCTCCATGCCTACTACCTGTCGCGCCACCACCTGCCAGCCAAAGTCGCCGCGTTTATGAGTTTCATCGTCGCATTAATAAGCCGTGAATGGCCTTCCTGAGTCGTCTTGCGTCAGGTCTTTTCAAACCAGGCTGTCCTATGTTGAAACAGCAAGGGCTGGAGGAGGTCAGAAGTTAGGGTGGTACGACAGGCAGATGATGGTTGTCGATGCCATTGAGCGCTCCTTGATCCCGCGTGGCCCAAGCGAAACTTCCGACGTATTGTTTGTTCCATGGCCATCAGCCGTTCCCAGCCTTTCCTGACCCCGGCTTTTTTCAAACGCGATGTGCTCACCGTGGCGCGTGAGCTTGTGGGGGTGGAGCTGGTCTGGCAGGGGTGCGCGGGGGTGATTGTGGAGACGGAGGCGTACACGGTGGAGGGCGATCCGGCCAGCCACACGGCTTCGCGGCCCAGCACCCGCGATTTCGTCAAGGCCATGCCGCCGGGCGCGGCCTATGTGTACTTCAACTATGGCATGTACTGGCTGTTCAATTTGCTGGTGAAGGGCGGTGATCGCGATGGCCTGGTCCTGATTCGGGCGCTGGAACCAGTGGCGGGCATTGAGGTAATGAAGGAGCGCCGTCGCCGCGAAAAGCTGCACGAGCTTTGCTCAGGCCCCGGCAAGCTGGCTCTGGCTCTGGGCATTGATGGCACGCACCATGGTGCCCTGATGGCGGGCAAAGGAAGGCTGGGCGGCTGTGGACTGCGCCTGCCTGCCGCTGCGGTGCCGGGGATGGAGGTGGTCGAAGACCTGCGTGTGGGCATCAGCAAGGCGGCGGACTACCCATGGCGCTTTCTTGCCCGCGGCAATGCGCATGTGAGCGTGCCGCATGGCCGGGTGAAGATCATGAAGTGATCGCGGTTTGTCCGTCCTATGAACCGAGCAGGGCGACCAGCGCCTCGCTGGTGGTCACGGGGGGCTGGCAGGTGGTGCCGGAGCAGACGTAGGCGGCGGCTTTGCCGTCCACGGGCTTCATGCCGGCAATGGCTTCGTTGTGCCGGGCGTGGTAGGCCTGGGCTTCGCCGCCATCGGCATGAAGGATGACGGCATGGGGCAGAAAACGCTCGTGCACGGTGCGCAGCAGAGCGGCGAATTCGGGGCTGTGGCGGTCCCCGGCGAGAACGATCTGCTGGTGCGGGTTTTCGCTGAAGTCCAGGGCCAGGACCATCATGGGCACGGCGGAGGCGCTCTGGGTGAGTGTCTGGTTGAAAAGCTTGAGAAGGGCGCGGGCTTTGTCTTCGTAAGCCTTGCTGGCGGTGAGGCTGGCGAGGCGGGAAAGGTTCAGTGCGGCAATGGAATTGGGCGAAGGCTCCGCACCATCATAGTCCTCCTTGATGCGCATGATGCTGTCAGGCATGTCGGTGTGCACACTGAAGTAGCCGCCGTGCTCCTTGTCCCAATACGCGGCGTCGAGTTCGGCCTGCAGGGCCTCTGCCCAGGCGAGCCACTGCACGTCGAGCGTGGCCTGGTGCAGCTCGATGAGGCCGTGGATGAGGCAGCCGTAATCGATGGCGAAGGCGCGGATCTTGGCCACGCCCTCGCGCCAGCTCCGGCGCAGCCCTTTGCCGGGCTCGGCGCACAGGTGCTGGTGCAGGAACTGCGCGGCACGGGTGGCGGTGTTGATGAAATCCGGCTCATTGAGAACCGAGCCAGCCTTGGCGATGCCGGCGATCATGAGGCCGTTCCAGGCGGTGATCACCTTGTCGTCCAGGTGCGGGCGCGGACGTTTGCTGCGGGCGGCAAAGAGCTTTTCGCGACCGGTCTTGAGGATCTGCTCCACCTCTTCGGGAGAGATCTTGAAATACTCCGCAGTTTTCTTCGCGGTGAAGGCGCGAAACAGCGTGTTAAGTCCTTTCAATTCGCCCTGCGGATCGCTTTCGGGGCGGGCGTTGCCATCTTTGCGCGCACCATAGGCATAGCGGAAGATGCCGCCTTCGTGCGCGCCCAGCAGCGTGTCAATTTCGCCAGCCTTCCAGACGTAGAAAGCACCTTCGGTCTTGTGCGCGGATTCGGTGGCGGCGAGGCTGTCTGCATCCTCGGCAGAATAGAACGCGCCTTCGGGGTGGCTGAGGTCGCGCTTCACATAGGCCACGGTCTGGCGGGCGATCTGCGCATAAAAATCCAGACCGCTGAGCTGGAAGCCCTCCACGTAGGCGGTGATAAGCTGCGCCTGGTCGTAGAGCATCTTTTCGTAGTGCGGCACGTGCCAGTAGCTGTCCACAGAGTAACGGTGGAAGCCGCCGCCGATGTGGTCGCGCAGGCCGCCGTTGGCCATGGCGCGCAGGGTGCGCAGCGCCATTTCCTGGGACCAGGAGGACTGGCTTTCATCACTGTCCGCATAGTGCCCGCTCAGGCGGAACAGCAGGCAGAGCGCGCTGGGGCGGGGGAATTTGGGCGCGCTGCCGAAGCCGCCTTCGTGGTAGTCGAAGCTGCCGCTCAGATCGTGGTAGGCCTGGTCCAGCACGCGGCCCAGTTGAGGCTCTCCTTCACTGGTGAGCTCGCTTTCGATGTGGGCCTGCAGCTTTTCGATGGACTGCCTGGCCCGCTCCATCACCCCGGCACGGTCTTCGGTCCAGATTTTCGAGATCTCCTTGAGCAGTTCCGGCCAGCCGATGCGGCCTTTGGTCACGGGTGGGTAGTAGGTGCCGCCGTAGAAGGGCTTCAGTTCGGTGGTGAGGAACGCGTTCATGGGCCAGCCGCCGTGGCCGGTGGCCGCCTGCACGTAGGTCATGTAGATCAAGTCCACGTCCGGGCGCTCCTCGCGGTCCACCTTGATGCAGACGAAGCGCTCGTTCATGAGCGCGGCGATGTCCTCGTTTTCGAAGGACTCGTGCTCCATCACATGGCACCAGTGGCAGGTGGAGTAGCCGGAGGAGAGCAGGATGGGCTTGTCCTCGGCCCTCGCTTTGGCGAAGGCCGCCTCCCCCCACGGCAGCCAGTTCACCGGGTTGTGCGCGTGCTGCAGCAGGTAGGGTGACTTCTCGTGGATGAGGGCGTTGGTGTGCTTGGGCGGGGTCGCGTCGCTCATGGTGATAAGGGTAACGGCTCTCCTTCAGGCCGTGGACGCAAAACGTCAACCTCGCGCCGCAGGTCAGTGGTGGCTGACTTCGATCAGGTTCGCCGGAAACAGATTGGGGAATCGCTGGTGCAACCGGGTCATTTCGGGGCCCAGGCGCCGCCTGTCCTCATCGTGGGCGATCTTCGTGTGAGGCCGCCAGACGATTGGTGCGAGATCCTGGGTCCAGGGCCTGCCTTCGGCGGTTTCATAAGCGCGCAGGCGGTCGTTGAGCAACTGGGTGGAGACCCGGTAGGAAAGGCGCGATTCGGCAAAGGCACGAGGCTGGCGCTCCGCCACATGGGCGAGGGCGTGGGCAATCTCCTTCGCCTTCGGCAGGCGGCTCAATTTGAAGCCGGTGCTGTCGTCAACATAGGCTGCGGAGCCCACATGCGCCCCATGGCACATGGCCAGGGATGCGCCTCCCATCAGCGCCTCCGCCGCCGCCACGCAGCAGCCCTCCCAAAGGCTGAGGATCACGGCGAGGCGCGCGCGGCATTGCAGGGCGGACACCTGCTCGATGGGCAGGCGCTCAAGGAACTCGATGTTTTGCGGTGCTCCAAGTTGTTCCTTGAGCTTGCGGATGTCGTCGAGCGTGTAGCCGGAGTCCGGCTGGCCGACGCAGACAACGCGCAGGCCGGCGGGCAGCTCGCGCAGGGCGTTGAAGAGGGTATAGTGGCGCTTGAAGGGTGCCCAGTTGGAAACCATGAGAATGTCAATGTCGCGCTCTCCGGCCGGAGGCTGCGGGAAACATTCGGGGCTCAGCCAGTCGCCCTGCATGGTGGTGAGGGCGCGCACGCGTGGGTGGAAGGCTTCCAGCTTGGCCCGCTCGTCGAGGTTGTTGGACTGCACCCAGAACAGCGTGTCGGGCACCATCTTCAGGACCAGCGCGAGCAAATAGTAGTCCGTGGGCGACCAGCTTGCGGAGAGGACCATGGTGTACTCGGCGCACAGGGCGCGAAACACATCCGCGTCCAGCATCAGACGCAGCCAGTTGTACTCGAAGTAGCAAAGCAACACGCCCTTTTCGCCGTTGGGTCCCGGGGCTTTGGCGATGACCGTGCGAGAGAGCACCGGGCGGTTCGCGAGCCAGCGATTGTAAAACCCGGCGTTGGGGCTGGCCCGCCAGTCCAGCTCCTCGGCGGTGCGCCCCTGGCATGCGCGCTCGCTGGCACCGGCGATAGACACCCAGAGGAAGGCGTGCTCCGCGTGCGCATAGGCGCGGCCCAGCAGGCAAAGGCGGACGGCAGGCGAGCGGCTGGCCAGGGCCCGGGCAGTCAGCCCCATGGCGAGAAGGCTGCGCAACGTCCGGCTGTAACGTACTCCTTCCTGGAGGCGTTTTTTGGCGAGCAGAACATGGCGCTGAAACATCTGCTGAAGTGACAGTGAATCGCCGGGGCGTCAAGCTTCGGACAGTGTCAAATACTGATTGTGCAGAATCACAATTTGGGCCACAGACACGTCGCTCCCACCAAAAAATGCAATGCCACACTATGGGCTCCTCCTCCCTGGGCAAGACCCTGCTACCTCCCGCCTGGCACGAACGGCTGCAGTCTGACCGCTACCCCATCAGCGAGTTTGCGCGCCGCCTGTTTCTGCCCCTGCTGAAGCCCGGGATGCGGCTCCTGGACGCCGGCAGCGGCCGCCTGCCCGAGCAGGTGCTGCGCGGCGAACTGCTGGCCACCGGCGCAATGCTCGAAACCTTGGATTTCCTGGCCGGTGAGGGAGTGGATCATGTGGCCGATGTCTCCGACACCAAGCTTCCGGATCAGGGTTACGATGCGATTCTATGCTTGCAGGTGCTGGAGCATGTGACTCATCCGCAGGCTGTCTGCCGCGAGCTGTTCCGCATGTGCAAAGCCGGCGGGCACGTCATGGTCAGCGCACCGCAGTCCGCCTGGCTGCACAACCTGCCCTACCACTTCTTTCACTTCACCAACTGCGGCATGCGCCAGATTCTGGAGGAAGCCGGATTCGAGGTGCTGGTGCTGGAGCCGCAAGGCGGCCACTTCGCCTTGCTCGCCGGGATGAACCACTACACCTGCCGGGTGCTCGAGAGCATCATGGCACGCAAAGGCAACCCGTTCTGGTACAAGCCCGTGCGGCTGGCCCTCCGCCTTTGGTATGGACTGCTCCTGAAGTCATTGTACCTGTGGCTGGACCGCGTGTTCTTCTGGGAGGGAAACACCCAGGGATGGAACGCTCTCTGCCGAAGAAAATCATGAAACTCAAACTCAAGAGTCTGCTGCTGGATTTTTTCCTCCAAGTCACTTTGCCGTTCTGCCGCATCCCCTGGGTGCTGCTGGTGTTGCGTCACGTGTGCTATCAGCGCAGGCGTGCGCTTCGGCGGGTGCTGGAAGCAAGACTGCGTGCGGCGGGCGACTACGGCGACGACGTGCAGAGGGGGCCCTTCGCGGGCCTGAAATACCTGCCCCCCGAGCGCTATGCTTCTTTCCGTTTCGAGAAGATCATCGGTGCTTACGAACATGAACTGCATGACTGGCTGGGCGAGCTGTCCCGCACACGCAACTACGCCACCATTCTCAATATCGGCGCGGCGGAGGGCTATTTCACCGCCGGTCTGGCCCGGCTGTTTCCCGGTGCGCACGTGCTCTCGTGGGAGACCGAGGCCGAGAACCGGAACTACTGCAGCGACCTGCTGTCGCTCAATGGTTTGTCCGACCGGGTGACGATACATGGTTTCTGCACTCTGGGTGATCTGAAAGCGCTCGATCCCGCCGGCCCGGTGCTGGTGATGATGGACGTTGACGTGGGCGAGCGTCTGCTGCTCGACCCCGCTCAGGTGCCCTGGCTGCGGCGAGCCGATGTGCTGGTGGAAACACACGACTGCCTGCCCGGCGGCGAAGGCATCTGCCAGCTCATGAAGGACCGTTTCGGCAGTTCCCACGCCATCCGGCAGGTGACCAGTACAGGGCTTCGCTACACCGACTACCCGCTGCTCAGGCCTTTGCTGTTCGAAGAGATTCATGCCCTGGTGGGCGAGGACCGGCCTGGCATGCAGGACTGGCTCCTGATGCAGCCCCTCACCCCAGGCTCCTAGCGACCTGCCCCCCGTTTCTTTTCAGCAAAAATCCTGGAGTGCTCGCAGCCGCGCGTGGGCGGCGCCGCGATCCAATGACTCCTCCGCCAGACGCCGGCCTTGAGACAGATTGCCGGCCTTGCCGGTGATGACAAAACCCGCCGCCGCGTTCAGCATCGCGATGTCGCGCCTGGGGCCTTTCACCCGGCCAGCCAGGATGCCTTCCAGAAGGTCTGCATTCACAGCCGCGTCACCGCCCGCGAGATCTTCCAGCCGTGGCTTGTCAAAGCCAGCTGCTGAGGGATCGACGGTGAGCGTGCTCAGCCCACCATCCTTCAACTGCACCACCTCGTTCATGTCCAGGGTGGACAGCTCATCCATGCCCCGGCCATCGCCGGCGCTGCCATGCACCACCCAGGCGCACTTGCGACCCAGCCTCTGCAGGATTTCACCAAAGGGGCCGGTGAGCGAGCGGTCAAACACGCCCACGAGCTGGTAGTCCGGCCTCGCCGGATTGAGCAGCGGCCCCAGGATGTTGAAGATGCTGCGCCGGCCCTGGGTGGCGAGCAGCGCCCGGGCCTCCTTGACGGCGGCGAACGCAGGGTGGTACAGCGGGGCGAATACAAAGGCCGTGCCCACCTCGCGCACGCAGCGTGCCAGCTTGTCCGGCGGCAGGTCGATCTTCACCCCCAGGGCTTCCAGCACGTCGGCACCGCCGGATTTGGAGGTGATGCCGCGGTTGCCGTGTTTCACCATGCACACGCCGCCCCCTGCGAGGATGAACACCGCCGTGGTCGAAATGTTGAACAGGTTCAGCTTGTCACCGCCCGTGCCCACCACATCAAGCATCGGGCCGGGCAGGCTGGCGACGTCGATGCCCGGATCGACCGCCAGCTTCAGCAGTTCCGTCACAAAACCGGCGATCTCCTCCGGCGTCTCGCCCTTGCTTTCCAGCGCTGTCAGGAACGCCGCCTTGGTCTCCGCCGTGGGCGCGGGGTCCGTCAGGAAACTGGTGGCTTCGACAATGTGCTTGGGGCTGAGGTTGCGACCCGAGGACAGGTGTTTGATGAGAACTTGCATGGCGCGGCCACCATAGAAGCGGCAAAAAACTGAGTGAAGCGAATTCAGGAAATCTTTTCGCCATGAGGGGGAGGTCAATGGGGATTGGGGCCGCCGCCTGTCTTCCGATGCAAGGGAAGGATTGCCTGCCGGTCGGACCCGAGTTGCCAGAGTCAGGCTAAAGATTGCCCGGTCCGTCGATTGAGATGTTCGTGCACAGCTTTTTTTGCAACCCTTGTGACTGTATTTCGAAGTTGCCTTTGCATACACGCACCGCTTTTCCATGAAATCCCTCGTCCGTCACCCGCTCATTGCCCTCGTGCTGCTTTTCGCCCCAGGCGTGCACGCAGAGGTCATCAATCTCTTCAATGGCCGTGACCTGACGGGATGGGATGGCTCGCCCGACTCATGGTCGGTCGAGGATGGAGCCATTACGGGCAGCATCCTGCCCAAGACCAAAATCCTGCCTTCATGTTTGGTATGGAAAGGAACGGTTTCGGACTTCGAATTCAGTTGCAAGTACAGGCTCACACCCCTGTCATCCTCCGACGCAACGCCCACTGGGGTGTGCTTTCGCGCCACTCTGGTGGATGTCCCGGGCCCGCGCAGGTCCTCCAGGCTCATCGGCTATTTCGGCGAAATGGACAACGGGGCGGAGCGCCTTTCTGGACTGGACTCGAAAGCCAGTTTGAACGGAGGGCTGTACTTTGTCCTTCCTGCGCCCGCCGAGAGACCGACCTTGGTTCTGGCTCTTGCTGGCGAGAAGGCCACCGTGCACAATGGTGCCAGAGACGGCAGGCGTGCCAACACCACGATCACAGGATTGCTGGGAACGGACGCCGAGTTCCGCGCTGCGTTCAGGCAGAACGATTGGAATGACTACCGGCTTGTGTGCGCGGGCAATCACATCCAAATCTTTGTCAACGGCAGGCAGACGGTGGATGTGATTGACGAAGCCAGGCACCCGAAGACCGGCCTGTTCGGCTTCAATCTTTTTGAACGCGCCAGTCCTAAAACGGTGCAGTTCAAGGAGCTGCAAATGCGTGTCCTGGATGGCAACGTGCCCGCCCCGGCCACCCCCGACCAGCCCCGCATCGAAACCCTGTCCCAGCAGGCGCTCAACGCCGAAGACTGGGTGCTGGCGCCGTTGGATGAGACCATTCCGGCGGGCGTCCGTCAAAATCTTGTCAGCTTGCGGGAAGACCTGGCGGACGAGGGCAAGAAAAAGCCCAGGGCCGGTGTTGAGGCCTACAGCTTGGGCTACCAGCTCTGCAACACCATGGTCGCTGCCTTGGATGAACGTGCGCGCGCGCTGGTGAATGCAGGGTACACCGCGAAACAGGCCGATGCCACCACGGGCGTGACCAGCGCCGCCCTTGAAGCAAGCCGCAACTACAAGATGAGCTGGCCCCAATACAAGCGTGAGCAAGCGCAACGCGGTGAGCTGCTGCGGCAAAAGCTCATCGGGGCTGAAGTGATCAAGGAAGGCTCCGAGGTGGAGTGGTCCAAACGCACCGCGCAAATCCGGGGCAATGTTGACGTGATCTATGGAAAGTTCCGCGAGGCGATGCGGGTATCGACGACCGCGAAATAATCCAAAGCCCATCACCCTGGCCTTGCGCGGCAGCGTCGTGGAGCAACGGTGGCAACCACAGCGAAGCCCAAGCTTATCATCCTTAATGAGCACCGTTGATCGGGAGCTAAACCCGACACAAGCGGGTTGCGTATCTTAGTGAAATCACAGTTGTCATTCACTCGGATCGTTGGGAAGGTCGCTCTCAATGCCAAAGCCCAGGTCGATCGCTGGTGAAATCATGGACCTGCTCAAGGAGCAGCGGGCTTTGTTCCTTCTGATGCTGGCCTATGCGGGGTCGATCCTTGGGGCGATCTGGAACTGGCAGACACTTTCCCGCAAATGGCTCGATGTGTTCCCTGGTGTTCCCATGGTTTGGCTCTTCGTCTTCGCCTTCGGTCCGGTTCTGGTGCCTGTGATCTATGTCCTCGTGCGGCGGTGGCGCACCGCCAGCTTGGAGAAACGTTTGGCTGATGTGGGGAAGGATCGACTGAAGTTCAAGCACGATCACTTTCGCACCGCGCCGTATGAGGCCACGGAGGAAGATCGCAAGGCCTTCACCCGCGCGGATCATGCCCATAAGGAGGCTCTCGACCGCATCCGCGCTGCCGCTGCCAATGAGGAGTCGTTCTTCTTCCTGCACAGTCCCTCCGGTTGTGGCAAGACATCGCTGTTGCAAGCCTACGCTGTGCCGGAAATGGAGAAGGCGAGCTGGCAGGTCTTTACCCTGCGCGGCTTTACTGGCATTCTGCCGGAACTCGCAAGGGCGCTAGGTCTGGCGGAATCGGCCACTCTTGCAGAGATTCAGACCGCTCTCAGTGCGCAGGCAAAAGAGAAGAATCCACAGCCATCCCATAGCCGTCAGAGAGCGGGGCTCTGAGGCTTGAGCTGGCGTTGATGGTGGGGTGTTTTTGGAGAAGCGGGATTAAGTTCGAGAGGTGGGTTCGCCCATTTTCTGTTGTTTTTGGCGGCGGTGCTATCCCACAGGCGCACCGGCCAGCCCTGGTAAGTAGGCCTGTTGAGGCTGGCCTAGCAGGCGGAAGCAGCCACCAGCTGTCCCATACCATCGCAGCAGGCTCACCAGGTCGATTTTGAGCCAGAGGGCCGATCTGACGCTTGCCCACAGCCGGATGAAGCTGCTGCCCCAGCCCGATGCCCAGGCCTGGAAGCGCAGCAGCACATACACCAGCAGGGCGATCCACACCTGCCAGCGCACGGCGTTGGCGCTGTTGCCCAAAAAGTCGGCGAGCTGCAGCGTCTGCTTGATCTGCTTGAAGAACACCTCGATCTGCCAGCGGCATTTGTAGAGGTCGGCCACGGTGCT
>CAINXC010000144.1 GCA_903854655.1 uncultured Verrucomicrobiota bacterium | reverse complement strand
TTGGAGAAAACGATGTCATCGTAGCCGTCACCGTTCAGATCCACGAAACGAACCCCCGGGCCCTTGGCCTTGTCCGGAAGCGGCACGTTTGCCTCGTTGGCCCCTGGCGCGGTGTGATCGAGCCTGGGAGCGTCAGCGGCAGACAGGGCCATGGGAATGAGGGCGAGACAGGCAAGAAGCTTCATGGTGGGTGTAGGCTACGCTGGAAGGTGGTCCAATCTTGTCTGTCTCGCGCTCTTCCAGGTTCCTTGCTACCAGGCACGGTTTGCTTTAGCATCAAGGCACATGCGCTGCCCCGCCTGCCAGGAAGCCACCTTTGAAACCGCCAGCCTCTGTTCGCAGTGTGGCTTTTCACTGCCTGCCCTGGAGAAACTGGTCGGCATTGCGCCCACGCTGAAGGCGGACGTCACAGACATGGCGGGCGAACTCTCCGGCGGGGAAACCAGGGGGTTGCGCCGCTGCCTGGCGCGGCTGGAGAGGCGTTTCCCGCAGGTGCGCTGCGCCGTGGTGGTCAGCTCTCCGCCGCCCGACATCGCCCTGGCGTTGCATGCCTTCTGGCTTTTCAACAAGGGCGGGCTGGTCAGTGCCGTGGAGCGCGGCGGCTCCAACCGCCTGGTGCTCATCGTGCTTGATCCCGAGGCCCAGAAGCTGGCCTGCATGATCGGCTACGGGCTGGAGCCGTTTGTAAGCGAAGGGCGTCTCATCGCCTGCCTTCAGGCCGCTCTTCCCTTCCTCGCTTCCGGGCAGGCAGGCAAAGGCCTGGAAGCCTGTGTGGAACAGCTTGAAATCCACCTGGCAGAGGTGGCGGGCAGCCTGGACAAGGGCTTCGGCATCGGCCAGGAATACGAGGGTTTGGAGCAGCTCGCCGAAACCAGCAATGCCGCAGCGCTGGCGTATTGAGGCCCTGCGCTACCTCTCGGGGCGGTGCAGCAATTCCTCCCCTTCGCGATGCATCGCCGTGATCTCCGCCATCTCTGCGAGCGGCGCAAGCACGGCACGATGATGCGCGTGCGAGCAGCAGTAGCGAAGGGCGATCTGCGTGCTTTCCGGCGTGGCGTCAAGCAACGTGCAGGCTGACGACGCCATGTGAAACTCATCAAGCAGCTCCCCCACCTTGATCATCGTCTTGCCGCCATCAGTCTTCATCGCCAATTTCACCACAGCATACCGGCAAGGGCCGAGAAGCAGCTGTTCAATGGCCGAAATCACCGTCAGCAGGGACAGAATGAGCAAGCTCAGCGCCAGGCCGCCGCCAGCGTAACCCACGCCGACGAGCATGCCGATGGCGGCCACGGCCCAAATGGTCGCGGCGCTGGTGAGCCCGGTGACACCAAAGCGTCCGTGTATCACCGCCCCCGCGCCGAGGAACCCGATGCCGGACACGATCTGGGCCGCAATTTTCCCATCGGAACAAACCATGGCCGAGGCCATCGTGAAAACGGCCGAGCCAAGGCACACCAGCGTCAAGGTCCGCGTGCCCGTTGGCTTGTCCTTGCGCTCACGCTCGACGCCGATGACAGCGCCGCAAAAAACCGCCACAAAAGTCAGCGCGATTTCCGCCCATGGTGCGCCCAGCAGCTTGTGCCAGTCTCCAGTGATCCAATTCATGTCAATGTTGTACTTTGGCACTGCCTATGCCCCTTGTCACGATGGTGTAAAAGCACCCCGTATGATTGTCCGTCAGGGGGAATTGCGCAATGACGAAGACGGCTTCACTCAATGCCGGTGGCCTTGGGGTCGCGCTTCACCGTGCTGAAGTCAAAATTCAGCGGCTGCGGTTTGTCAGTGGTCAGCTCCTGCGTGTCGCCCTCCCTGGCTTGCATCTCCTTGAGCAAGGTCATCATCCGCTTCAGCTCGCCCGCATGGGTCGCATCGGCGGACAGGTCGTGCATTTCGATGGGATCGGTCTGCAAATCGAAGAGCTGGACCTTGTTGATCTGCGGGTACGCAATCAGCTTCCATCGGTCATCACGCACCGCCCGCTGCACGGAGCGGTAGGCCGTGAAAATGGTGTCACGATGGGTCGTGGTTTTACCCGTGATCACCGGCACCAGGCTGCGCCCTTCGCTGCCATCCGGCCCGGCCACACCCACAAGCTCCCCGAGCGTGGGAAAGATGTCCAGCAGGTAGCACATGGCGTCGGTCTTCTTTCCTTTCGGAACACCGGGCCCACCAATGATCAGCGGAGCGTGCATCGAGTGATCATACAGGTTTTGCTTGCCGAACAGGCCATGGCTGCCAATGGCCAGACCGTGGTCGCTGGAAAAGACGATGATGGTGTTGTCCATCTGCCCCGTGGCCTTCAATGCTTCCAGGATGCGGGCGATCTGGTCGTCCATAAACTCGATGTAGGAATAGTAGTCCGCCAGATTCTGGCTCACGATCTCCGGCGTGCGCGGCCAGGGCGCGAGCTCTTCATCACGGATGACCATCTCGCCGTTGTTGAACGGGTGCTCCGGCAGAAAATTGGGCGGCGGCGGTGGCTCGTGACCGACGAATTTGTCGCGATACGACTTGGGTGCGATGCGCGGATCATGCGGGCAGTTGAAGGCCACGTAGCAAAGGAACGGATTCTCACCCTTTTGCTTCTGCAAAAACTCCACCGCCGCATCGGCAAACAGCTTCACCGAATGCTCGCCGCTCAGGTGCTTGTTCACCAGCTTGTGATCACCCGAAATTTCCTGGATTGGCAGCTTGTAGGGATTGCCCATCCCGCCCATGAACACGTTCTTTCCCTGCTGGAAGGAGCGCAGCACTGACTCCGGGCCGTTGTGCCACTTGCCGGTCATGAAAGTCGTGTAGCCTGCCTTGCCCAGGACCTCCGGCCATGTGCCCTGGCCCTTGAGCGTCTGGTCCATGTGAAACAGGGTGCGCCCGCTCATCAGCATCGCTCGTGAGGGCATGCACACGGCCGGCTGCTGTGAGCCCATGCAATAGGCCCGGGTGAACAGCGTGCCGCCTTGCGCCAGCCGGTCCAGCGTGGGCGTGTGGATGTTCGGGTTGCCCAGAATGCTGAGCGTGTCTGCCCGCTGGTCGTCGCTGAACAGGAACAAAATATTGGGCCGTGGCGCCGCCTGGAGCAGCGAAGTCAGCGCAAGCAGCGCGGTAAGGAGTCGTCTCATGGATGGGCAATGAAAACGCAGGGCCGGGGCCAACCTGTCTTCGACGACGCAAAACTTGTGCTTCCACAGTGATTCAGTCACGATTCGAGTCATGAAACTCGGCTGGCTGATCGTGACTCTTCTTTCCGCAGGTGTCGCCGATGCCGCGCTTGAGCGCGTCGCGGTGTCCGCGGACGGCAAAGGCTTCGTCCAGCAGCCCTCCGGCCATGCCTTTCAGCCCTGGGGGGTGAACTATGGCAACTCTGGCAGGCTGATCGAGGACTTTTGGGACAAGGAGTGGGACACCGTGGTGCAGGACTTCCACAAGATCGCCGGCCTGGACGCGAACGTGGTCCGCGTGCATTTGCAGTTCGGCAAGTTCATGCAGGCTTCGGACAAGTCCAACGCCGCAGCGCTGGCGAAGCTTGGGCGGCTCGTGGCGCTGGCCGAAGAAATCGGCCTCTATCTCGACCTCACCGGCCTGGCCTGCTATCGAACGGCGGATGTGCCGCCGTGGTATGACGCGATGGATGAAAAGGCCCGCTGGGCCGCGCAAGGCGTCTTCTGGCGCGCCATCGCGGAAACCTGCAAGGGCAGCAACGCCATCTTTTGCTACGACCTCATGAACGAGCCCATGGTCCCCTCAGGACCGGACGGGAAGTGGTACTCCGGCAAAACCCTCGGCGGCCTCGATTTCCTGCAAAGCATCTCGCGCGATCTTGCCGGACGCCAGCGCACCGACCTCGCCTGCACTTGGATTGACACCCTCAGCGCCGCCATCCGTGAGAAGGACAAGCAACACATGATCACAGTGGGCATGCTGCCCTGGGTCAAGGGCTGGGGCCACCTGTTCGGTTTTGTCCCCAAGGACGTCGCCCCGCATGTGGATTTCCTCAGCATCCATCTCTATCCCGACACCAAGAAGCCGGACGAAGTCCGCAAGGCGTTGAGCGAATGCGCCGGGCACGGCAAGCCGGTGCTGATCGAGGAGACCTTTCCCATGAGCTGCCCCATTCAGGAGCTGGAGGTGTTCCTGCGCGAATCACGCGCCATGGCCTGCGGGTGGGTCTGGCACTATGACGGTTTCACTCCGGAAGACTATGCGCAGCGCGCCAAAGCGGGCAAGAGCGGCCCCGCAGACTTCGTCTGGCAGGCGGCGCTGCAATCATTTGTGCGGCTGAAGCCAGAGATGACGACAAGCCCGTAACAGCCCCTCGCGCCAGTTGACAAATCCTTTCACCACGGCAAGCCGTTAATCATGCCTGCGCCCATTGATCCCTCGACTCTCCCCTGCAGCCCTCTCAACGAGGTTTGCGGCATCACTTATTTCGCTCGCATGATTGCCAAGATCCGGCTCCATGCCCAAGGCAAGCTTTGGGAGGATCTGATCGCCAACCTGGGCATCGCCAACGACGCCACCTGCTGCGGTTTTCTCCACGTCTCGCACGCCGACCTCACCGCCAGGGTGCTGCAGGGCGGCACGGATGAGGAGATCTTCGAGTGGTGCCAGGAGCATGGCCGCCGCTTGAACGACACCGACAAGCATGTGTGGAACAACTTCTACAAAAAGATGGCCTGGAATGACGAACTCACCCCCCGGCTGGCCTCGCGCAAAGCCGAAAGCGGCCTGGCTCATCGCGATGACATTGTGACCATGCCACACTACATTGATGTGGACGAAGGCAGGCTGCCTTAACCTCACCCTAACCGCCATGGCCTCCCCTGCCGATCCAGCGAGCCTGCCGTGCAGTCCTGCCGATGAGGTGGCGGGCCTCGCCTATTTCCCGCGCATGCTGGCGAAGATCCGCCTGCATGCCCAGGGCAGGCTGTGGGAGGATTTGCATGCCAATCTGGGCAAGGGCATGGACCTGTGGCTCTGCGGCTTTCTGCACCTGAACTATGAGGACCTGAAGGCGCGCGTATTGGAAGGCGGTTCGGATGAAGAGATCCTGCAATGGTGCGAACAGCATGGGCGGCCGTTGAACGATGTGGACAAGATGGTGTGGCAGCAATTCGCCGCCAAAATCGGCAGGGACGACAGGGCCTCGCGACTGCTTGCGCGGTGGAAGGCCGAAAGCGGTCTGGCCGACCGCGACGACATCACCACCATGGGCCACTACATCGACGTGGCCGAAGGTCGCAAATCGTGACCAAAATTTCATCATGACAAATCCCGCCAAACTCACCTCCACCGCCGCCGTGCTTCTGGTCAAGGATGTCGCCGCCTCCGCACGACATTACCAGGAGAAGCTCGGGTTTGCCTGCGATCGCTTTTACGGCGAGCCGCCGAGCTTCTGCATCGTCCACCGGGATGGATGCAATCTGATGCTGGCAGAGGCCGAGGCGAAACATGTGATCCCCCACTGGACCGTCCGCGACAAAACCAGCAACGTTTACTTCTGGGTCAGCGATGCCGATGCCCTGCACCGCGAGTTCGTGGAGCGCGGTGCCACCATTGATTACGGCCCCTGCGATCAGCCGTATGGCTGCCGCGAATTCGGCATCCAGGATGAGGATGGCTATGACATCAGCTTTGGTCATTTCGACCCTGAACGGGTGACGGTTTAGAGGCCCAATGGTGGGCTCATCCACAACCCACCGCTCGGCAGTTCTACCCGAAGTGTAGCCCACGAATAGCCGTAGGTGAAGCGAGTCTCAGCGAGCAAACCTACGGACCGCGCGGTCCCATGCTCTACCGCGAAGCGGTAGCCCCATCACCTGGCATTGGGGCCGCGCAACGAGATTGGGCAACCACTTCGTGGTTGATCGCCTCCGTTCTATCCGGGGGTTTGGCTCGTGAGACTCGCCATCACCCCCGGCTACTCACGGGCTACCCTTCGGGTAGATCCGCCGTATCATGGGCACAATCGAACCAATTAACTGGCCCAGGCTCTGCGGGTCACCTCAGCTCCCGATACCGAAAGCAATCCTCCCGATGGTCGTTGACCATGCCAACGGCCTGCATGAAGGCGTAGCAGATGGTGCTGCCGACGAACTTGAAGCCGCGCTGGCGCAAGGCTTTGCTCATCGCATCTGATTCCGGAGTGCTGGCGGGAATGCCGGTGGCATCATTCCAATTGTTATGTTTGGTCCTGCCACCGACGAACTGCCAGAGGAAGTCCGAGAAGCTCCCCTCCTCCTCACGCAGCTTGAGATAGGACTGGGCGTTGGTGATCGCGGCGGCGACTTTGAGCCTATTGCGGATGATGCCTGGATCCGCCAGCAATGCTGCGACCTTCTTCTCGTTGTAGTGCGCCATCTTCTCAGGGTCGAAGCCATCGAAGGCGCGGTAGTAGCTGTCGCGCTTCTTGAGGATGGTGATCCAGCTCAGCCCCGCCTGAGCACCATCCAGGATGAGCTTGGCAAACAGCCGCTGGTCATCCCGCTCCGGCACGCCCCAATCCTCGTCATGGTAGCGGATGTAGATCTCGCTGCCCAGGCACCAGGCGCAGCGAGGCTTGTCGTCAGCAGAAACAGGTGGCATGAGGGCGAAGCTACTGCTTGGGCAGCGCTTTCTCAATCTCGGCGCTCACCTTTTCCGCCAGGTACTTGTAGCCGTCCGCAGTGTAATGGACGTTCGCAGGCAACTGCACGTCCTTGATCTTGGCGGCGGCATGGGCGCAAAGGTCGTCGGTGGGGATGCCTGCGGCGCTCATGACACGGGCGGCGGCTTCGTTGTATTTCACCTCATCACCTGCGACACGACCTTGCGAGCCTTCGGGCACAGGGGTGGTGCTGCACCAGATGAGCTTCGCACCTGTGGCCTTCAATTGCGTCACCAGCGTGGTGAGGTTCTTCTCATAGTCGGCCACAGGCACCTGCGGGTGACTGCCTTCAGCCTTGGGATCAGCGAGGACTTTGGGGTCGGCGCCGATGTACTTCAGGTCGTGCAGGCCCCAGTTGAAATGGATCACATCCCATTTCGAATCCCCCAGCCACTTGCTCAGGTTTGCCAGGCCATTGGTCGTCGGTCCGCCATTGGTGGGAATGCGGTGCACATTGGCCTTGCCCTTGAGCAGCTCCCGCACCGGCAGCGTGTAGCCCATGGAAATCGAGTCTCCGATTAGCAGCACGCGAGGCAAACCCGCCACGTCCTCGATCTTCACAAGCGAAGGATCAGGCCCGCGCTTCGCCTTGGGTGCGGGCTTGGTGTCGGCAGCAAAGCCGGGGGTGAAGGCAATGAGGGCGGCGAGGCAGGACAGGGCAAGAGTCTTCATGAGGATGTGTGAGACGGTGCCACAGATGCAAAGCTTTCGCCTGCTTTGCTTTTGAGCATGCCCCTACACCATCCGCAGCCGCTTGCGCATGATCCACTCCGCCGTCAGCAGGGCGATGACCAGGCCCAGCCACCACCAGCTTGACCACAGGATGGTTTCCCGCGTCACGGTCTGCTTGCGGTCCAGGGCTTGCAGCAGGCTGGGGAGTTCACCGGCCTGCTCTTCGCGCAGGAAACGCCCGTTGGCGTTGCGCGCCATGGTTTCGAGCAACGGACGGTTCATGGTAAGCGTGGCCAGTTCCTGGTTGCCGGTGTCGGCCACGCGCAAGGTCAGGCGCAGGTCGTTTCGCGAGGTGCTGGGGCTTTCGGCAACCGCGATCTGCCATTCACCCGCCTTCAGCGGCGGCGTCATGGCGCGATACACCCCGGCATGGGTGGGATCGGCCTCAAGCTCCAGGGTGGCGGCATCCGCGCCTTCATGAATGAGGAAGGCGCGCGGATGCGCATCCGCCACAATTTCACCCGCCGCATTGCGCAGGCGCACGCGGATCTCGCTCTGCTCGCCCGCCGCGTAGCGCAGGTGGTCGGTGCCGATGGCGACTTGCTTGGTTTCCGCCTGGAAAGGCGGTGCGGCGATCCAGGCGGCGAGCTGCACCCAGAGACGCTGATGATACAAATCGGCCACCTGATAACGCCAGCGCCACAGCTCGTCGCTGGCGATGTACAGCACGGCGCCCGCACCGGCCGGGCGGAACACAAAGGCGGGTGTCGTTTGCTTCGCCGGGGTGTTGAGCGTGGCCAGGACCTCGGCGGCAGGCAGGGCCGTCACGGTGGCACCCCACATGGAAGGCGGAAGCGTGGGCCAAAGGCTGGCGTTGGCGCTGGGCGAATCGCTCAACCGCAGCGCGGTGGCGCGGCTCGCCTGCTCCGTCAGATGCCAGGTGAGCGGGCCTTGCACACCCTTGGGGTCGCCCTTCCATTCCACAGGAATCAGCCCTGAAGCCTTGGATTTGGACCACTCGCGCAGGTGGCCGCGTGCGCCGTCGATCAAGATCAGGCCGCCACCGCGTTTCTCCACGAACTCGTTGAGCCATTCGATCTGTTCCGGCTTCAGCCTTGAGGGGGCAAAATCGCCCACCACCACCAAGTCATAGGTGAACAGGTCGTCCTTGGTGCTCGGAAATGCATTGGCCAGGGAATTGCCCGTGCCGTTGCCATAATCATCGAAGGCGGTAACCACGCTCCAGCGTTCATCGCGCTCGAAGTGGTTGTGGGCGTAACGCGTTTCCCAGCGCGCGCGCCCGTCGAGCATGAGCAGCTTGCGCTTCTTTTGCAGCAGGTGCAGAGCGACTTCGCGGGTGTTGTTGGCACGCGTTTTTTCCAGCGAAGCCTTGTCTCCGCTCACGCCGATGACGGCAGTGAACAGGCGCAGATTCTTGTCCGCCTGATTCGCAGGCGCAGCAGGCATGTCCTTCATCAGGAAGCTATAATTGAAGCGCCGCTCGCCCTTGCCATCGGTCGTGAAGGGTTGCTCCCACAACAGCTTGCCCTGGCTGACAATGCGCAGGGAACCGGGCAGCCCGGCAGGCATCGAATCGCGGGTGGAGATGATGCCTTCCACCCGCTCAGCCGTGAACACTGCCTCAGGCGCGGAAACATCGACAACGGACAAATCCGCAGGTGGCACCTCGGTGCCAAATCCTACTGGGAAGAGCGGCACCGCGCTTTCCTTCAAGGAAGCGCTGAACTCCTCCGGCGAACCAGGGGCGTTGTGCTGGCCGTCGGTCAGAACCACCAGGGCGCTGCCGGAGGTGGCCGGCCCCAGTGCTTCGCGCAGGGCCTGGTCAAGATCGGTGATGGTTGCGTCGGGCTGCAAATCCAGCCGTGTGGGCATGTCTCCCGAGGTGTCCTTGCCCTGCTGCCTGCGCCACCAGAGCCGCTGCACCGCCGGTCCGCGCAATGCCACCAGCTCCACATCCGAAGTCTCGGCCAGCTTCGCCAGCAGCGGCTGGCTGCCCTTGAACAGGATGTCCTGGGCGCGCTGCCAGCGCGAGGCGGGCGGCTGAAGACTGCCGGCCGGGCGCGCCACCTCATCCGTGAGCTTCATGCTGGCGGAGGCATCCAGGGCGATGACCACGCGGCCAAGCTGGCGCATCGTGGTAACGTGCCGCACCACCGGGCCCGAGAGAGCCAGAACGATGATAAACACCGCCAGCGAGCGCAGCACCCCGGGCAGCCAGGCCAGCCGCTCCGAATGAAACCGGATTTCCCGCCGGTACAGCCAGAGCATGAGCAGCGACAACCCCAGCGCCACTGCGACGACGGGCAGCAGGGGCCAGTCGCCAGTGAAGCGGAGAGTGGTTTCGGTGGTGGGGGTCATGGCCTCGCGATCCTCTGCTGTAACAGCACCTCAAAAAACAACAGCACCAGCAGCGCCAGCAGGAAGGGCTGCCACAGTTCCATCCCATGCCGGCGCGAGCGGTCCACTCGCTGATAGGCATCGAAATTCTCAACAAAAGCGGCCCCTTGGCGCTCGGCGATCTTCTTCACTTCGCTGGCGGGCAGCGGCTTCAAATCAGACTCGGCGGGATTGACGTTGAAAGCGAAGTGCTGGACCTCCGCGCCGCCCTTGGCCTTCACATCGTAAATGCCGGGCTCGCGGGTGGGCGGGGACTCGACCACGATGCCATTGTTCTCCTTGTGGGCCTTCACTTCGCTGATCTTGCCCGCCGGATCAGTCATCTCAAAGCTCTCATCGCCCCTGCCGTTCTTGATGCCAAAGCGCACAGGCTGGCCGACCAACTGCGCGCTGGCGGCGCCATTTTGGGTGGCGAGATGGCTGACCATTCGCTGCAGCAGAGGCACGAACACCATTTGCAGCGGCAAGTTCGTCCACTCCGGGTTGGCGGAGGTCGCGGAGGCAATCACCTTGCCGCGGCCATAGGCTTTTTCGATGAACAGGGGCACGCCCCGATCAAGGGTGAGGAAAGGCTTCACCTTATCGCCCTTCATTTCAAACTGGAACCAGTTGTGAAATTCCGCGTCCTGCAGCCGGCCGCCGCGCGCATCATTGAAATAAGCGGTGGCGGGATGGGTGAAGCGTTGCATCAGGATGCGCGCCGGATTCTCACCAGGGCTGATGCTGCCGTAGCCCTTGATTTTCGCCGGATACAGGCCTTCGCCATTGCGGTAGAAGTCGCGGTTGTAGGCCGTGATGTCGCAGGTGGGACCGGCGAAGACCAGCAGTCCCCCGCCCTCCTTGACGAACTTTTCCAGTTCTGCCATGCGCCCCCCCAGCGGCCGCGCCACATCGGCAAAAATAACCACTTCCTTGCCGTTGAAATCGTCTTTGCGCAGCCGCTTCTCATCCACCTTGGTGGTAATGATCAGGTCCTTGGAACTGGCAGCGGCGGCAAGGTTGGGCGAGAGGGCGAGCTCCAGGAAATCCGCTGCACCGGAGAGCGGCTCGTTGCCCGGATGGCCGTCCACCAGCAGCGCGTTGATTTGATGACGCACATGCACTATGGCCTGCGCGGCGTTGTCCTCCGTCAATGCATCGCCTTCCAGCCGCACGCCCAGCGAATGATCGCCCACCTTGTCGAAAGCATGGGTAAACGACATGGTGACCTCGCCATCCGCAGGCACCGTGATGCGGGTGGTGCGCAGCCGCGAGCCGTCCGCTTCCAAATGCAGGGCCACGTCCTGCCAGAGCCGCTTGCCGTGATTCCTCACCCGCACGCGCGCCCCCACCGGCTGCCCTTCCGCCGCCACCAGCGCCGACAACTCCAGCGAGGCAACGCTCAGGTTCTCGGTGATGTCATTGTTCAGGCGGAAAAAGGTCAGCATCGGCTTCGGCTCCTGCTTCAGCATCGTCTCCAGTGCGGGCAGCGATGCACCCTCCGCGTAGGCCTTCCAATCCGATTGCTGGAAATCGCTCATCAGCACCACCTCACGGGCACCGCTGTTGACCTTGCCAAGCACCGCCGCAGCCGCCTGGAAGGCATCGTTCGCCGACAGAGGGCCCGAAAGCGAAGCGGTGTCGGCCAGTGATTTCGGCAGCAGATCGAGTTGCGTGGTCGATTGATCAAGCATCGTTCGCGGCGTTCCCCCGGCCAGCACCACCTGCACGTCCGAACCGCGCGGCAGCTCATCCGTCATGCGCTGAATGGCCTGCCTGGCCTGCTCCAGGGGCGATCCGCCCGCGCTGGGTGCCCGCATCGAAAAGGAGTCATCCAGCAGCACCACCAGCGAGGTCTTGCCAAAGCCCGGCAGCGAGCTGAGCGCCGAGAGAACGGGCCGCGCCAGGCACAAGGCCAGCACGATGGGAATGGCGATGCGCACCGCCAGCAGCAGCCACTGCTCGATCTTGATGTTGCGCTTCTTCTGCTTGATCACCGCCTGCAGCACATGCATGGCCCCCCACTTCACCACGGTCACCTTCCTGCGGTTGAGCAGATGGATGATCAGCGGGATCAGGAAAGCCCCGGCGCCCGCCAGGAGAATGCCGTTCAGGAAGGTCATTCCGGTTTTGGACCCTTCCCATTGCGGATTGCGGATTGCGGATTGCGGATTGGGCAAACCAGTTGCCCGGTCTGAATGACGAAATCGGCAACGAAATGCATGGCGGCGGAGATTGAGTCGGAGCTGCCTCCGCCAATCCTCAATCCGCAATCCGCAATCCGCAATCGCTTCATCGTCTCATCCTCAGCGCCAAATATTCCTTCAAGGCCAGGGCGTGCGGCTGATCGGTCTGCATCTCCACCACGTCCACCTCGTGCTTGAGCAGACCGTCCTTGAGACTCTGGCGAAACTCGGCCAGCACCTTCAGGTAGCTCTGCCGGATCACGGCAGGGTCCAGCATGAGGTGGTCCTCGACATTTTCCAGGTTCTCGAAGCGCGACCATTTCGAGAACGGGAACTCCAGTTCATCACGATCCCAGAGCTGGAACACCAGCAGCTCATGCCCCTTGCGGCGCAGGATGCCCACGGCGCGCATGAGCGCGGGCACGTCGTCAAAAAAATCTGAGATCAGGATCAGCAGGCCGCGACGTTTCAACCGCCCGGCCAGCGATTCAAGCACGCCCGCCAGGCTTGTTTCAGCCCCCGGCGCGGTCCTGATCATGCACTCCAGCATCTGGTGCAGGTGGGTAATGCGCGTGCGGTTGGGGATCATGTCGCGCACCTTGTTGTCAAAGGTGACCAAACCCACCGCATCCTGCTGGCTCATCAGCAGGTAGGCGAGCGAGGCGGCAAGCTTGCGCGCATAGTCAAACTTCTCCACCCCGCCCTGCCCGCGATAGCCCATGCTGCCGCTGGCATCGAGCAGGATGGTGGCGCGCAGGTTCGTTTCCTCGTCGTACTCCCGAATGTAAAAGCGGTCGCTGCGGCCAAAGATCTTCCAGTCCAGGCGGCGGATCTCATCCCCCTGCACGTAGGGCCGGTGCTGGCGGAACTCGACGCTGAAACCCTTGTGCGGCGAAGCGTGCAGCCCCGTGGTGAACCCCTCGACCACCGTGCGCGCAAAAAGCTGCAGGTGCTGCAGCGGCGCGATGTCTTCGGCGTTGAGAATGTCAGAAAGGGTGGCCATGGGTCGGCGGAATGCTCGGAAGGGGAGAGTGCTTGGG
>CAINXC010000143.1 GCA_903854655.1 uncultured Verrucomicrobiota bacterium | reverse complement strand
GGTGGCGGCTTCCTTGAGGCCGGCCTGCATGTTGTTCCAGCAGTCGTCGTTGTCGAACCAGGGCTTGGTAAAGATGAGCATCTGCACGTAGTGCATGAAGTCCTCCGGGCGCATGGAGGCCTTGCACTTCTGCAGGTGCTGCCAGGTGTAGAGGCCGAAGCGGTCCTGGCGCGCCCAGGTGCACATCAATATCGCGGACTGCACCTTCTCAGGATGACGCAAGGCAAGCTGCTGCGCCACAACCGAGCCCAGCGAACAGCCCACGACGCGGGCCTTCTTGATGCCCAGCGAGTCCATGAGGCCCGCGTAGTCATCGGCCATCATGGCGGTGGTGTAGGGGCCTTCAGGCTTGTCGGTGAGGCCCACGCCGCGGTTGTCGCCGAGGATGCAGCGGAAGTGCTTCTCCCAGGCCTGCGCGTGGGCGTCCCAGACGCCGCCGGGGGCGGTGACGCCCATGATGCAGATCAGCGGATCGCCGGAGCCGCGTTCATCGTAGTACATGCTGATACCATTGGTCTTGACGTGGGGCATAGGAAAGGAGGTGGATGGTTGGAGTGGAAGCCAAGGATTAGCTGAACCGCCCGCGCCCGCCAAGGAGAAAGTAGAGCAGGTGCGCTCCCAAGTGCGCGGTGCCTTGGGCGAGATCAGCTTTGAACCTTCTTCGGCATGGAAGGACACAGCGCCGATGCCTTGGCCTCCGCTTCTTCACTGCCTTTGGTGAAGAAATGCAGGGAGCCTTTCGGGTCGCAGATCCATACCTCGTCAGCGCCGGCTTCGAAGTAGAGGGCGCGCTTGGTTTCCATCTCCTGCCGAGTGTTCTTCGGCGAGACGACCTCCACGCAGATCTCCGGTGCGAGAGTGAGCACCTCGCCTTTGAGCCCGCGCTTGATCCTGGCCTCCGTGATCCAGGCGACATCCGCCCCCTTCACTCCATCGCTCGTGAGCACGGCGCATTCAGCCAAAGTGCGGCCATGCGGAAGGCGGGTGAGCATCTCGCGAAAAATGCCCGACTGGCGCGAGGTGTGAGGTGTGAGAAAAACCTGGTGGCGGCATCATGACGACTTGTCCAAAACGATTGGTCTCGACCCTTCCTGGCCAGCGTTGCAAATCGGCATCGGCATACACCTCCTCCCAACGCGCCAGATGGAACGCCTTGGCGTTCCGAATGCTCGAGAGCTGAGTGAGCGCAATCATGCCGTGTTGACAATAACGGCCCAAGGCTTGCGTTCAACTTCAAAAGCCGGCACCGCCCGCTAAAGCGTTTGCCCTCTTGACGCCCGGCGCTTCCAACGGACCTTTGCCGCCTCTTTTTCCAACCCAACATGAAGCCTACTCTTCTCATCCTCGCTGCCGGCATGGGCAGCCGTTACGGCGGTCTCAAGCAAATCGACCCCATGGGCCCCTGCGGGGAAACCGTGCTCGACTACTCCGTCTTTGACGCGATCCGTGCGGGCTTTGGCAAGGTGGTCTTCGTCATCCGCCGTGACTTTGAGGACGTGTTCCGGCAGCAGGTGGGCGCGAAGTTCGACCAGGAGATCCGGGTGGAATACGCTTTTCAGGACATCAATGATCTGCCCGAGGGTTTCAACGTTCCCGAAGGCCGCACCAAGCCCTGGGGCACCACCCACGCGATGCTCGCCGCCGAGTCCCTCATCAATGAGCCCTGCGTGATGATCAATGCGGATGACTTCTATGGGCGCGACGCCTTTGCCTCGATCTGCCAGCACCTGCAAAGCGCGGCTGCCACCGCCAACGGCAAGGACCAGTACTGCATGGTGGGCTTCAAGCTGAGCAACACGCTCTCGGAGCACGGCAGCGTGGCGCGCGGCGTGTGCACGGCGGATGCGGAGAACCTGCTCACCTCCGTCACTGAAATGACGAAGATCTTCAAGACCGATGCCGGAGCGGAGAACCGTGAGGTGGAGGGCGCTTATGTGCCGCTGACCGGCGACGAGCCCGTGTCGATGAACTTCTGGGGTTTCACCCCGGCGATTTTTGGCCAGCTTCGCGCGGCTTTCGTCACCTTCCTCGAAAAGGAAGGCAAGGAGCAGAAATCCGAGTGCTACGTGCCCAAGGTGGTGGACGTGCTGATCCGCGAAGGCAAGGCGGACGTGCGCGTGCTGCCCACCACCAGCAAGTGGTTCGGCGTCACCTATCCTGAAGACAAACAGGACGTTGTGGCGAGTATCCAGAAGCTGGTGAGCGCGGGCGATTATCCCGCGCCTCTCTGGTCCTGAGTTGCGGACTCCCCCACCCTATTTTTGCAATGCCGAGTCCTCGGGCTAGCCAAGGACCCGGCATTGCGTTACAGGTATCGGCGAATGTTCCTGACTGCCAGGGAACACCGCCTGATCCCTTACCATGAGCCGCATCCTACTGGTTGACGACGAACGCGACATCATCAATCTCATCACCCTGCACCTGCAGCGCGAAGACCACGAGGTGTTCGCAGTGGGCAACGGCCTGCGGGCGCTCGGAGCCGCCATCCAGCATGAGCCGGATTTGATCGTGCTCGACCTGATGCTTCCCGGCCTGGATGGCATCGGCGTGTTCCGCCAGTTGCGGGCCGAACCCAAAACACGCAGCATTCCGGTGATCATGCTCACCGCCCGCGGCTTGACGGGCGACCGCATCGCGGGGCTCGAAACCGGCGCCGACGACTACCTCACCAAGCCCTTCAGCCCGCGCGAGCTGCTGCTGCGCATCCAGGCCGTGCTGCGCCGCACCCAGAAGGTGACCACGGTAAGCGAGCTGCGTCTGGGCCCCTTCCATCTCGACAAGAAAAACATGGCCCTCTATGTTGCCGGGCAGACGCTGGACCTCACCCTCACCGAGTACAAGCTGATGGCCTTGTTCATGGACAACCCCAACACCCTGCACGCCAGAGGCGAACTTCTCACCAACGTGTGGGGCTACCATGACGACACCAACACGCGCACGCTCGACACCCATATCAAGCGCCTCCGCGAAAAACTGGGTGCCTTCGGTGAAGCCATCGAAACCATTCGCGGACGGGGCTACCAGCTCACCCTCCCCACGGCGCCTGCCGCATGATCGCCGAACTGCTGGCTGCCGGTGCCGCGCTTGCGGCAGCCTGGTTCGCACACCGCGAACACAAACAGCACCGCGCCTGGCAGGCCGGAGTGGCGGCCCTCGAGGCCGCCTTGCGCGGACGCGACCTGATTGATGAGCCGGACGCCCGGGTGCCGGGCGAGCTAGCCGCCCTGCTGCCGCCGGTCAAGGCCCTGCATGCAAGCAAGGCGACCCTCGCCGGCCAGACCCAGCTTTGCGTGCTGTACGAAACCATGTTCAACGAGCTGAGGCATGGCGTGCTGGTCACCGGGCCGGACTTCACCATCCAGTTCGCAAACCGCGCCATCGGCAATCTCTATCCCGGCACCTCGCCAGCCTCGCGCCGGAAGCTGATCGAAGAAATCCGCGACCACGAGATCGACGCCCTGGCGCACGAGGCGCTGCGTTCCAACTCGCCCTGCACCCGCAGGCTGCGCCGGCTCACCGGCACGATGCAGGAGCGCATCTATGTGGCGGAAGCCGCCCCCCTTCCAGGCCCGCTGGGCCATGGCGTGTGGATCATGATCGAGGACATCACCGATCGCGTGGTGACCGAGCAGATCCGCAAGGATTTTGTCGCCAACGCCTCGCATGAGCTGCGCACGCCGCTGACGATGATCAACGGCTACATCGAAACCCTGCAGGGCGGCGGCCTCGAAGATCCCGCCGTTGCCCAACGCTGCCTGGACGTGATGGACAAGCATGGCAAACGCATCGCCCGCATCGTCGAGGACATGCTCACCATCTCGCGGCTGGAAAGCAGCTCGGCCCTGCTGAAGATCGAACCCTTCAACGTCCGCGAGTGCGTGCAGGACGTGCTGGAGCACCTCACCCCCATCATTGAGGCCCGCCATCCCAAGATTCGCCTGAACTTCCCGCCCGACGGGGGCACGCTGCATGGCGACCGCTTTTACTGGGACCAGATCTTCACCAACCTCATCGAGAACGCCATCAAGGAAAATGCGCGCACGGGCCTGCAGCTCACGGTCACCGGCGAATGGCAGGCGGATGCCATCCTCCTCATCGTGGCTGACAATGGCGTGGGCATTGCCGCGCATGATGTTCCCTACGTCTTTAAACGCTTCTACCGCGGGGCAAAGCATCACTCCCAGGAGATCAAGGGCACGGGCCTGGGCCTCTCCATCGTCAAGCGCGCCATCGAAGCCCATGGCGGCAACGTGGAATTGCGCAGCACGCCGGGAATCGAAACCGTGTTCACCATGCGCATCCCGCTCAAGCCCGCCCACTGACAGGCACAGGGCCTGCGGGACCGCCCGGCTACTGCACGCCCGCCGGCTTCTTCCGCTTCTTTTCCTCGTCCGACTGCCCGTCGTCATCGCCGCCGTAACCGATGACTTCGACGGTGATGATCGAGGCCACATCCTGAGCCTGAGCGGGCGGCTTGTTCGCACCGGGGGGCTGTGTCGCAGGGCCGCCCGTTGCCGCAGCGGAAGTGTTGCCGGCTGAAGTCAGGCCCCCGATGTTTGGTGCCGCCACCGAAACCGCAGCGGGAGCGCCCACGCTGACGCCTCCAACACTGATGTTGCTGGCGTTCAAGATGGTGACAGCGGCGATATTGAGGTTGCCGGTGGCACGAATGCCTGCATCTCCGGCATCAATCGAGCCGCTGGGAGCAATCAAATCGACACTGCCGGGAGGCACGCCCGCCACCGCAGCCAGAACGCCGATGCCGCCACCGGTGGCCAAACCTGCAAGGTCCGTCGTCACATTACCGCTCTGTGGATCAATGATCACGCGGGTAGGTGGCGCAGACTGCACCGTCTTGGAGGACGAACCGGCGGCGATGTTGCCCTTCGACGACCAGATGATTTCATTGCCGCCACGCAAGGTGAAGATACGCGAAACGCCGATGTTCACATCGGTGCTGGTCATGATCGAAATGTCACCGCCGGTCTCAGTAATGACGCCGGGTGGAGGAAGGTTGGCGTTGCTTGCAGGCACGGTCTGGGCCAGCGTCAAACCACCCCCGGGGGCAAGCAGCGTGATGCCTCCGCCGCTCTTGGTGCGGATGTCCCTGAGCTCGGTGTTGATGTCACCCGTCCAAGTGCTGCCGGGGAAAAGAGCCGCCACTGCCGCGACTCCTGCGGCGTAGCTGCCGAAGCCCGGGCTGCCCACAAGGTTGTGGTCACGGCCGGCATCCCGCAGCACCAGGAAGAACAAATCCAGGGCGACCTGTTTCTGATCGTCCGGCAGCAGCTTGTTGTAGTCGGCCACGGTGCTGACTCCAGTGACATCGAACGACGCCGCCAGCTCGCCCAGGTAGCGGGCGCCGCTGGCACCCGTGATGTCCAGCTTGCTGAAGGCATCAAAATTCATGGCGCTGCTGCTCAGATCGAACGCCGGGCCGATCCCTGCGGCAGCCACAATCGCCGCGCCATTGAATGGCAGGCTGGGGTTGCGGCCATTGCCGATGCTCGTCAGGCCGGCCCCGGTGCCGTCGTCATTCTTGCTTCCCACACCCAAGTCCAGGTTGTGACCAGCCAGCACCTCCAGCGTGCCGGGGCCGCTGATCTGGATGTCCCCGGCAAGAGGCGCCTCATTCTGATCCAGGGCATTGCCCACGAGCTGGGCGGCATTGCGCAGGACGGAAGTTGCATCGTAGGCGATGATGTCACGACCGCTCGCCACCACGCTCACATCGCTGGCACGGTTGTTCTGGATATAGATGGCGATGTCCGTGATGTCGCGCCCCGCCACAACACGCGCCGCTTTGCTGGAGAAGAGGGTGATGCCGGAAATGTCGCCGGTGCTGGCATACAGATGCAACGGCGTGGGGTCACCGGCATGCAGCACGCCCTGGGCATGCAGGGCCTGCTTGGTCTGCAGCACGCCATAGGTCCCCGTTGTCGAGCCGGATTCATTGAACAGGTTGTCGATGAAGGTGAGGAAGCCCACCCCCGTCACCAGGTTGGCGTTTTGCGCCAGTCCAGCAACCGTCTCGTAGGCGTACGGGGATTGAACGCCTGGGATCTTTGCGGGATCAGCGTCGGACAGGTTGATGCGCGTGCTGCCCCAATCATTCGTGGCGACGGAATTGATCGTGGAAACGCCGTTCATCTGCAGCCCGTTGATGGCGCCGCTGGCTGCAAAATCCAGGGTGCCGGTGGGAGAGGGCGAGAGGGTCAGATTGCCGACCACATCAATGTCCCCGGCGAAGGAGGTGACACGCAATGTGCCAGGCAGGAGGCTAGTGACGGTGGTAAAGGGATCGATCTTCGTTTCGTCAAGCCGCAGCCAGGGCTGATAGAACGAGGCTGTTGAACCATTGCTGCTGTAGAGAAGCACATTCTGAAGCCACTCCTGCAGCATGGGCAGGCTTGCCCCCTGCCCCCCCGAATTCAGCGCGGCACTTTCACGCAGTGTCACGGTGCCACCAAGCGAGCTGACGTTAACCGAGTCCGTGCTCGCATAGGTGGAGAAGTAGGTCTTGTACCAGAAGGAGTTGTTGTATCCTTCGGGAAGCAGGAACACGTTGGCCGCAGGTCCCATGAGGACGTCGCCACGAGCACTCACGTCGAAACTGCTGTCGCCCATAAACAAAGTCGTGGGCAGCCAGGTTTCGGGAGCACCAGGCGGCGCACCCACCAGATCCGTGAGCGACGGCGAACGCGTGCCATTGGTGATGATGCTGCCGCCCGCGGTGAGCGTGCCATGACCGCTTTCGACATAGTAGACGCCCGCATCAAGGTTGCGCCCGGCACTCACACTGAGATCACCACCACCCAGTTCCACCAAGTTGACGGCATTCGGTGCAACCGCCGTGCCGGTGAGCGTCCGCGCGGCCATCCGTGCGTTGGTGGGAATGACGGCATCCACATTGCTGACATCGCGCCCTGCCGTCATCGTCACATTGCCACCGCCCAGGGCGCCCACACCCTCGAAAAAGTTGCTGAAATCCACCCACCACGTGGTCGAAGCCGTGCCGCCAAACTTTGCCGTGCCAAAGAGGCCGGTCGTGGGATCAACATAACCACGGCGATACAGCCAGTTCTCAGGCAGCTCGCGCACCGAATCGGGAACGGCAACCAACTGGCCCGCCAGAGGGCCGGTCTTGATGAGGGCTTCCGTCAAGTGAATGATGTCGCGCTGCGCGGCAAGGGACACATTCCCGCCTGCCTCCGAATACTGCGCCAGATAGGGGGTGGACTGCTGCACAGCTCCAAGCGCGTTCTGACTTCCAGCGGCATTCGGAACGGGAGTGTCAAAGGTGCCTCCCAGCGTCGGATCCGCGACCTGCGTGCCAGCGGTGTAAATCGTGGCAAACTCGTTGAGCAACTGAATGTCGCCCCTGGTGGCGATGCTGATGTCGCCGCTCCCGGTACGGATCACCTGGAAGTTGCCGGCCACGGCATTGCTGGTCTGGCCGCTTGCACCAAAAGGATTGGAAATGTTGAGGCCGTCGTTTTTCCCGAGCAGGAGCGAGCCGGGTGCAGGAGCATACGGGTTGTTCGGGTCCACCACGAAGGTTGGGTCCAGAGCCTTGACCTGGCTGGTGTTGGCGGCGGTAAAATCCGCGCCGGCGGTGAGGTGGAAGGACCAGGACTGGGCGTTGGCAGGCAGGCTGCCGTTTGGTGCCAGGAGCGTGGCAGTGTAGGCGCTGGAGGTGAAACCGTCGCTCAGAGCATTGTAGAACACCAGGTTGCCGGCGGCACGCAGCGTCAGCACACCCGGTGTCAACTTGTTGGAAGGGCCAAAACGGAAGGTGGACAGGTCCCAGTCGGAAGAGGAAGTGGAAGTCGGTGAGCCCAGCGTCAGGTTCCCGTTTGTGCTTGTATTGATGATTTCCGCCCCCACCTCGACGCTGAAAACGGAATCCAAACCCGTGTTGCCACCGATCAACTTCTTCGTGATTGAGCCGTTCGTGGTGGTGCTGCCGATGAGGGCGCCAAACGCCGTTCCATTGGCGAACACGCTGCTCTCAACGGTGCTGGTGATCGCTCCGCCCGTGGCGGTGAGGTCGTAAACCTTGTAACCTTCCGCCACGATGCTGGAGGCACCGGTGATGGTGCCGCTGATCGCGCCGATCTGCAGGTCCAAAGGATTTCCACTGCCGTCAAGGATCTGCG
>CAINXC010000142.1 GCA_903854655.1 uncultured Verrucomicrobiota bacterium | reverse complement strand
TGCGGCTTGGGCTTGGCGATGAGCTTCGGGTACGGATAAGCTCGCCCCATCATGCAATCCCAACCACTTCGCACCTCCGTCATCGGCAGTTATCCATTTCCCGGCTGGCTTGAGTTTTCGGCGCGGAACCTCGCCGAATTCGGCAGCGCTGACATCGCGGAAATGCAGGATGATGCAGCGCAGGTGGCCATTCAGGATCAGATCGCTTCGGGGCTGGATGTCATCACAGACGGCGAGCAGACGCGCTTTGATTTCAATCTGTCCTTCTACGGTTTCATCGAGGGCATCGCGCTCGAACCGGTCAGCCCGCGCCGCTTTGGGCCGCCAGCGCATGATCAGCGTGGCAAACACGAAATTGTCGGCGAACTGCGCGCGCCACGTGGACTCGGCGTGGTGGAGGAGTTTGAGCGCCTACAGCGCCTAGCCGCGCACACCGGCAAACGCTTGAAGGTCTCCGTGCCCGGACCTTACACACTCAGCGGAAGGCTGGCGCCGAATGCGCAATATAAAGACCGCTACGCCATCACCGAAGCGCTCCTGCCCATCGTGAACCAGGAGATCGCCAACCTCGTGGCGGCGGGCGCGGAAGAAATCTGCGTCGATGAGCCCAGCATGAGTTGCTACGGTTACCGCGAAGATACCAAGCGTTTCGTGGACATCTTCAACCGCACCGTGAGCAGCGGCTACGGCAAGGCACGCATCTGCACGCACCTCTGCTTTGGCAATTTCAAAGGCCACCCCGTCGGCTGGCGCAAATACGCCCCGCTCTTCCCCGCCTTCCTCGATCTGCACTGCGATGAGGTGCATGTGGAAATGGCGAACCGCGAATACGCCGAGCTGGAGGTCATCAAGCCGATGGCCGAGCGCTACGATGTCGCTGTCGGCATCATCGACGTGAAGAGCTATCACATCGAAACACCCGAGCAAATCGCGGATGCAGTGCGCGCCTGTTTGAAACATGCGCCTGCGGACAAACTCGTATTCGCACCCGACTGCGGCCTCAGCCAGACCGCACGCTGGGCCGCGAAGAAGAAGCTCGCCAACATGGTGGCTGGCGTCGGCATTGTGAAACGGGAGCTTGGTCTCTGAAAAAAGTAGTGATGAGCTTTAGGTCGTGGTTTGGGCGCGCTGGGCGAAGCAACGCATTCCCTCGCCGCACTGATGCCGCCGCCCTTCTTCAAGCCCCGAAACCTGACCACACTCTGACTGCTATCAGTCCTCTCCATCAGATTTTCCAATGCTGGCGATTGAAAAGAAATCTTTTTCCAATCCCCGAATGCCGCGCAGAATCCCCACATGCGCCGACTTTGCGTCCACACCATCACCACCAAACCACTGAGCCTGGAAGAATGCTTGGTGGAGTTCCCCAAGCGGGGCGTCAGCGGCATCACTATCTGGCGGCAGGCGCTGGAGGGGCGGGATTTGGGTGCGGTGGCACGGCAGACGCGGGACGCAGGACTGGAAATCGCAAGCCTCTGCCGGGTCGGCTTTTTTCCTTCGGCGACAGCGGCAGGACGCCAGACCGCAATTGATGACAATTTGCAGGCCATCGAACAGGCGCACACCATTGGCGCTCCCCTTATTGTCCTGGTGTGCGGCGCGGTGCCGGGGCAGCCGCTGGTGGAGTCGCGCAAACAGATCACCGAGGGCATCGCGGCCGTGCTTCCTGCGGCGGAGCAGGCGGGCGTGAAGCTGGCCATCGAGCCGCTGCACCCCATGTATGCGGATGATCGCAGCGCAGTGAATACGATGCGGCAGGCGCATGAGATTTGCGATGTGCTGGGCTCGCCGAAAGCGGTCGGCATCGCGCTGGATGTGTACCATGTGTGG
>CAINXC010000141.1 GCA_903854655.1 uncultured Verrucomicrobiota bacterium | reverse complement strand
GTACATCGTGCGGGCAAGATCCGCAGGGCCCACCGGATTGGTGTCAGGCTCGCCGCCGAGGGCATCGGAGGTGCCGTAGATATGGCCTCTCTTCACGCCGCCGCCAGCCAGGGCCACCGAGAACACGCGCGGCCAGTGGTCACGACCGTTGGTGTTGTTGACCTTGGGCGTACGACCGAATTCGGAACTGACCATGACCAGGGTCTTGCTGAGCATGCCGCGCTCTTCGAGGTCCGTGATCAGGCGGGCAAAGGCCGTGTCAAAGTTCGGAGCCTGGCTCTCAAAAGCGCCCTTGATGTTGGAGTGGTGGTCCCAGCCGCCGTAGCTCACCGACACCATGCGCACCCCGGCTTCCACCAGGCGGCGTGCCAGCAGGAAGCGCTGACCGGCGGTGTTGCGACCGTATTCGTCGCGCAGCTTGTCGGGCTCGGACTTCAGGTCGAAGGCTTCGCGAGCCTTCTGCGAGCTGATCAGGCCGTAGGCGGCCTGATAGAAGCTGTCCATGGCGTTGAGCGCATCAGATTTTTCGATGGAACGGAAATGCTCGTCCACGGCGCCCAGCAAGGTGCGGCGGCGGTCAAAGCGCTTCTGGTCGATGTCCTTCGGAGCAAGCAGGTCACGAACGTTGAAACCCTTGTCCGCCGGATCGCTGCCCAGGGCAAACGGGCCGTAGGCGCTGCTCATGTAGCCGGACTGCTGCTCAGGAACGATCACATTCGGCACCACCACGTAAGGAGGCAGATTGTTGCGCGAGCCCTGCTCATGGGAGATGACGCTGCCGAAGCTGGGGAACTTGATCGCCGGGCTCGGGCGGTAGCCGGTGAACATGTTGGCCGTGCCACGCTCATGGGCGGCTTCACCATGGGTCATCGAACGAATGATGGTGATCTTGTCGAGGATCTTGGAGATCTTCGCAAACTTCTCGCCCACGTACTCGCCGGTCACGCCCTTGATCGGACTGAACGGGCCGCGATAGTCTGGCGAAGCAAAGGGCTTCGGATCCCAGGACTCATGCTGTGCCATGCCGCCGGGCAGGTAAATGTGAATGACCGACTCGGCGATGGGCGAGTAGGATTCCACCTTCGGCATTTCGATGGCCCGGAGCTTCAGCATCTCCGGCAGGGTGAGGCCCAGACCAGCGATGGCGCCGATCTGAATGAACTCCCTGCGGCTCTGGGACGCAAGAAGATCGGTGTGGTTACCTTGGCACAAGGGGTGCATTTTCATAAGTCGTGTTGGGGGGTGAGAGTCGTTCAGTGACAGGTACGGGTGCCTGCCCTCAATCTTGCGAATCGCACAAAAAAACTGTGCATTTATTGGCAACCGCAGCACATAGCGTGCTGGAAGGCCTAAATTTGGTCTTTTGTTTTGCCTTTGGGCCGTTATTCTGCTGCTCACAAGGAGCACCCTCGCATGAACACCTTTTTTGTTAGCCGCTCCTGGTCGTGTACTGCAGCACTTTTGTGCTGCGTGGCGGCTGGCGTTTCGTCCAGGCCGCTGGTCGCGCTGGAGCAAACGATGCGCCCCAGGGTGGCCTTTGTTCCTGCCGAGATCACCATCGATGGCGTTCCGCGCCCGGATATCGGCCGGGCCATGGCTGACAGCTTCAGCGCCGCATCGCTGAAGCGCGGCAACTACCGCATCTTCAACCTGGAGCCACCGGCGCCGCCCGTGCGCATGGGCAAGGGCCGCAAGAACCTGGGCATGCTGGGCAGCGCCGCCCCCGGCCAGGTGTCCGGCCCCAAGCCTGCCGATCTGGACTTCCTTTTCTCCTTCAATCTCATTGGCGACGGCGACCGCTACTCGTTCACCATGAAGAAGATTCGTGCGGACACGAACGAGGTGCTTGAGGCGCACAACCTTTCCACCAGCGGACGCCTCGACCGGGTGTTCAGCCTGGTGCCCCAGGCGCTGGAGCGCGTGGATGTACGCCATCTGCCGCCTTCCTTCCCCCTCTCGCAATCCCCCGCCGCTGTCCGCGAAACCCTCACGCCACCCGTCTATGTGCATGCCGCACCAGCGGAGGGCGTGCCGCTGGAATGGAAGAACTTCGATTTCTCCAAGGTGCCCAAGGCGCTGATTTACCGCCGCGTGGGCTCGATCATGGCCACCAATGACCCCTGGCGCTTCTGCATCATCAATCCCCTGGGCTCCACCGCCATGATGCGCCCGCACGATGACGTGCAGGTGCTGTGGGACAACTCCACGTCCGTGTACGCCAAACTGCGCGTCACGGGTATGGACAGCGGCAAGGTGATCGCCGACTATGGCCTCAATCCCTCCTATCACCGCCTCTTCCCTGGCGATGCGGTGTTCGGCTGGGCTCCCCCCTTGCAGTGAGCCGGATGGGATTGTGCCGCAGACAATACGAAAAACTGCTGGCGCAGGCAGCGGGAATGTCGTTGAACTGAGGGCTTCCACCCAGCCATACCGCCATGCCCAAAGCCATCCCCCACGCCCCGACGGTTGTCATCGACGCCATTCATCCCAGTCTTGAGGGCGGACGCTACGCCATCAAGCGGGTGGTGGAGGAGCCACTGGAGGTGTCTGCGGACATTTTCAAGGATGGTCACGACATCATTTCCGCCGTGCTCAAGTGGCGGCGCATCGGCACCCGGCGCTGGTTTGAGGCCCCCATGCAGCCCTTGGACAACGACCGCTGGAAAGGCGGGTGCAGCTTCCCGGCCGCAGGCCGCTGGGAATACACCATCGAGGCCTGGGAGGACTCGTACCGCTCCTGGAAAAAGGCATTCCTGGCACGCTGGAAGGGCGAGGACCCGGAAATCGCCATCGAGGCCATGGACGGGGCGCGGCTGCTCAACGAAAGCGCCGAGCGCGCCCGCGCCGCCGGGGCGGCTGAAGTCGCCACCCAGTTGGAAGACTGCGCCCGGATGCTGCAAACCGTGCCTCCAGGCGAGATCATGGACCTGCTGCAATCCGACGAATTGCAGTCCCTGCTGGACCATCACCCGGACCGTGAACTGTCCACCGTCTCCCATGCCCGCCAGGTGATCGTGGAGCGCGAGCGGGCGCGGTTCTCGGCATGGTACGAGTTTTTCCCGCGCAACGCCCTGGGCCGGGCGGACAAACACAGTACTTTCCGCGACTGCGTGGAGCGCCTGGACGACGCCAAATCCATGGGCTTCGACGTGATCTACTTCCCGCCCATCCACCCGATTGGCGAAACCAATCGCAAGGGCAAGAACAACACCCTGATCGCCTATCCCGATGACGTCGGGTCGCCCTGGGCCATCGGCTCCTCCAAGGGCGGCCACAAGGCCGTGGAACCAGCGCTGGGGACGATCCAGGATTTTGTCTGGCTGGTGGGCCAGGCCAGGGAGCGCGGGCTCGACATAGCGCTCGACTTCGCCATCAACTGCTCGCCGGACCACCCTTACGTGAAGAATCATCCGGACTGGTTCTTCCAGCGTTCGGACGGCTCCATCCGTTACGCCGAAAACCCGCCGAAGAAGTATCAGGACATCTACCCCATCAACTTCCACTGCGCCGACTGGAAGAACCTCTGGCGCGAACTCATCAGCGTGGTCGTCTTCTGGGTGGAAAAGGGCGTCAAGATCTTCCGCGTGGACAATCCGCACACCAAGCCCGTGGCGTTCTGGGAGGAGCTGATCGCCGAGGTGCATCGCCGCGACCCGGAGGTGATTTTCCTCTCCGAAGCCTTCACCCGGCCGCGCATGATGCAGGTGCTGGGCAAGGCGGGCTTCACCCAGAGCTACACCTATTTCACCTGGCGCACCGGCAAGCAGGAGCTGATGGAGTACGCAAACGAGCTGGCCGGCTCCGAGATGCGCTGGTACTACCGTGGCAACTTCTGGCCCAACACGCCGGACATCCTTCCCCACGAGCTGCAAAACGCTTCAGCGGCGAAGTTCCGCATCCGCGCCGCGCTGGCGGCCACCCTCTCCTCCTGCTGGGGCATCTACAGCGGCTACGAATTGTGCGAAGGCCAGCCCCTGCCGGGCCGCGAGGAGTACCTGGACAGCGAAAAATTCCAGCTTCGCCAGCGCGACTGGAATGCGCCCGGCAACATCAAGAGCTTCATCCGCGAGCTCAACCGCGTCCGCCGCGAACACCCGGCGATGCACCTCTACGACAACCTGCGCTTCCACCACGCCGACCACGACCAGATCCTGTGCTACAGCAAGGCCACCCCTGGCTTCACGGACCGCATCCTCTGCGTTGTCAGCCTTGATCCGCAGAACCAAGCCTCCACCATGGTGCATCTGGACCTTGGCGCGCTCGGCATTGATGGCTCCCGGCCCTTCCAGGTCACCGATCTGATGCACGGCCACACCTACCAATTGAACGGCCCGAACAACTACGTGGCGCTCAACCCGCAGGGCGTTTCCATGCACCTCTTTGAGGTGAAGCAGTAAATTTTCCCCACCCATTCATGACCGAACCCGGCCTTTTTCAACCTTACATCGGCAGCATCGTCCCCTGGCTCTACCGCGAGTCCACGTGGTGGACGGGCTTTGGCCTGCTGGGCAACATCATGTTCAGCTCCCGCTTCATCCTGCAGTGGCTCTACTCCGAGAAACTCAAGCGCGTGGTGGTGCCGCCGATCTTCTGGCACCAGAGCTTTTGGGGCAGCCTCATCACCGCCCTCTATGCCCTGCACGTGGACAAGCTGCCCTTCATCATCGGCAGCTTCTTCCTGCCCTTCATCTACGCCCGCAACCTGTGGCTGCTGAAGAAGGGCGGGCCCGCGAAGGACGGGTAGGGCAAGCGCTACTCCCTCGCTGCTCGCGCAATCGCCACCCGCACCGGCCACCCAATCACGCCGAACACCCGGCTGAACACTGTGGACACCGCCTTCATCGGCAGCACCAGCACGCGCAGGAACGGATCAAGCACAGACCTCACTCCCGCCTTTTGGGCGTAGAGGACGCTCAAGCCAACGATCCCTATGATCCCGGCAAATTTGACGAGCTTGTCGGGATGCACGTTGAGCAGCAGCTCGGCCAGGAGCAGGAAGCCGACATAGCCCACCAGGATGAAGGCGGTGTGCTCCAGGACTGGATAGCGCTCGATCAGCCTCACCGCCATGCCGGCCACCAGCCGCAGGCAGACGATGCCAATGGTCACCCCAAGGTACACTGGCCAGAGGTTGTCGGGACTCAAGGCGATGGCCGCCACCACGTTGTCAACGCTCAGGCTCAGGTCCATCAACGCAATCATCATGATGGTGCCGGCAAAGCCGCGATGTGCAATCCCTGTGCCCTCGCCCCCCTCATGCTGCCCCCCTTCCCTTCCGGCAAAGTGATGGCACATGAGCCAGATGAGGTAAAACGCCCCGGCCAGCTTGACCCATGTGTTGCCGATGATCTGGGCGGCGAAAACCAGGGCCAGGACGCGGAAGCCATAGGCGCCGACGTAGCCCAGGTTCATCGCCAGGGACCGCCGCTTCGGGTCCAGATGCACGGCCATGGCGGCGATGGCCAGGGCGTTGTCCACCGAGAGCAGGCCCTCGATCAGAACCAGGCCAAGGACAATCGGCAGCGCATCGCGCACGGAAAGAGGGGTTTCGCCAACGGCCAGCAGTTCGAACAGCATGGGCCGCTATCGCCTCAACCCCGGCCCCATGTCCAGCCCGGACCTGCGGAACCTTTCTGATTGGCGCGGTCCCCTGCTCCGTTGCATCCGGCACAGCCCTCGCTTAATTTTGGGGATGCGATGGAAGGACAAATGGCGCCTGCTGCGTTGGCGCTCTCTGGAGGAGACTGATGCGGACGGCACATGGCTGAGCTTGGAGCTGAGGCGCGAGGCCACCCTGGCTGCATCCCATCGCAAGCCGTTCCTGCTGGAGCGCGTGGACTGGCTGGAGCGCCGTTACATCACGCCCGGCACCACCTTGCGCAGGCTGATTGACGGTCTGCGCGTGCCGCATGTGCCGGGATTTGCGTGTGGCATTGGCTGGGGGCTGGCCCTGGTGGCCGGCTATGTCATCACCGAACTGGGGCACGAGCCCAGGATCAACCTGCTGGCAGTGCCGCTGCTGGGCATTTTGCTGTGGAATGCGGTCGTGATGCTGGCCAGCCTGATCCTCGAATGCAAGGGTGACGAAGGGGGTGTGCCGGGATGGTTCCGCTGGTGGCCTAAAGATGGGGACAAAATCGACGCGCCGACCCAGAAGCTGCGGGACCATTTCCGCGAGCGGGCGCAGCCCGCCGGCATGATCCTGCTCAGGGCCAGGGCCCGCGCCTGGCTGCACACCGGCGCGGCGTTGCTGGCGCTGGGCAGCATCGGCGGCATGTATGCCAAAGGCTGGGCCAAGGAGTATCGCGCCGTGTGGGAAAGCACCCTGCTGGACGAGCCCACGGCGGAAACGTTTTTCACCCTCATGTACGGACCCGCCTCGTGGGTGTTCAAGGTGCGCATCCCCCTGGAGGAAGTGAAGCCCATGCACCGCACCGCAGGACACGCGGAGATGCCCAGCCAGGCGCTGCCCTGGATCCACCTTTACGCGGGCACGCTGGTGTTGCTGGTGATGGTGCCGCGTGGGATGCTGGCAGGCCTGGCGCTGTGGCGCGGCGGCCAAAACGCCCGCAAAGTCTGGAAGACGCTGGACTGGCCGGGCTACGAAGCACGGCTGCGCCGCGCCATCGAGGGCGGGGGCGAACAGGTGACCGTGCTGGTTCACGGCTGGCGGTCCGGCGAGGAACCTCGGGACCGCTGGAGCGCGGCGATCCGTGAGCGTCTCGGCGGCCAGGTGCGCCTCGAATTTGCCACCCTGCCCGCAGGTGACGAAGACGAATTCGCGGTCTCCTGGCAACCCGCCAACCCGACGGTGGTCGTCATTTTCAATGCGGCGGCCACCCCGGAGGTCGAGGTGCAGGGCGACCTCGTCAGAGAACTGCAATCCCGGCTCCGTGACCACATCCCGGGCGGGCGGCTGCTCGCCCTGGTGGACACATATCCGCTGCGTGAACGCCGCTCCGGCGAGTCCCTGGCCGAGCGCCTGAAGCTATGGGAAAACACGCTGCGACTGGGCACGGACGGAGTGCTCATTCCCTAGTGAATTGGCAGCAGCGCCGGCCCACAAACCAAACCTTCCCCTTTTACCACCTTGCCCCCCACCATCACCTTCAGCCTCATCTCCCACACCAACGCCGGGAAAACCACGCTGGCGCGCACGCTGCTGCGCCGGGACGTGGGAGAAGTGCGTGACGCTCCGCACGTCACGATGTTCAACGAATCACACACCCTGCTCGAGGCCAACGGGCAGGTGCTGCGCCTGTGGGACACCCCGGGGTTCGGCGACACCGGGCGGCTGATCAAGCGCCTGCGCCAGGAAAAGAACAAGGTTGTCTGGCTGCTCGCCCAAACCTGGGACCGCATGACCGACAAGCCCCTGTGGTGCAGCCAGCAAGCCCTCAAAAACGTGCGCGAAGAGGCGGACGTGGTGCTCTATCTGATCAACGCGGGCGAGTCGCCGGGCGGCGCGGCCTACGTCGATCAGGAAATGGAAATCCTGAGCTGGCTGGGCAAGCCGGTCCTGGCGCTGCTGAACCAGACCGGCCCGCCCCGCCCCGCTGCCGACGAGATGGCGGAAGTGGAGGCCTGGCGCACGGAACTGACACGCTTCGACATCGTTCGCGGCGTGCTCACGCTGGATGCCTTCGCCCGCTGCTGGGTGCAGGAGGATCACCTCATGGATGTCATTGCCGGCCTGGTGAAGGACGCGGAGCGCAAGGAGGCTTTTGCCCTGCTGCAAAAAGCCTGGCAGACACGCAACATGCAGGTCTTCGCCCAGTCCATGACCGCCCTGGCGGAACTGCTGACGGCGAGTGTTCTGGACGGCGTGGAGGTGAAACCCCAGAGCACCTTCCACACCGCTTTCAAGCTGGTGGCGGACAAAATGACCGCCCTGCTGCCCGGTATCGTGCGGCAAAAGATGGAGCTTGATCCCGAACTGGCCGGCGCACGCGAAACGATGGTGAAGACGCTGGCAGAACGAACCGCCAAAGCCACCAACGAACTGATCCGGCTGCACGGCCTGGAGGGCGAATCCGGCAACCAAATGCTGGAAGTGTCGCGCGATCATTTTCAAAAGCCCCAGCGGGTCAACGAAAGCATCTGGGGCGCGGTCGGCGGTGTCGCCACCGGAGCCATGGCCGGGCTGTGGGCGGATCTGCACGCAGGCGGCTTCACCATGGGCGGCGGCGTGCTGCTGGGCGGCATCAGCGGCGGCGTCACGGCTTACGCGCTGGCCAGGGGCTACAACCTCGTGCGGGGCGATGACTCACGGGTGCACTGGTCGCGCGACCACTTCCGCGAGCAGGTGCGGCTGGCGCTGCTCTGCTACCTCGCCGTGGCCCAGTTTGGCCGCGGTCGTGGTGAGTGGCAGGAAACCACGGTGCCCGCCGTTTGGGATGAAGCCGTGAATGCCGTGATCGACTACCAGCAGGCGGCCTGGGAGCATGTCTGGAAGCTGGCCGTGGAAAAGGGCGGCATGCCGGACACCGTGCACCGCGAGATGTCGCGGCTGCTGCACGACAGCACCATCACGGTGCTGCGAAAGCTGTATCCCACTGTGAAAATCATGGGGTGAACAGTCCCCCCAAGATGCACGCCATTCACTTCGGCGCCAGCTCATCCCACGACTTCAGCCCTGCCACCGGCAGTGCGAATTTCGCGGCCTCGTCCCACTCCGGCGTTCCAGCCTTTTTGAAGAGGTCGTAGATCTGCTTCTTTTTCACGGGGTCGGCGATGGAGCCCGGAGCGTTGCGCCACAGGCCCAGCCGCAGCCCGCCCTCCTGGGAGTGGTCGACGTGGCGATGGTAGATGAAAGCGTCAATCAAGGGCAGGCGCCGGCACTTTTCCCAGGCGTAGGCATAGGCGGCGGCCTGGATCGTCTCACCGTCCGGAATGGCGAGGGTGTGGAAGCCCTGCTCGCTGAGAATGATACGCCGTGGCTTGCCTTGATACAGGAGCTCCGGCTTCTCCAGATGGCGGCACAGGACCTCCAGGTTCTTGAAGGTGACCTTCGGGGTGTTGTCGTCAAAGGTCACGGTCTTGTCCGCCCACACGCGCGGATTGCCCAGGTCCTCGGGATACGGGTGGTGGGCCACATTCCAGTCGAAGTCCCCGCGCTGCTTCGCAATGCGCGCAAAGGCGTCGAGAAAATCGCGTCCGGGCGTGGCCTCCTGCGCGCTGATGCCGCCCATGCTGATGCGCCAGTGGTGATCGAAGGAAACATAAACACGACCGCTGGCGGTGGCCTTGCGCACCGCCTCGTGGGCGATGCGGACGGCCTTCTCATGCTCGGAAGCCACCTCCTCCAGGCTGGCGTTGCCCATGTTGTACCACAGCCAGTGCGAGTTGACCTCGTTGCCGATGATCCAGCCCCACATACGACCATGCGCGGCTGCATTTGCGCCGCTCCAGCGGTCGGCGAGAAACTCCACCACCGCGCGATACCAGCGCGCGCCCTCCGGCGTGGCGGTGTTGAAGGCCGCGATGTTGTACTTGCCGTCGGCTCGCGCCTTGGGATGCACCAGGATGCCATCCTTTGCTTTGTCCTTGGTAGGATAGGCAAGGATGATGGCGTACACCAGGATGCCCGCGTCGGAGAGCGGCTTCACCTGCCTGTCCAGCGCTCCGGCATAGCCCTCGTTGAACGAGAACTCCTCGCCCTCGCAGGTCCAGCGCGGGTTGCCCGGCTTTTTGCCCAGGTCCATCAGCATCCCCAGGCTGACATTGATCGTCGCGTGATGCAGGCCCAGGGCCAGCGCGTCATCGGTCATCTGCACCTGGATGCCCTTGATGTCCGGCGGTTGCGGAAAAGGCGCGGTGTCAGGGGCGGCGAAGGCAGACAGCGCCACAAGGCAAAAAAGAGAGCGAAGAGCAGTCATGGGAAATGGGACGGATAGGAGTTGCGGGACTTATCGAAGAAGTTCCGTCCCATCACTCCCATACTTCAAATCCGTCCCATGTCAGGCCTTCGCCAAAACAAAACAGCCGGGATCTCGCGACCCCGGCTGTGATTGAATGGGTATGCAACCCCGCGCTTTACGCGGCCTTCTTCGCGGCTTCCTGCTTCCTGGCAAGCGCGGCCTTGGCCTGCGCGATGATCGCGGCAAAACCGGCGTGGTCATTGACAACCAGATCGGCAAGCACCTTGCGATCGATTTGAATCTGGGCGGCCTTGAGGCCTTCCATGAAGCGGCTGTAGGACAGGCCGAGCGGACGCGAACCCGCATTGATGCGGAGGGTCCAGAGACGGCGGAAGTTGCGCTTGCGCACCTTGCGGTCGCGGTAGGCGTAGGTCATGGCTTTGCGGACCGCATCCTTCGCATAGCGATAGTGTGTGGAACGGAATCCGCGGAACCCTTTGGCTTTGTTGAGCACGCGTTTGCGACGTGCGCGACTGGCCGGGCTGTTGGTGGCTCTTGGCATTTGGTCTTCTCCTTGATCGGGCTGTTGGTTTTGTTAGCGACGCCCCTCCTCACCTGATCGAAGGCTCATAAACGAGCCAGGCGGAACGTCGTTGGCCGCGTAAAGCAGCCGGGATGGGGCTCAACCCCAAGGCATGTTTGCCTTGATGGCAGCCACATCCACGTGGGCCACAAGAACGGATTTGCCCAAGCTGCGCTTGCGCTTCCGGCTCTTGTTCTCCAGCAAGTGGCGCTTGCCTTGACGGCGGCGCATCACCTTGCCCGTGCCGGTGATTTTGAACCGCTTGGAGACGGCTTTTCTGGTTTTTGCTAGTCCT
>CAINXC010000140.1 GCA_903854655.1 uncultured Verrucomicrobiota bacterium | reverse complement strand
GGCGGCTTGGTGGGATCGGGGGGGCCTTCAGTGGATTCCAGCAGGTAGTCCACACCGTCGAGCTTCACCACGCACCACGCATGCTGGCCCAGATCGCCGTAACGACCCACGGCGACGCGCACCTGGAAGCCCCGGCTGATCAGCCAGTCCGCCAGCAGGATGGAGGAGTCTTCGCAGTCGCCATGGCCCAGGGTGAGGGTTTCCAGCGAGGTCTGCCACGAGTCGCGGTTGGGATTCAGTTCGGTGGCGTCGCTCTGGTAGGTGCAGCCGTTCACCACCGCGCTCCAGATGGTGTACATCTGGTGCAGCTTTTCACCCTCGTCTTCGAAGTAGCAGGGGGGGGCGTAACCTGTGAGGTACTCGTTGACGTAGCGGAAGCGGCCCGCGTCATCGGAAGCCAGCACGCCAAACACCCGCTTGCAACGGGGGCATTCGAGAATCACGCCGCGCTGCCCGGCCGAAATGGTGCAGGCATGGGGATATTGGCAGTGGGTGCAGACCGCAAAAAAGTTGCTCGCCTTGTGCTGGGTCAGCGCCTCGGGCGAAAAATCGTCCAGGCGCTGGCCGGAGACGATGATGGCCTCGTAACCGCGTGTGGGCGACACCCTGCGCACGGCGATGGCCACGTTGTTCACCTGGGCCTCGGATTGATAGGAGAAATCGTCGAACATCCCCGCCATGTCGCGCAGGCGGGTGCTGTGGTTGGCGGTCACAGACACCTCAAGGTAGCGCGGGAAACGGTCCTGAATCCGGGTGACGAGGCTCTTCAAGTCGTCCGTGTTGATGGTGTTGGCGATGGCCCGCAGCCAGGTTTCCAGCTCGGAATCCACCTTGATCAAGGGCCGTTTGGCCGGCGCTCTGGCGTAATTGATGCGGTCCACCACATCCACCTCCAGGGTGTCCATGGTATAGGAGGGGTCTTCACCCCGCAAGATTTCCTGTCCCCAGGAGATGGCTTGTGCAGCCCATGGATGACCCGTGGTGGTGAGCCAAGCTCCCGCCAAGCCCGCCAGCAGCAGCGTCCAGACTGTAATTCGTCCGATCATCTATAATTATCATAATTAAATCCAAAAACAGTGCAAGTCTAATGACACCTTTTTTCAAATTTGTCGCCGTGGGAACTTGGAGGCCAGCGCCAGGCAGTCGCTGACCGGCTTCAGACCCAGGGAAGGCGTGGAGTGGGTGAGGCAGGCGGCGGCGGTGCACACCGCCAGTTCGATGCTGGCGGAGATGCCCAGGTTTTCGTGAATGCCGTACAAGTAGCCTGCGGCAAAGGCGTCGCCGGCGCCGGTGGCGCCGACGATGAAACCCTCTGGCAGGACCAGCGAACCCTGGGTGGTGATGCCGCCGGAGCTGTCGGCCACCACCGCGCCATCGACAAAATGGATCACCACCTGCTGGCTGACTCCCCGCGCCAGCAGCCTGCGGGCGGCCTCCGCGCAGGCGCTGACATCGACACGGTCACCGGGGCGCAAATCGAGACCGGCGACCTTGCCTGCTTCGATTTCGTTGATGATCAGGTAGTCAGTGAAAGGCAGCGCCGCCTCGGCGATCTCGCGGAACTGCGGGTTCTCCGTGCTGACGATGTCCACGGTGGTGATGAGGCCCGCCTGCTTCGCCCTGGCCAGGACCTTGGCGGCCACGCTGCCGCCCTCCGGCAGCAGGCGGTCCATTTCATCCAGCAGCATCAGGTAGCCGAGGTGGAACATCTTGGCCGTGGTCTGGCTGAAATCGAAGTGCGGCTCGCCCAGCAGGGCGTTCGCGCCGCGCTGATGGAAGAAAGTGCGGCGGCCCGTGCTGGCGACGGTCATGGCATCCGTGTACGAAGTGGGCGCCTCGGCGGTCTGCTGGAGCTGGCGGGTGTCAATGCCCGCCGCCTGGCAGTCGTGCATGATCCAGTCGCCATTGGCATCGCGTCCCACCAGTCCGGCCGCCTCCAGAGGGAAGGGGGCCTTCATGGCCGCAAGGTCCTTGAGCGCGTTGTAAGGGCCGCCACCGTTGGAGGCCGTTTCGCGCAGGATGTTGCACAGCATGTCCTGCTGCGGGTAGGCATCGATGATCTTGACGTTGTCGATGATGAAGTTGCCGCCTGCGAGAATGCCGTTTCGAGTCATGGAAGAGGTGAGGGAAGAGGGTTAACCGCAAGGAACGCAGAGATCGCAAGGGTGGGCCTGGGTGCTGCAGCGGGTAGTTTGGAATTTTGAGTCGTGTTGGCTGACTGGCTGGGGAAGCATCGGGCGCCTTTTTTCATCTCCCTGGCCCACCCTTGCCATCTCTGCGTTCTTTGCGGTTTCAATTTCAGGCGGATCACCCCACGCTCAATTGGAAGCGGTCCCCGCGTTCGCTGAGGGTGACGGGGGCGCCGTAGGCTTCGGAGAGGGCTTCGCTGGAAAGGACGTCGCTCTTGGGGCCGGACGTCAGCACGCGGCCCTGCTTGAGGATGAGCACGTGCGTCATGCTCGGCAGGATTTCCTCCACGTGATGGGTCACCATCACCAGCGACGGGGCGTTCTTGCGGGTGCAGAGCTCCTGCAGCCACACCAGGAAGTGCTCGCGGGCCACGGGGTCGAGCCCGGCGCAGGGCTCGTCCAGGATCAGCACGCGGAACTTCGCCATCAGCGCCCGGCAGATGAGCACCTTCTGCTTTTCGCCCTGCGAAAGGGTGCCCCAGAGCGAGTCCTTCAGGTAGCCGCAGCCGAAGCGCCGCAGCAGTTGCCGCGCCTCCTTGTGCAACTGCTCGGGCGGCGCCTCCCAGAGATTGATCTTGGCGTCGCGGCCGCTGGCGATCACATCCGGCACCGTCTCGCTGCTTTCCAGATAGGTGGTGAGGGTGCTGGCGACCAGGCCCACGCGCTTGCGCACCTCGCGCCAGTCGTCCTCGCCATAGGTCGAGCCGTCCACGCAGATCTTGCCGCTGGTGGCGGAATCGTAGCCGGTGATGATGTTGATGAGCGAGGTCTTGCCGCAGCCGTTCGGCCCCAGCACGCACCAGTGCTGCCCCGCCTCCACCGTCCAGGTGATGCCATGAAGAATGCCGCGACCCCGGCGGAAGTGGATGTCTTGAACGTCAAGCGTGGGTGGATGGGAAGGCATGGGCAGGAGGAAGAAGGAAGGAGGAGGGAATGGAATTTGTGTCCTTCCGTCTTTTGTCTGGTGTCTTCAAGTCCGGTGTCTTGTATCTTGAAGTCTGCCGCTGCTACTTTTGTCTCACGGCCCGCGTGTCCTGCCCGTTCTGGTGCAGCGTCACGGCGATGATGGCGCCCGCCGCGTCGCGTTCGAAGTGCAGCGATGCCTTCACATCGGCCACCTCAAAGCAGTCCGGCGCGGTTTCATAACCGGCCAGGAAGGGCTGGCCGGTGAGCTGGCCGAACAGCGTGTTGTCCCTCACCTTCATGGTGAGGATCAGGCCCGGTGCCATCTGGTAAGAGCCCTCGTAGGGCTTGAGCCGGGCGGCGGGCTGCAGGTGGTAGGCCGGCGCAGGATCGGCGGTCTTGACCGCCTTGAGCTCACGACCGTTCTGGAACAGCGTCAGCCCGGCGACCTTGCCGCTTTCGCGGGTGAACTGGAGTTCCGCCGCCACGGCCTTGTAGAAGAACCGGTCCGCCTGCTCCTCGGCAAACAGAGGCAGAAAGGTCTGCCCCGTGAGGCGGGCGTGCAGTTGATGATCCTGGCTCAGAACGGTGAACTGCGCATCCGTGCCCAGCTTGTAGACGCCCGTCAGCTCCCCGAGCTGCGCATCGGCCGGGGCCTTGCCTTCCTTGAAGGCGGCCTTCGCTTCCTTCGGGCGCGAAGCCAGAACCACCAGGCTCGCATCCGTCATGTCGTTGTTGATCAGCACCACGCGCACGCGACGGCTGGCAGGCATCACTTGCAGGATGCTGCGGTAGCCGCCGGTGCCGCCGCTGTGCTCGTACAGGGTTTCGCCGTCGAGCTTGCTGATGCCGATGGCGAAACCCATGGTGCCGTCGCGATTGTGCGGCCGGAGCAGGAGCTGGATCGCGTCCTTGAGCGGCGTCTTTTCGGGGGCCAGCAGGGCGTCGCCAAAGGTGATCATGTCCGCCGCCGTGGAGCGCAGCGCGCCCGCCCCGGCGAGCGCGGCAAAGGTCCACGGCTTCACCGCCTTCCCCTTGCTGTAAGCCGGGGCGAAACGGCGTGCCAGGTCCTCGCTGAGCCGCACCGCCGTGTCCTGCATCCCCAGCGGCCCGGTGATGCGCTCGTGTACCAGTTCATCCCAAGGCTTGTCATAGGTGCGCGACAGCACCTCGCCGAGAATGCCGAAGCCGAGGTTGGAATACGAGGCGTCGAACGGCGGCCTGCCTTCCAGCTTGAGGTCCGCCAGGTACTTCGAGAGCTTCTCCCGGCCGAAGCCCGCGTAAGGGTTGTCGCCGTCGTCCAGGCCCTCCGGCACCCGTGGCAATCCGCTGGTGTGGGTGGCGAGCTGTTGCAGCGTGATCGCCGCCACCGCCGGATCGGCAAAAGCTTGCTTGTCGCCCAGCACCTCCTTCAGCGTCGTGTCCACTTTCAGCCTGCCTTCCAGCACCGCCTGCGCCAGCAGCAGCCCGGTGAACACTTTGCTGATCGAACCAATCTCAAACACCACCTTCTCCGGCGGTATGCCCCCCGGCTCCAGATGCCCGGCCGATCCGTAGCTCACCACGTCGCCGATGCGCTCTCCCGTGACGATAGCCCCCGCCGGGAGCTTGGAAGCAACAGCCTTGGCAGCCTCGGCCAGCGGCGATAATTCGGCGGCCAGGACACTGGTGCTGAAGCAGGCGGCGAGAATCGCGGTGAGGAAAGTCCGGGGGAGGAGCGGCATGGAGGCACTCTTACACGATTCGGGCGAGGTCTGGCAATCGTGGGGTGTCTGCCCCAACAAAAACGGGCGTGCCGTTTGCACGACACGCCCGCTGGTGGATTGAACCGGTGGAGGCTGCTTACTTCACGCCCTGGCCCTTGAGTTCGCTGTAGAGCTCGTAGCCCTGGGCGGGGCTGAGGCCGCCGTGGACGACGCCTTGCACGGCCTGCATCATGGCGACGGGGGCGTCGCTCTGGAAGATGTTGCGGCCCATGTCAACGCCGCTGGCGCCCTGTTGGATGGCGTTGTAGCACATCTTCAGCGCGTCAAGCTCGGGCAGCTTCTTGCCGCCGGCGATGACGATCGGCACGGGGCAGCAGCTCGTGATGGTGTCGAAATCCTCGTCGGTGTAGTAGCACTTCACCACGTTCGCACCGAGTTCCGCCATGATGCGGGTGGCGAGGCGGAAGTACTGGGCGGTGCGCGCCATGGCGCGGCCGACGGCGGTGACGCCCATGACACCGATGCCGTAGCGGCTGGCGGCATCGACGAGGTCGGTGAGGTTCTTCAGCGTCTGGCGCTCATAGGCGCCGCCGATGAAGACCTGCACGGCGAGCACGCTGGCGTTGAGGCGGATGGCCTCCTCGATGGTGAGGGCGGTGCTTTCGTTGGAGAGGGGCTCGAAGTTGGGGCGCTGGAGCTTGATCTTCTTGCCTTCCACATCGCCTTCCCATTCTTCCATGGGGCTGATCATCGAGGTGCCGCCGGAGGCGCGCAGGGCGATGGCCTTGGTGGTGGAGGCGGGAATGACGCTGCGCTGGATGCCACGGGTGAGCATGAGGCAGTCGGCATAGGGTTCCAGGGGCAGAATGGTCTGGTCCACGCGCTCCAGGCCGGTGGTGGGGCCCTGGAAGTAGCCGTGGTCGAAGGCGAGCATCACGGTGCGGCCATCCTTGGGATTGAAGACGCGGCTGAGGCGGTTCTTGAGACCCCAGTCATACTGGTGGGCGCCTTTGAGGAAGAAGCCGGGGGCGGCCTGGGGGGTGTCGAGGAAGTATTCCTTCTCCTTCTTGTCGGAGGCGCTGGTTTGGATGTCGGCCATGATGAGTGTCAGGTATAGAGGTTGGTAGGGCCGCCATTTTGCCACGCCCGGCGGGTGCGTCAAAGAGTTCTGGAGCGGAGTGGGGCAGAGAATGGGGATTGGTGGCCGGGAAGGCCGTGCGAAAAGAAGTCCGCCGAACCTTGGGACTGCCGCCTTGACCCCAAAGAATGGCGCGAGGTGAAATGAATGATTCTTTATTACGCCTAATATTTACATCAGTCTTACCATCAGTTAATCTGGTGAATGAATGAGTGGCGCATGGATGACTCGCAGGTCGAATCGGACAACGATTCGATGGTCCCCTCATCCCTGGAGGGCACGGGGGAGGCGGCATTTGTGCATCACATGGGGCGGCGGCGCTTCTTCAAGCTCAGCACCCTGGGCATGCTCGGGGTCTCGGGCGGCGGCGCTTATTACTACTATTCGGCGCTGCAGGTGCCGCCCCTGTACTTCGATGGCAAGTACGCGCACGCGACGAACCGCCATCCCGAGGAAATTCAGCGCGTGGTGATGGCGGGCAACGAGCTGGTGGACAAGCCCTATGAAATGGGGGGCGGGCATATGGAACTGTTCGACAACGGTTTCGACTGCTCAGGCTCCGTTTCGCACGTGCTGTTCCGCGCCGGCCTGCTGAACCGGCCGCTGACCTCGGCGGAATTTGGCTCCTACGGCGTGCCCGGGCCGGGCAACTATATCACCGTGTACGCGAAGCCGGGCCACCACGTGTTCATGGCCGTGTGCGGGCTGCGTTTCGACACCTCGGGCGGCGCGCGCGGGGAGGGCCCGCGCTGGCGCGCCAACTCGCGCTCCTATGAGGGGTTCATGCTGCGCCATCCGCAGGGGTGGTGAGGGCCTGGCGCTGAGGCGTGGACGCGGGCGGCGGGTAACACCCCATCGCGGGATGTGGCCCGAGAACCGATGAATGGAGGGTGATGCGCAGCATCGCCTTACCAACCGCATCCATCTCATGAAACCATCTCTTCTCATTGTTCCTGCTCTCCTCCTGACTCAACTGTCCGCGTTCGCGCAAGCCCCCGGCACTGTCGTGGTGCAGGAAGCCCGGCCGGTGGAGACCGCGCCCCGCTCGCTGGACCAGCCGCCGCCGCTGGACAATTCCATTGTGCGCCAGCGGTTGTCGATCGCGCCCCGCGCCATCGTCGTGTCACCACCCGCCGCCGAGGCTGCCCCCTTGATCAAGACGACCAGGACCACCACGGTGGTGGATACTCCGGGCATGCCCCGGCGCGTTTACAACAGCGAACGAAGCGTCGTGGTGGTGGAAGAGCAAAACCAGACGCGCGAGCTGACCTATGTGACGGTGCCGGTGCTGTTTGTGAGGGACACTGCCGAGCTGTTCGATGACAGGTCCGCAGCCGCTTTGCAGCAGATGGCAGGCACGATTTTGGAGATCTGCGCGAAGGACCCGCAGGCGATCTTTGACATCGAAGGCCACACCAGCACGGAAGGGACCCTCGAACGCAACATGACGCTGTCCGCACAACGGGCGCAACGTGTGTATGACGAACTCACACAGCGCTACTCTGTTCCTGCGGCTGCGCTCAGCGCCCACGGCTATGGCCCGCACTATGCCGCGCATCCGGACGGCCCGGAAGAACAACTGCAACTGGACCGCCGCGTGCTGCTGGTGCGCACAAAGTAGCCGCTATTCCGCCTCCTCCTCGTCAGCGTGCTTCAATCGGGTGCGTTCCTTGCGGCGGTCGGCGCGGTGCTCGATGGCGCGGAGCTGCTTGGGGGTGAGCTCCAGCTTGCGCTTGATCCAGGGCGGCGGGCCGGAGTCTCCGGCCATGATGCAGCCCAGCGGCTCGATTTCGGCGATCACATCGGCGAGGTTGAAGCGCTCGATCTGCTCCTTCACCTGCGCGGCGGGCTTGTAGCCGATGGGCGTTTCGCTGATGTCCGGCTTGCCGTAGAACCAGCGGATGTCGAGACCCCTGGTGCTTTCGGCAAGGGAGGCGTTGAGCTTCTTCTCATTGATCTCGCCCGCATCATCCTTGAAGGGCCGGGTGATGGCGGTGCGCGAGTGGTTGCGGCCCGCACCGTGGGGCGCGAAGGACAGGTGCTCGGCGTTGTCGCGGCCCAAAACAATGAGGATGGGCGCTGCCATGTTCAGAGGGATGAGGCCAAGCAGCGGGCGGCCCGCGTCGTCCTTCCAGGCGGGCGTGGCGCCCTTGCCGTGCAGGAAGAGATCGCCGCGCTTCCAGACGAAGTTGTGCTCGTTGCCGAATTCGGTGAGGCGCTGCGCCCCTGATTTTTCAAGGAACCTCGCGTGGATGCATTCGTGGTTCGCACGGGTCCAGCGGCTCACGTATTGCAGCGCGTCCCAGTAGTCCCTGCCTTCCTCGCTGTTGAAGTCGAGCCAGGCGGCGGGATCGGGAATTCCTTCGGCCACGCGCTTCACATGGGCGAGCGCGGCCTTCTGGCCGCGTGCATAGACATGCGCGCCCAGGCCGCGCGAACCGTGATGAGTGACCAGAACCAAGCATTCGTCATGCGCCCGCAAAGCCTGCGCATGAGGCCCATAACCGTGCTGCTCCAGGCTGCGCAGGAAAGGTTCGGTGACTTTCAGTCGGCCGATGTAGGCGAAGTGGTTGCCATCACCCTGATCGGCCATGTGCATGGCGGCGTGGCGTTGCAGCCCCTGCAAAAAGGGGTTGGCCCACACTTCCTCATCGAGCACGGGGTGGGGCACCCAGTTGTCCTCCTTGCGGCCGCCCATGCCGAAGCGGGTGCTGGCCATCAGGTCGTCGAGCAGGGGCGTGACACCTTTGCCGGCGGTGAAGAAGGTGGCGAACATCGAGCAGCAGATGTCCGCGCTGTGGGCGGCGGGAATGATGGCGTTGCGCACCGCAATGGCGCCGCCCACAGGGATGGTGGCGCGGGCCTGGCCGGCAGGGCAGGCATCCGGCATCACCGCGCCGCGCTCCACCACCGGGGTGTGCAGCAGCTCGCGCATGAAGCGGCGCACGTTGCCGATGTTCAAGGCGTCGTTCTGGCAGGTGGCCTCAATGGCTTCGCTGAAGGGCGCGGGCTCGGCGCGCGGCTGGATCTTGGGCTTGTGCTGCGGGATGTCGCGGCGCAGCAGTTTGAGCAGGTAGGCGGGATCATGGATGCCGCGCTCCTCATATTCTTTGGCTTTCCGCAAGGCCACGCCGATATCCGGTCCCGGCATCCACCCCGCCTCAATCAAGTCGTCTCCCGTGAGTGCTGACATGACGGAACATGCCCGACTTATCGCCGGTTTCAAGCCCGGGTGGAGTGCCCTCTGCAATCACTTTCTCCTCATCCAATACCGCAGGAAATCCAGCAGTCCGGCAAAGCGGTACTGAGGATCAATGTAGTTCTGGATGACATAGAAGGCGAAGTAGTAGGCGCGGCAGAAGCCCCAGACGCAGAGCACCAGCAGGGCCAGGGTGCGCAGGCCGGGGGACTCGACCAGGATCAATGCGCCCGCGATGAGGCCGATGCACAGCAGCAGCACGGCCTTGAGCCACATTAGCCGGGGGTCTTGCAGGTCGCGCTTCATCACGCGATGAGACCTTGTGACCAAAGGATCGGTTCAATGTCCTGCGATGGAGCGGCCGGTCTGGTTCTAAAACTTGTTTGCCTGGATCACATCCGGCTTGCCGGCCAGGTAGTTCACCAAGTTCAGGGTCGAGCGCATGGCCTGGCGGGGCACGCTTTCGTAAGTACGCGAGCCGATGTGGGGGGTGATGAGGGCCTTGGGATGCTTCAGCAGCGGGTGGTTGGCGGGCGGCGGCTCCTCGTCGAGCACATCGGTGGCGTAGCCGCCGAGCGCGCCGCTGTCGAGCGCGGCAATGACATCGGGCAGGTGCACGAGCTCCGAGCGGGCGGTGTTGATGAGCAGGGCGCCGGGCTTCATGACGGCGATGCGCTGCGCCTTGATCAGGCCGCGTGTTTCATCGCTGAGATTGGTGTGCAGGCTCACGACATCGACGGCGGCGAGCAGCGATTCGAACTCGGTGTGGCGGGTGATGCCGTGCTGGGTGGCGAAGGCTTCGGGCCAGTAGATGTCCAGCGCATGCACCTCCATGTCGAAGGCGCGGGCGCGTTTGGCCACTTCCTGGCCGATGCGGCCCAGGCCGATGAGGCCGATCTTCTTCTGCCAGAGCTCGTGGCCGGTGATCCGCTTCCAGCCGCCGGCGCGCACGGAGTTGGCGGAATCCACGAGGTTGCGCACGTGGGCCAGCATGAGGCAGAACACATGCTCGGCCACGGTGGTGTGGTTCACGCCGGGGGTGAAGAGCACGGGCAGCTTGCGCGCGGTGCATTCGGCCACGTCGATCTTGTCCAGGCCGATCCCGTACTTGCTGATCACGCGCAGGCGCGGCAGGGATTTGTCGAGCACGGCCTTGGTGATCTCGTCGTCGCCGCAGAGGAAGGCGTCGAATTCGCCGGCCAGCTCCAGCATGCGGCTCTCCGGCAGCGGCCCGCGCTCGCAGTGAACGTCGAAACCTTGCGCGGCCAGCAGGGCGTGATGGTCGCCAGGGGTGTCCTGATAGGAGGTGGTGGTGAGGAGAATGCGCAGGGACATGATGGATCGAGGAATGGTAGATGGTGGATGACAGCCAGCAGGCATGTGCTCCAGTGCCCGTACGATGAGTGGCGAGAATGCACAAGACGGCAAGGAGAATGGCAATGAGCGCAATCTGGGGGTGCAGCCCCTGGATGCGCTCATGGCGGCGCATGAGGTGGACAACCACGCCCTGGTGGCGGCCAGCACGGAGCCCATGACCCACAAGGCCGTGCAGCGCGCCCGCAAGGGGCGCAAGCTCACCCGGCACATGCAGCGCCGCATGGTGGCGGCTTTCAACGAAGTGCTCAAGCAGCGAGGCAGCGAGGACTCCTACACCCTGCACAAGCTGTTCAGCTACGAGGCATGACATTTGCACATCCGCCCGGCCCGCCTACCGTCTGTGCTGCATGATTCAGCCCCGCCCCGCCCGCCTTTGCCTCGCCTCGCTCATCGCGACGGCGCTGCTGGTGACGTTTGCTGGCGCCGCTGACAAGCCCCGCTCGCTTTCTGAGGACAACCCCGATCTCGGGGCGGCGCGCGAAGCCATGGCGGAGGGCTTCTTCGATGTCGCCGCCGTCAAGGCCCGGCGGCTGCTCTCCCTGCCGAACTGGAGCCCGCCCAGCCGCTCGATTCTTGCGGGCGTCCTGGTGCAGGCGCTGGTGCGCGGCGGCCGGGGTGATGACGCGGTGGCCGCCTTGAAAGGCGAATCCATTGCCGATCAGCCCTTCTGGGAGGGGCAGGCGTTTCTTCTGAAGGGCGACTACGAACGTGCCGCCGAAAGGCTGGGGGCGTATCCTCCTGAGGGGCCGCTGGCTTCGCTGGCCGCGCTCGGTCGCGCCCACGCCTTGCTGGGCCAGGGCCGCGAAGCGGCGGCGCGCACGCAGTCCAAGCCTCTGCGGGCGGATGCGGACCCGGAGATCGCACGGTCCGCACGAATGTTGTTCAATGAACTGGAACTCGGCGCCGATCACACCCAGGTCGTGCTCGACCGCCTGTCCCGCGAGGCCGATGGCAAGGACGTGGAGGTGCTTTTCCTGCGCGCCCGCTGCCTGCTGGAGCTGCGCGAGCCCGCGAAGGCCGAGGTGATCCTGCGCGAGCTGCTCACCACTCGTAAACTCACGGAACTGCAGCACGACGCCGCAACCGTCATGCTGGCCGACACGCTGTGGCGCGAACGCCTGCCCGAGGCGCGCGAGTGGCTGCTCTCCTTCATCAACGGCTTCTCCGCCGGATTCGCGGCGGGCACGGCGGACCGCAAGGACACCCGGTACTGGGGCGAGGCCTTCGGCCTGCTGGAGCGCATCGCCACCGCCGCCGGCAAACCGGAGGACGCGCTGCTGGTGCCCGCCCTCGCCTGGGCGGCGGACACCACCCGGCCGGAGCGCCAGGGCTACGCCCTTTTCTTCATCGCGCAGCAGTTGCACCGCGTCGGCAAGGATGCCTACGCCATCGGCTTCCTGGAAACGATCATCCAGCTCAAGCCCCACCACCCCAGGGTCGGCGACGCCATCCGGCTGGCCATGCAAATCCACGGCGCCCAGCGCTGCGACCCGCGCGCGATCCAGCTTGCCGAAGTGTGGCGCCACGATTTCGGCGGCGGCGGTGAGTCAGTCGTGGACTTTCTCCTGGGCATGATCCGCTTCACCCGCGGCGAGTATCGCGAGGCCCTCAGCCTCTTTGCCAAGGCCGCCGATCTGGAATCCGATCTCACGCGCCGCCGCCGCGCCCTCTACAACGCCTCCCTGTGCGCCATCAAGGCCGGGGAAAAGATGGTCCTCTCCTCCCTCCTGACGCAGCTCGCCCAGGCCGGTGCAGGGGGAGCACCCGGCGGCAAAGGCGCCGCGAAAACAAATGGCGAGACAGCCGCCGACGTGCAGCTCGACCGCGCCCTGCAACTCGCCTCGCAGATGGACCCGGCCGCCGGGGAGCAACTGGTCGCCTTCATCCGCCAGCATCCTGAGCACTCACGCTGGCCGGAGGCCCAGGTGGCCCTTGCGGAATTCAGCCTGCTGGACGTGCCGCCCCGCATCAAGCCTGCGACCGAGGCGCTCACCGCCGCCAGAAAGGCCAAGCACGACATCGCCCTGCAGGAGCGCATCGACTACGTCACCATCTGGCTGAACGACGCCATGCAGGACCTCGCTGCGGTGGCCCGCTCCGGGCTGGCCTTCATCGAAGCCTGGCCGCGCTCCGCCCGCATCGACGAAGTGCGCATGAAAGCCGGCGAGGCGTTCTACCGCCTGGAGAATTTCGTGTACGCCCGCGCGCAGTTCGAGCTGCTGGTGAAAAACAACCGTGAATCACCCTATGCCGACACCGCGCTGTTCTTCGCCGGCAAGTCCGCCATGGCGGTGCCCACCCCCGAAGGGCGCAACGCCGCGATCACGATCTGGGACGAGCTGGCGCAGCGCGGCGGCCCGCTCGCCATCGCCGCGCGCCAGGAGCAGGCCATCGCCAAACGCCTGCAGGGCAATGACGGCGAAGCGCTCAAGCTCATGGACGACCTGCTCCAGGACCCGCTCGTGCTGGGCGACCGCCGCTACGGCATCCAGTGTGACAAGGCCGAGCTTCTCAAGAGCATGGGCAAGGGCAACCCCAGGCGCTACGACGAGGCCGTCGTCCTGCTGCGCGGCATGCTCCAGGACAAGACCCTGCCCTACCTCTGGTCCAGCCGCATCGGCGTGCTGCTCGCCGCCGCGCTTGAGGAGCAGGGCCACAAGGCCGAGGCCCTGGAGGCCTGCTACGACGTGGTCAACAGCGGCAGCGGCTTCCTTTCCCAGCCCGCCAACCCCAGCGAGTACCTGTGGTTCTACCGCGCCGGCTTCCACGCCGTGGACCTCCTGAAGGACGGCCAGCAATGGGAGGCCGCCGCCAAGATGGCCGAGAAGCTCGCCCAAAGCAGCGGTGACCGCGCCAAAGCCGCAGAAAACGTCGCCACTCGCATCCGCTTGGAACACTTTCTTTGGGACGAAAAGAAGTAGAGAACAAAGTGGCAGGGATGCCCTCCTCCACTTTGGCAGCCCGGAACCCGTCCAACCGCGTCGTTGCACATCGCCGCGAAGTCCGTACACTCCGCCTCCCCAAGCCACCCTAAAATGAGCCACGTCAAACTCTACATCCCCGGTCCCGTCGAAGTCTCACCCGCCACTTTTGCGGCCATGTCCCAGCCCATGATCGGCCACCGGGGCAAGGGTTTTTCCGATCTGTACGCCGACATCCAGCCCAAGCTGCAAAGCCTCTTCGGCACCACCCAGCTCGTCTTTCTCAGCACCTCCTCCGCCTTCGGCGTGATGGAAGGCGCCATCCGCAACCTCGTCGCCAAAAAAGTCCTCAACTGCTGCAACGGCGCCTTCTCCGACAAGTGGCACGACGTCTCCCTGCGCTGCGGCAAGCAGGCCGAGGCCCTCAAGGTCGAATGGGGCCAGCCCATCACCGCCGACCTGATTGACGCACGCCTCGCCTCCGGCGACTTCGACGCGCTCACCCTCATCCACAACGAGACCTCCACCGGCGTGCTCAGCCCGTTGGAAGAGATCGGCGCGCTCAAGAAGAAGTACCCCGATGTCATGTTCATCGTCGATTCCGTGTCCGGCTTCACCACCGTGCCGGTGAATTTCGACGAGCTGGGCATCGACGTCCTGCTCACCGGCAGCCAGAAGGCCTTCGCCCTGCCCCCCGGCCTCGCCCTCTTCACCGCCTCCCCTGCCGCCTACGCCCGCGCCGAAACCATCAAGGACCGCGGCTACTACTTCGACTTCCTCGAGTTCCGCGCCAACGGCGAGAAGAGCATGACCCCCAGCACCCCCTGCATCTCGCTCATCTACGGCCTGCAGCACCAGGTGAACGCCATCTTCGCCGAAGGCGTGGAAAACCGCTTCGCCCGCCACGCCCGCCTCAACGGAATGGTGCACGACTGGGTGCGCCGCCACGGCTTCGAGTTCTTCGCCCCCGAAGGCTACCGCTCCAAGTCCCTCACCTGCGTCACCAACAACAAGGGCATCGACGTCGCCGCCATGATCGGCCTGCTCAAGAAGAACCACAGCCTCATCATCGACGGCGGCTACGGCAAGCTCAAGGGCAAGACCTTCCGCATCTCCAACATGGGCGATGAAACCGATGAAACCATCGGCACGGTGATCGCCGCGCTGGATGATTCGCTGGCCAAGCTGTAAGGCTCGGAGACAGTTCCACGATTTCACAAAGAGGAGGCAGCGATGCCTCCTCTTTTTGTTCCCAGTCATCTCCGAACACCAGCAGCCAGAAAGTGAAACAGGCTGCCAGCCTGTAGGCACGGCCCAGGACCCCGTTCTCGCCGATGGCTCCGTCCCTGAACAGGCAGGCTGCCAGCCTGTCGGCACGACCCAGGACCCCATTCTCGCCGATGGCTCCGTCCCTGAACAGGCAGGCTGCCTGTTTCACTTTCCTTCTGATCCTGAAGGCGGAACCGGCTGGCACAGTTAATGCCTTTGGGTTATTTTCGCAAACCATGCCCGACGATTTCAAGCCTCTGCACCGGCTCACACCAGTGGAAAAGAGGGAGCGAAATCTGCCGCACTGGGAGCAGGAGGGTTGCACCTACTTCATCACCTGGAGAATGGCAGATTCTTTGCCAGAGGAGGCGCTCCGAGACTGGCGGCGGGAACGAGAGGCCTTTTTCCTGGCGCATCCTCAGCCGTGGGATGAAGCCACCCAACGAGACTACAGCAGCCGGTTCACCCAGCGCGTGGAGCGATGGCTCGATGCAGGGCATGGTTCATGCGCGCTGAAAGCCCCCGCACTGCGGGAGCCTGTTCGTGAATGTCTGCATCACTTTCATCAATCTCGCTATGTCCTCCACGCCTGGGTCATCATGCCGAATCATGTGCATGTGCATGTGCTGGTGCGCCCTCTTGGCGACTGGCCCTTGAGCCGGCTTTTGCACACCTGGAAATCCTTCACTGCCTCGCGCATCAACAAGCTTCAGAGCTCCAGTGGTTCCTTTTGGATGGACGAAAGCTTTGACCACATTGTCAGGAGCGAGGTGCAATGGCAGTATTTCCAGCGCTACATTGGAGAGAATCCCGCCAAGGCAAATCTCCGGGCAGGCGAGTTCTCGCTATGGATGGGAGAAGGCGAGGAATCCGCCAGAAAGTGAAACAGGCTGCCAGCCTGTCGGCGCGTCCCCGGACCCCATTCTCGCCGATGGCTCGCCCCTGAACAGGCAGGCTGCCTGTTTCACTTTCTTCCTGAGCACTCTCGTCCTCTACCGCCCGCCCAGGTGCGCCCACTCCAGGTAGCGCTCCACCCACTGGGGGCCGTAGAACACATACAGCCCGGCACCGGCGGCGAGGTAGGGGCCAAAGGGGATGTTCGCCGTCCATGAGGCGCGGCCGATGAGCCGGGGCACGCCGCCGAAGATGGCGCCAATGAAGGAGCCGGCCATCACCGTGAAAAGCACGCCCTTCCAGCCCAGGAAGGAGCCGATCAGGGCCATGAAGAACATGTCCCCCATGCCCATGGCCTCGCGCGGCAGCACGAAGCTCAGCAGCGTGCCTTCCAGGCGCTTCACGCCCTCCCACTGGATCGCCTCGCCGGTCTTGTCGGCGCTGTTCTGCCGGATGGTGAGCACCTCCATGCTCGCGTCCACCAGCGCGTGGTTCCAGCTTCGGTCGTTCACCGTCACCGTTTCGCAGGTGATAAGGAGCCGGTCGCGCTCGCGCGAAAAAATGTGATCCCAGGGGTACACCACCGCGTCCTCCTCCTTGGTTCCGGTGTTGAACCTGAACACCGGCGGCTCCTCCGGGCCCGGCTCATGGATTGACCAGGCGGCGGGGCGGTCAATCCATTTCGATCCCAGCACCATCGCCATCAGGTCATCCACCCGCTTTGCCAGGAAGCCCCCGCCCAGCGCGTTGTGCAGCTTCTGCACCGCAGGCGGGCGTTGACGGAAGTTCAGGCGGCCAAACGCCAGCTTGCCCAGCTCCAGCACCGTCCAGATCAAGCCCAGGCCCAGGGCGGCGGAAAGGAACGAAATGGTGAGCCCCTGCAGATGGGTCTCCTGCTCCATCAGCACCGGCGCCCACAGCGAGCACAGCAGGCCCGCCATCGTGCCGCCGCCGGTGATCTCGTGCGGCAGGATGAAGTGCTCCAGGTCGATGAACGATCCGGCCACCAGCAGCGACAGCAGAATCCAGTACGCCACCACTCGCGGGCCCCAGATGTGCAGGTCCACCCACGGCCCGCCGAACACGTGGAACACCGCGTAAAACAGCACCGCCATCAGCAGCTCCACCAGGAAGTAGCGCACCGAGATCGTCGCCTTGCAGGACGAGCACTTGCCGCGCAGCAGCAGCCAGCTCAGCAGCGGAATGTTCTGGTACCAGGGGATCGACTTCTTGCACGAGGGGCAGAACGAGCGCCGCGGCTTGTCCACCGACATGCCCAGCGGCAGCCGGTAGATCACCACATTGAGGAAGGAGCCGATCACGGCACCCAGAAGGATGACCATGACGTGCAGCACGGTGTTGGCAAAGGCGTAGCGGTCCATGAAGGCGAAAGTGTCGGAAAGCGGGAAACTTGCCTTGCTACCGGCGCGAAAGAAAGAACAAATCCACCATGCTTCAAATCAGGCTCCTCCTTGCCGGCATGATCGTCGCCCTCGCCGGCTGCGCCGTGGAACGCCGCAGCGCCATCGTCGTCAACCCCAGCGCCACCCTCGCCGCCCAGTACGACCTGGTGGATGTGCGCACCTTCCTTCCCGATGTCTCGGTGGACCTGCGCTACAGCACCCACAAGAACATCGCCCACCAGCCGCTCTACCCGCCCAACATGCCCTGCCTGCTGCGCCGCTCCACCGCACTCAAGCTCAAGAAGGCCCAGGACAGGCTGCGCCCGCTCGGCTACGCCATCCGCATCTGGGATGCCTGGCGTCCGCCGGAGGTGCAGCGCGAGCTCATGGCCGCAGGCGGCGGCACCGGCATGTTCCTCGATCCCCGTGTCGGCTGGTCGCGCCACTGCTCCGGCGTCGCCGTGGACCTCACCCTCATCGACCTCGAAGGCCGCGAGCAGCGCATGCCCAGCTCCCACGATGAGAACAGCGACCGCGCCTACTTCCAGTACTCCGGCGGCGACCCCGTCGTGAAGCGCAACATCGAGGTGCTGCAAGGCACCATGAAATCCCTCGGCTTCACCACCATCGACCTGGAATGGTGGCATTTCGACGACGCCGATTGCTGGACCCGCCCCAAGCCCGAAGTCTGGGCCCGCGACATCGGCCTCCACCTCCCCCCGGTGCGTTAAAGTGGGGTGGGCAGGGGAGCCCCGCCTTCAGGAACAAAGTGGGGTGGGCATCCCTGCCCACTATCTGGAGCGCTCCGCCCTCCGCCTCCCGCCCCCTCTGGTTGACATCCGGCTACACCGGAGCACACAAACGAACGTTCTGAGGGGTTTTGAGAGCGCTAGACCTTGCGAGAGCCAGCCGAGTGCTGCTAGGGTGGGGGATGCCTGATGAAGCCAAGGCCGATGCTTCCACCAAAGAATCCTCCTCCTCCAGCGCGTATGAGCAAAGATAAGCCCACTCCGAGCGCACGAGCCAGAAAGAACGCGGAGGTCTCCCTGGTTCGCTCATCGGCGGCGGAATACCTCACGTTTGTGGCGGCCGGCGGCAGCTCGGAGGCCAGCGTTGAAATGCGCTATGAAGATGAAAACATCTGGCTGACGCAGAAGATGATGGCTGCTCTTTACGATGTCTCCATCCCTGCCATCAACCAGCACCTGAAGCGTATTTTCAGCGACAACGAACTGGAGGAATCCTCAGTGGTTAAGCAGTACTTAACAACTGCCGCCGACGGCAAGGGCTACCAAACGAAGCACTACAGCCTGCAGGCCATCATCGCCGTTGGCTTCAAGATCGAGAACGAGCGCGCCGTCCAATTCCGCAAGTGGGCCAACCAGATCGTCAAGGACTATACCATCCAGGGCTGGACCATGGATGCCGAACGCCTCAAGCAAGGCGGCAACCTGACGGACGAGTTCTTCGAGCGCCAGCTCGAAAAAATTCGTGAAATCCGCCTGAGCGAGCGCAAGTTCTACCAGAAGATCACCGACATCTACGCCACCTCCCTCGATTACGACGTCACCGCCGCCGCCACCAAGCGCTTCTTTGCCACCGTGCAAAACAAGCTGCACTGGGCCATCCATGGCCACACGGCGGCGGAAGTCATCTACCACCGCGCCGATGCCGGCAAAGACCACATGGGCCTCACCACCTGGAAGGACGCGCCGCAAGGCAAGATCCAGAAGTTCGATGTCGTCGTGGCGAAAAACTACCTGACCGAAGCCGAGATGGCGCAGCTGCAACGCCTCGTTTCCGCCTACCTCGATGTGGCCGAAGACATGGCCCTGCGGCACATCCCCATGACCATGCAGGACTGGGAAACCCGCCTCAACCGCTTCATTGCCGCGACCGACCGGGAAATCCTGCAGGATGCCGGCAAGGTCACCGCCGAAATCGCCCAAGCCCACGCCGAAAGCGAGTTCGAGAAATACCGCATCGTCCAGGACCGCCTCTACGTGAGCGACTTCGACGCCGAGGTGATGAGGCTGCCGAAGAAAGGGCCATGACACCTCCCGCCCTCCGCCGCCCCGCCCCCTCCGGATGACATCCGGCCACACCGGGGCACACAAACAGCGGTTCTGAGGGGTTTTGAGTACGCTAATCCTTGCACTGTCGAAGGGATCAAGGTTAAGATGCACGACGCCCCACCACCTCAGGAGCCAGCCATTCTGCACACTCTACGTATTTATGAGCACCACTGACAAGTTCTCTGCTGGAGAGCAATCACTCGGCTATACTTACCAAGCAAGGCTTGCCCTTCTACAATTACTCAAATTGCCGGAAGAAACCGCCATTCTCATTGAGAAAGATGATGACCTTGATTTTCTCGACCCGGGCGGGGCTAAGAGTCTGGCATCACTCAAGCACAAAGCTAGCGGGGAGCGGCTTACCGACCTCTCTGTGGATTTTTGGAAATCGATCAACATTTGGCTCTCACGTTACAAACGGGATGGCCGTGCTGCGTCGTGCCTACGTTTCTTCTTATTTACGACGGCGACTGTCTCCGAGACCTCTTTTCTGTCCAAACTCACCGCGCGAGGAGAAAGGAAGACGAAGACTATCGTTGCTTTGGCAGACGGGGCCTTGGCAGGGACTACTTCGGCGGTGATTTTGCCGATCAAAAGTGACTTCGACGGTCTTAACGATGACGAGAAACTAGATTTTTTGGAACGGATCTATGTTTTCGATCAAAGCCCAAGAATTGAGGACATTCCGGCCATTATCATAGACCAACACATGCGGACTATTCCGACAAAACACAGAGTTCACATGTATGAACACCTCGAAGGTTGGTGGAGCGATTTGGTTATCAAACTATTGACCGGAATGCGAACGACCGAGGTTTATAGTCGGGAGGTTTCAGACAAACTTGCGTCGATCAGTGATGAGTACAAGATGGACAATTTGCCAATTACATTTCGTCGGAAGAGCCCCGAAGGTGGGATTGATCCCCACAATGACTCCCGCTTGTTCGTGACTCAACTGCGCGAACTTGAATTGAAGGCGGAGCGCATAGAAAATGCCATTCTCGACTACTACAGGGCTTTCGAACAAAGAGCATCATGGGCGCGTCAGCACGTCATCCTTGACGGCGAGGTAGAGGATTATGAAGACCGTTTAGTCAATGAGTGGGGAAGGACGCGGAGCGTAGTATTCGAGAACCTGGATGAAAGTACTACTGAATCCGTAATGAGGTTCATCCGGGAAGTTGGTGCATTGGATCATTCGAGTCGTGAGGGTCATCTTGCGAACAGAAACTGCCCGCGCATGGATGGCGCGGCTGGAGTACAGACTTTAGTCTGCGGGGTGGC
>CAINXC010000139.1 GCA_903854655.1 uncultured Verrucomicrobiota bacterium | reverse complement strand
GATCTGGCTGTCGTCGTAGTTGACGAACACGTCCAGGTGGTGGCGCAGGATGGAGGAAGACTGGAGAAGGGCGTCGCTCGGGTTGATGCGGCCATCGGTCCAGATGTCCATGATCAGCTTGTCATAGTCCGTGTTCTGGCCCACGCGGGTGGCTTCCACCATGTACTTCACACGCGTCACGGGCGAGAAGATCGAGTCGATCGGGATCACGCCAATCGGCGTGTCAGGGCGCTTGTTTTCTTCCCAGGTGGAGAAGCCGCGGCCCACGCGCACTTCGAATTCGGCTTCAAACTTGGTCTTGCGGTCCAGCGTGCAGATCACGAGGTCCTTGTTGATCACGGAGTAGCGGTGATCTTCCTTGATGTCGCCGGCGGTGACGGTGCCTTCCTTGTCCACCGTGATCGACAGGAGCGCGGGCTCCTTGTTTTCGTGGTGGGAGAACTTCACGCGCTTCAGGTTCAGAATGATCTGGGTCACGTCTTCCAGCACGCCGGGCAGGGTGGTGAATTCGTGCTCGGCACCGCGAATTTTCACGGAGGTGATGGCCGCGCCTTCCAGGGAGGAGAGCAGCACACGGCGGATCGAGTTGCCAATCGTGTGGCCGTAGCCACGGTCAAAGGGTTCGGCGATGAACTGGCCGAAGGTTTCCGTGGCGGTCGCTTCGTTCTTCACGAGGCGGTTGGGCATTTCGAAGCGGGCTAATCTGGTGGACATGTCGTTTTACGTGGGGTGGCCGGGTTACCTCCAGGGCGAGTATCCGCGCTTGCCTGCGCAAGACGGACCTGGAGACCTACGGCGATACTGAGACTCGCGAGGGGCGGGGATTAAACGCGTCAACTTTTGTTTTGCAACTGGAAATGCGGCGAGAGTGCGGGCGACTGTTGGCCGTGGGAGAGAACGGGCGAAGGGCAGGGGATTCAGGCGTGCGCAGCACTCGAACGGGATTGCAGGCGGCACACGCGTTGTTTATACTGCCAGCATGAGCACCGTGGCTGAAATTACGCAGGCGATCAGCGAACTTCCGAAACAAGAGTTTTGGAAGCTGGCAGAGTGGTTTGACGACGTAAAAGCGGATGCCTGGGATGCCCAAATGGATGCCGATGCGAAGGCCGGACGGCTCGATTTCCTGTTTGAGGAAGCTGCGGCGGACCGGCAGGCCGGAAGGAGCAAGGACTGGCCCGCAGTGCCATGAAATCCACCGCAAGCGCGCGTTTTTGGCAGTTGCTTGGTGAGCTGCCTGATGAGGTCCAGGAACTCGCTGAAAAGAACTATCACCTTTGGCTGGCGAATCCCCAGCATCCATCGCTGCATTTTAAGCGCCTGGCCGGTGGTGGGCATCGTTTTTCTGTGCGGGTCGGCGACCACCACCGCGCCATCGCCTGGAAGCTGGAGGATGGTGGCGTCGAATGGGTGTGGATCGGGACGCACGCTGAGTATGATAGGTTGCTGGGGCGACGATAAAGGCGGGGGATGCGCCACCTCGGTGTTGCCGCAGCGCACGCAGTCCAAGGCGCTTCGCGCTCTGGTCATGGATGGGGCAATCTCATGGGGGCCGACTTCCGCAGTGCCAGCACCACCTTTCTGATCGCCTGTTCCACCTCTTCCCAGCCCTTCGTCTGCGGGCTGAACTCCAACACTGGCTTGGCATTCCACGACGCCGTTTGCAATTTCTTCAGGTCTTGCTCCAGAGGTGCGTGCTCATCCCAGTCTTTGCGGTCCAGCGGTGCCACGATCAGACGGCAGGCCCTGGCCTGGCTAAGTTTCACCGCCATCGGCCCTTCTGTATCCTGGATGAAATCCGAGGCACGGGAGGCGGTGGAGTAAAGCATAAGCACGATGTCTGCCTGATTCAGTTCCGCTGTGATTCGTTCTTTCCATTCCTCTCCGGCCACCAGTTGCTTGTCGTCCCACACCTGAATGTAGCCGCGCCTGCCGAGGATCTTCAGATGGGTGCTCAGAGGCTTCAGTTTGCGGGCATCGTCATGGGCATAGCTCACAAAGAGCCGCATTCGTTTCGGCGCATCTGGCTGCGAGGCATCACGCGCTTCCTGGCTTTCCACCGCGTTTAACGTTGGCGTCACCTGCACCTTGGTCAGTTGCTTCTCTTTCGTCGCCTCCAGCGTCTCGCTGGTTTTGTTTTGCTCCAGTAATCGCAGTCGGTCGGTGTCGATCCAGGTGCCGGGATGGCCGGGCAGTTCCACCTCCTCCACCACACGCACCTTGCCGTGCAGCACCTCCAGTTCGGCGCGGATCAGATCAAACAAGCTCTGCTGGGCGTCCGGCGGGCCGTCCATCACCTCCACCGTGGTTTGCCGCTGCTGGCGGTCCAGACGCACCAGCGCTTGGCAGCCGTTCCACTCCAGAACAACACCACCGCGCCAGCGCCAGTCCGGGTGAGCCGAGCTCATCTCATGCGTGCGCACGATCAGCCGTGGCAGTAGACCGGGCGGCAGCGCCTCAGGATAAGCGAACCGCAGCCGCCTAACCTTCTCACCACGAAACTCCGCAAAGGGCGCGGGCTGCACTTCTGGCAGCAGTTCCGGGATAAGCCAACGTGTCGGCTTCTGTTGCTTGTCGGAAGGCTCCAGCGGAAAGGCCACCTCAAACTTCTCCATCAGCTCCATCACAAACTCATGCGTGCTCGGTGGGTAATCCTTCATCGGCAGCGCCTGGGTGATCATCGCCTGATTGAGTACTCCATGGCATTCCTTGCTTTGAGCAAAGCGTAGCAACCCATAAATGCCCTCCGTGACCCACTGCGGCTTCAGCACGCTTGTATGCCGCAACCGGTGATGATCGCGGAAGTTCAGCGCGATTCCCAGCCGGTGCAGCGTCTGCGCTAGGCTGTCCTGCTGCCGCTCCTCGGTCACTTCCTTGCTCACGCACAGCGCCTGATAGTCCTGGTAGCACACAAAGCTCTGCGCCATCGCTGCTAGCGCCTCCTTAATCCTATGCCACTTTTTCGGCACACCGATCCACACATGCGGCATCTCATTCACCGTCCGCGCCAACATCGCCCGCAGTTCCGGAATGCCACGCTTGGTCAGCGCATCTGTCTCCACAAAGCCCACGATCTGCGGGCAGCGCTCTTGCAGGCGGAAGCGATCCACGGAGAACGCATGCTCATCATGCTTGTTCAGCGCCACGATCACCGGGCTGTCCCCGCCATAGCTCTGGATGAAGCGCAGCCAGTAGTCCGTCTCCACCTCCCAAGACCCCTCACGCCCCTCCAGCACCAGCACATAGACACAGCGCTCGCTGAGGAAAATTTGATGCGTGCCATGCAGGAACTCCTGCCCACCGAAATCCCAGGCATGCGCGCGCGCCGTCCCCTGCGCACAGCTCAGGTCCAGCGGCAGCACCGTGATGCCCGGCGTCTCCACTTCTTTTTGGTTGAACGACGCGCCACGCAACACATTCAGCAAGGAGGTCTTGCCCACCCGTCCACGCCCCACCATTAGCAACCGCACCTCCTGCATGGGAGCTTCACCCTGCTCTTGACGCGAGAAGTAATAGTCTAGGACGCGCTGCGCATTTGGTTCGCACCATTGGTCGTCTTCGGGCTCTCTCAGAATCTCCTGCGGAATGCTCAGCATCACATTGCCTAAAAGCATCAAATGAGTAAGATGTTTTAGTTCTTTCAACCATGCTGGCAACGAGGTTAACCGTGATCGCTGCATTGAAATCCGCTCCAAGTTCGCGCAAAAGCGTAGGTCCTCTGGGAACTGATCAAATTTTGCATCGTCGAGGACAAGCGTCGTCAGCGCGGAAAGCTTACTGATCTCCTGTGGGAGGCTCGTGAGTTGATTGTTGGAGAGGATGAGGACCGTCAGCGCGGAGAGCTCGCCGATCTCCGACGGCAGGCTCGTGAGCTGGTTATTGAAAAGGTTAAGTTCCGTCAGAGCGGAGAGCTTGCCGATCTCTGACGGCAGGCTCGTGAGCTGGTTATTGCGGAGGAAAAGCAGCGCCAGCGCGGGGAGCTTGCCGATTTCAGGCGGAAGACCCGTGAGCTCGTTATCGGCGAGGTGAAGTGCCGTTAGAGCGGAGAGCTGGCCGATCTCCGGCGGCACCTGGCTCAGGCCGATGCCCGTTAAGACGAGAGACGTTCCCTGCTCCCCCTTGCGGCGGCAGGCTTCAATTCTTTTCAACGCGTGCTCATAGGCTGCCTGGGCTTCGGGGGTCATGGGCGGGAGAGGCATGGAGGGAGGATGAATTAAGAATTAGGAATGTCGAATTAGGAATTGGGGAAGCAGCATGGATGTCGGGTATTCCCCCTTCGCCGAGGCTTCGGAAGACACATCGGAAAACACATCGGAAAACACGTCGGAGGACACGGGTTTGATGGCGGGACGCAGTCACTCCTTGGATCGGGGAATCGACAAGGCCCATCGCGATGGATTGCCCATGATCCAAGGAGTGACGGTGTCTCACCGTCATGTGGCCGCTCCAGGCCTGTTTCAGCCAGCATGGCCACTGACCACCTTTTTGCGAAGGCCGCTACGAACTCACTGGAGCGTAGCGTGAAAAGCCAACTCTCATTCCCCCCTCACCGTCACCTCATTGAGATCGAAGCTTTCAGGTGAGTACCCTGCCCCAGAGGTGATCACGATCTTGCCCACATGGGTGATGGTGTCGCTCCAGGAGAAGGCGGTGGGGGAGCGGGCCCAGCCGGCTTCGGTGGCTTCGGCGTCGGTCCAGTTGTAGCGGATTTCGGCGGTGGCTTGGGTCCAGTTTGGGGTGAAGGTTGTGTCGGTTTCTTTGGACCACTGGGCGGTGTCGCCGGCGAAGAGTTCGATGCGGACCTTGCCACCGGGCTTGGGGGCGCGGACCTGGCAGGAAAGGCGGGCTCCTTTGCCGCCGATAACCTGGGGCCAGTTGCCGGCGAGGGGGGATTTGACGGGGGATTGGGCGTTGCGGTTCACGGTGAGGTAGCCGCCCTTGGCCCCGCTTTCGTTGTGGTGCTCAGTTTTACCCATCCCCTTCCAGCCTTGTGTGTCAGTATCAAAGGTGATGGTTTGGCTCATGATGGGGGAGGGCTGGCGATGAGGGGAGCGCAGGGGATTGAGGGGCTCGGGCAGGGCGGTGTTGACCATTTTGAGGCCGCTGAAGGCGTACAACTTCGCGCCGCCCGTGAGCTCGAATTGCAGGTGCAGGCGCAGGCCCTGGCGTTTGGCGATGCCTTCGTGCCGCCATTCGACGACCTGGTCGATGACATTGGTTTTGATGTCGAAGGTGTCGTCGAGGGTCACGCCCAGCTCGTCGAGGGCGGCGATGCTGAGCTGGCCGCCCTGGGCATCGGCGGTGATGCGCAGGGGTTGATCGGTGACTTCGAACTGGCCGCTGAAGAGGGTGGCGGGCTGGGACTTGTCGGTTTGTTGAAAACCAGCGAAGTGATCCAGCGACAGCCGGGCGAGGCAGGGTAGGCAGGAGCGTTTCCAGCCGAGGTGGGGGATGTGGTCGCCGCCGTAGAAGAGGAGCATGTCGTTGCCTTGCTGGATGGGCGGGCCGGCCATGGCGTAGATGCAGCCGCTGTCGTAGCTGCCCTGGGGGCCGCGTGGGATCAGGGACGCGCCGGGGGCGACGCGCTGCCAGCGCAGGCTGTCGGGGCTCCAGGACAGCTCGCAATCGACGCCGCGATCCGAGCCGACATTGTACATCATGGTGTAACCGAGGTACACATTGGCGTAGCGGAACACCGGCAGGCAGTAGGTCTGGCGGTCCTTGCCTTCCTCGACGGTGCTGCGCAGCACAATGCCGGAGGCCTTCCAATGGAGGAAGTCATCGCTCTCGAAGCGCGCCACGGTGCGCTCGCCGACATACAGCTTGGTGAACCAGAGGTACTTGTTGCTGCGCTCATCCCAGAGGGCGTTGTTGTGGGTGTCGCCGAACTGCGGGCCGAAGCCTTGGGGTTCCACGGGCTCGCCCCAGTGGATGCCATCGGCGCTGAGGCGCGTGCGCGGCTTCCCGAGACCCACGTCATAGACCATCTTGTAGCGGCGCGAGGCATTGGTGTCATGGAGGTCCTTGAACACGCCCACATTTGGCGTGTCGCGGGCGACGATGTTGGTGTTCGCATCGCCATTGAACTTGTGCAGCCCGAGCGCGGGCTTGTCCCAGGCGATGCCGTCCTTGGAAGTGGCGTAGAGCAGGTACCAGCCCACGTCGTGAATCGTGCTGGGGCCGTCCATCTGAGCGATCACCTCCTTGTCCGCCAGCACGCACTTGTACCAGATCTTGAAGACGCGCTCCTGCTCATCCCAGAGGACGTTCGGGTAGAGGTTGTTGGTGGCGTTCTCCCAGGGCTTGTCGGCCTGGAACAAGGGATTGCGCGGCTCCTTCACCACGGCGCCAGGAGCGAGCCTGGCATTGACGGACCGGTAGATCACCCGGCTGTCGAGCATCAGGTGCTTGAGGGGATCGGGCGCGACTTGGTGGATTTGCGCCTGGGCGAAGGAGGAGATGAGGAAGAGGCCGAGCGCGAGGGATCTCATGGGAGACATATCATGCGCGGGGTTGGGGGCGCGTCTATCAAAGTAGCCATCATCGCTCCGCGTGATGAGCAAGGTGCAGGCTCAGTCGCACGAGCGCGGCATCATTCTTCGCTTTCTTCTGGGAGAGCTGCACACAGCTCATCACGACGGAGCGTGATGACTACTTTACTGATCCGCCGCGAGCCTGGCTTTCAAGTCGTCGAGGCTGATCTGCTACACATTAAACCGCCACTCCACGACATCTCCGTCGCGCATGACGTATTCCTTGCCTTCAATGCGCAGCTTGCCGACTTCGCGGCACTTGGCTTCGGAGCCGTAGTGGACGAGGTCGTCGAACTGCACGATCTGGGCGGCGATGAAGCCGCGCTCGAAATCGCTGTGGATCACGCCGGCGGCCTGGGGGGCCTTCATGCCTTTGGTGATGGTCCAGGCGCGGGTTTCATTTTCGCCGGTGGTCAGGTAGGTCTGCAAGCCGAGCAGCTCATAGACGCTCTTGATGAGGCGGGTGACGCCGCTGTCCGTCACGCCCAGATCCGCGAGGTAGGCGGTGGCGTCTTCTTCGGGAAGATCGACCAGCTCGTTCTCAATGGCGGCGCTGATCACCACGGCGGAGGCGCTGTGCATGGTGGAGACGTGCTTGCGCACGGCGGCGACAAAGGCGTGCTCGTCCGGCTTGTTGGAAGCGGTGGCCAGATCGGCCTCCTTGACGTTGCAGGCGTAGATCACCGGCTTGGCGGAAAGGAGGAAGAAGGACTTCAGGAGCTTCTTCTCATCGTCGTTCATCTCCAGGGTGATGGCGGGGCGGATGTCGTCCAGGTGGGGAATGAGCTTTTCCACGAGGGCGAACTCGGCGGCGGCTTCCTTGTTGCCGCGCTTCGCTTCCTTTTCGGCACGGCCACGGCGCTTGGTGACGCTTTCGAGGTCCGCCACGATGAGTTCGGAGTTGATCACGTCGATGTCGCGCACGGGATCGACGCTGCCGTCCACGTGGTGGATGTCGCCGTCTTCAAAGCAGCGCACGACGTGGACGATGGCGTCCACTTCGCGGATGGTGGCGAGGAACTGGTTGCCCAGGCCTTCACCCTTGCTGGCGCCTTTGACGAGGCCGGCGATGTCCACAAACTCGATGACCGCCGGGATCAGCTTGTGCGAGCCGCTGATCTTGGAGAGCACGGCGAGGCGCTCATCCGGCACGGTGACGACGCCGACGTTCGGGTCGATCGTGCAGAAAGGATAGTTGGCAGCCTGCGCCTTGCGTGTGCGCGTGACTGCGTTGAAGAGGGTGGATTTACCCACGTTTGGAAGACCGACGATACCAGCTCTGAGCATAAGGGCGCGCAGAGTAGCGTGGGCGGGGCGTTCCGCACGTTGAAAATTTGAACGGAGTGTCGATCCAACGATTCGCGCCGATCAGGAATCCCACGGGTTGCGCAGTTCGTTGAGGGTTCCGCGCCCGGCATTCCTGCCGGAGTTGACCGATTCAACGAGGGCATCGGCCGTATCGTCATCCAAGGTGCGATAGAGGTCGCCAAGGACTTCGAGAGCATTCTGCGCCTGGGGCTCAGGGACAAGACGGGCGATGGGCTTGTGATTGCGCACAAGCACAATTTCCTCCTGCTTGGCTTCAACTCCGTCCATGATGGAGCTGAAGTTTCGCGCCACCTCAGTGACCGTCAGGGTTTTCATCGCCCGAAGCCTATCGGAAGGCATCTGATTTGCAAGATCATCCCATCCCTGTCACCGTCCAAGAATTGCACGGGCCGGAGTGCGCTCATCTCTATGTTGCCTTGTTTGTGGAAGTCAGTGTGGGGCAATCTGTTTCTGCCACAAATGCTCCAGCGAGCCCGGATGGCATCAGCAGACAACCGATCCAAAGGATTTCATTCCACCGGTGGCGTTTTGTCCTTTTCCAAAACGTCGATCTGGTACTTCCAGAAGTAACAACAGGTGTCGATATACTGCTCAATATTCTGGTGCGTCGTTTTGTCTTCACCCTTGATGTAAGTGTGGTGGTAGTTCTGCACCAGATGAACATCATCAATCACAAGCCGGCCTTTTTCGATGGTCCAAGCGAGGGTCACATGTTCGTTGGAGGTGGAAGCGCGTTGGGGTCCAAATGATTTGATATCGATCTCAATCCGCCTGTCATCCGTGCGTTGTGAGTTCTGAAAACGGATGGAATCGATGTAGGTGTTCGCACCCCCGAGAACCGGTGAGGCAATGGCCTGCCAGCATTCAACGGTTCCACCCCTGCCAAGTCCTGGATGGTGTTTTTTCCACTGGTTGTTCAATCGCTGGAAGCGGGCATCGAGTTCAATCCAGCGGGCGAAAAGCCGATTGATGCGCCCTGAATACAAACCAGCGACCTTTTCAAAGCGTCTTTTTACCGTGCAGAGTTCATCCGAAACGGGATGGTTTTCACCCAGGTTGGGAGGTGAGTACAGAGCCATTGCGACACGTAGAGACTCGCCCGGACGTTCCCATTGCTCAAATGGCCACCCATCTTTCACCGTTCCCGTGCATCCCGCCAATAGCCCGCCACCACCGATGACGAGGCAAAACAACAGGAGGCGCGGTCCTTGGTCACCAATGGTCATTTCGCTCGGTGGGTGCCAAATGATGGAAAAACAGAGCGACTAAACCGGCCTCAGCACGCTCTTCACGACTTCGCCCTTGTGCATCTTCTCGAAGGCCTCGTGCCAGTCGGTGATGGGCCAGACGCCGCCGATGATGGGCTTCACATCGAATTGACCGCTGGCAAGCAGAGCGATGACGCGCTCCCACACCGGCCAGTTGTGGCTGAAGCTGCCCTGCAGCTTGATGTTTTTCTGCACCAACTGGTCCAGGTTGAAGCCCAGGGGCTGCGGGCCCCAGCCCACCTTGCTGATCCAGCCGGCGGGGCGGACGATGTCGAGCGCGATTTTGAGCGTGATGCTGGCGCCGGCGGCGTCGATGACGCCGTCGCAGCCGAGGCCGTCACGTTGCAAAGCCCAGGGCTTGGCGTCGCCGATGATCACTTCGCAGCCGTAGCCCCTGGCAATTTCCAGGCGGTGGGCATCCTGTGGCAGACCAACGATGGCCACTTCAGCACCGCAGAGGCGGGCCATGGCGGCGCAAAGAATGCCGATGGTGCCGGGCCCAAGCACGACCACGCGGTCGCCGGGCTCGATATGGGCGTTTTTCACGACGGCGTTGTAGGCGACGCAGCAGGGCTCGGTAAGGCAGGCCTGTTCAAAAGGAAGATTGTCCGGCACATGGTGCAGGATGCGCGAAGGCACGCGCACGTACTTGGTCATCGCGCCGTTCACGCCGTAGCCGAAGCCTTTGCGCGTGGGGTCCAGGTTGTACAGGCCGCGACGGCTCATGGGGTTGTTCTCGCTGATGATGGCGGCGGTTTCACTCACCACACGGTCGCCTTCCTTCCAGCCTTCCACATCCTTGCCCACCTCGACGATGTGCCCGCCGAATTCGTGGCCGAGCACCACGGGATAATTCACCGGCCAGCTATGATCGGAAGTCCACTGATGCAAGTCGCTGCCGCAGACGCCGACGTTGGCGACCTCCAGCAGGATGTCCTCCGAGCCAATCTGGGGCTTTTCGATTTCACGGATTTCAACGGAGCCCTTTTCGGGGGCAAAATTGACGACGGCTGCGGAAGACATGGAGTGGCTGGGGATGGAGTTGGGAATGATTACTTGGCGGCGGAATACTGGATGTCCTCGATTTTGAAAGGAGGCTCTTTGTCCTTTTTCACGCCCGTGCCGAACAGGTCCGCTGTGTCGAACCAGGTCACGTAGCAGAAGAAGCACAGGAGGAGGATAACGCAGGCCATCTGGACTTTTTCCAAGATTTGCAGGGGCAGCACGGATTTGCGGCGGATGGTCTCGCCGATGGCCATGACGATGTGCCCGCCATCGAAGACCGGGAAGGGAATCAAGTTCATGAGAGCGAGGTTGACGTTGAGCACCACGCTGAACCAGAGCACCTTCTTCCAGCCGTCAGGGGTGGTGAACAGGCTGTAGTAAACGGAAAAGATTTTGACCGGTCCGCCCATCTGCTGGATCCCGACATCGCCCTTGCTGCCGAAGACGGCCCCGAAGGTGCGGCGCATCATGGTGGCGGCGGTGAGCAACTGCTCGCCGGGCGGGAGATAGATGGTGGTGTCTTCCACCACGTTGCCGGGATTCTCAAACGTGATGCCGGTGAGGGCGATGCTCAGCGCATCCTTGGGGAGAGGTTCCGGCTTGACGGGCTTCACCGGCGTCAGGGTCACCTCCAGGGGCTTGCCTTCCTTGCCCCGGCTGAGGGTGAGCTTGACCGGGGTTGAGGGGTTGGTTTCGAAGAAGTCGTAGACGGCCTCCGGGCTGTAGATGCGGGCGCCGTTCAACTGGCTGATGCGGTCACCCTTCTTGATTCCTGCCAGGTCGGCGCCGCTGCCTTTGAGCACCTGATAAACCTGGGCCTCGTAGGTCCAGATCAAACCGACCGTACGCAGCCCTTTGCGGGTGAACAGGGTGCCGGGCTCGATTTCGAATTCGCTGGCAAGGTCAAGAGGCTTGGCCTCGCCCTGGCGTTCTACGGTGAAGACAATTTTCTTCTCGGTGCTGAAGGCGATGCGTTCTTTCACGCTGTCCACCGGTTCATTCCAACTGTGCACAGGGGTGCCGTCGATGGCGATGATCTTGTCGCCAGCCTTCAGGCCGGCCTTTTCGCCG
>CAINXC010000138.1 GCA_903854655.1 uncultured Verrucomicrobiota bacterium | reverse complement strand
CACTGCCATGAACATCCACGAATACCAGGCCAAGGAATTGTTTGAAAAATACGGCGTCGCCACGCCCAATGGCAAGGTCGCCAGCACGGCGGTAGAAGCTGGCGCGGCGGCGGCGGTACTCGGCGGCGCCGGGCTGGTGGTGAAGGCGCAGGTGCATGCGGGCGGCCGCGGCAAGGGCACGTTCAAAAACGGCTTCAAAGGCGGCGTGCATGTGATCAACACCACGGCGGAGGCCCAGGACATCGCCGCCAAGATGCTGGGGCAGACGCTGGTGACGCATCAGACCGGGCCTGCGGGCCGTCTGGTGAGCAAGGTGCTGGTGGTCAAATCGGTGGACATCGCCAAGGAATTCTACTTCGCCGTGCTGTTCGATCGCGGCACCAGCAGCCACGCCATCATCGCCAGCACGGAAGGCGGCATGAACATCGAGGACGTGGCGGCCAACACCCCGGAAAAGATCATCAAGGAGTTCGTCAACCCCGCCATCGGCCTGCAGCCCTACCAGTGCCGCAAGATCGCCGCCGAACTGGGGCTGCGCGGGCCGCTCATGAACCAGGCGGTGAAGCTCTTCAGCGCCCTCTACAACCTCTACATCAAGACCGACTGCTGCATGGTCGAGGTCAATCCCCTGGCGCTGACCACCGACAACCAGCTCGTGGCGCTGGACGCGAAATTCGGCTTCGATGACAACGCGCTGTACCGTCACCCCGAGATCGTCGCCATGCGCGACAAGACCGAGGAAGACCCGCGCGAAGTCGCCGCCAGCGAGTTCAATCTCAATTACATCGGCCTTGATGGCAACATCGCCTGCCTCGTCAATGGCGCGGGCCTTGCGATGAGCACGATGGACATCATCAAGCTGCACGGCGGCGAGCCGGCGAACTTCCTGGATGTGGGCGGCGGCGCCACCAAGGAGCAGGTCACGGCGGCCTTCAAGATCATCCTGGGCGATCCCAATGTGAAGGGCATCCTGGTGAACATCTTCGGTGGCATCATGGACTGCCAGATCATCGCCGACGGCATCATCGCCGCCGCCAAGGAAACCCATTTGAGCATCCCGCTGGTGGTTCGCCTGGAAGGCAACAACGTGGATGCCGGCAAGGCCACGCTGGCCGCCAGCGGCCTGGCCATCACCAGCGCCGAAGGCCTCACCGATGCCGCGCTGAAGATTGTCGCGGCTGTGGAAGGTGCCTAACCTCAATCCCCGCAAGGCCCCATGTCCCTCAAAGTCACCGAATTCGCCTTTGTCGGCTACCCCGTCACGGATCTCGCGGCATCGCGCGAGTTCTATGAGAAGGTTCTGAACCTGACCCCGGCTTCGGTGTTTGGCGACGAGGAAGGCTCGTGGATCGAGTACGAGGTGGGGCCGCACACGCTTGCCATCACCAACATGGCGCCCGACTGGAATCCCAGCAAGGACGGCGGCGGCGTGGCCCTGGAGGTGGAGGATTTCGACGCCTCCATCGCCTGGCTCAAGAGCAACCATGTGATCTTCCGCCTGCGCCCGGTCGAAACCCCCGTCTGCCACATGGCCCTGATCGCCGATCCCGACGGCAACTCCATCTGCATCCACAAGCGCAAGCCCGGACATCATTGACCCTTTTCAGACTCAAACGCCCCCCACCTAAAGACCATGGCCATCCTCGTTGACTCCAGCACTCGCATCCTCATCCAAGGCATCACCGGTGACTTTGGCTCCCGCCACGCCAGGCTTTCGCTCGACTACGGCACGCAACTGGTCGCGGGGGTGACGCCGGGCAAGGGCGGCCAGACCTTCGACCACGGCACGCACAAGGTGCCGGTGTATGACACCGTCGCTGAAGCCGCAAAGCAGTCCGGCGCCACCGTGGCGGTGATCTTCGTTCCCCCGCCCTTCGCTGCGGACGCCATCCTCGAAGGCGTGGACGCAGGCATGGACCTGGTGGTGGCGATCACCGAGGGCATTCCAATCAATGACATGATCAAGGTGAAGGCCGCGATGAAGGGCAGCAAGACACGCCTCATCGGCCCGAACTGCCCCGGCCTCGTGACCCCCGGTCTCGGCGAGAAGTCCTATGGCGGCTGCCGCATCGGCATCGCCCCCGGCTACATTCACAAGCGCGGCAACATCGGTGTGGTTTCCCGCTCCGGCACCCTCACCTATGAGGCGGTGTGGCAGCTTACCACGCGCGGCTACGGCCAGAGCACCTGCGTGGGCATCGGCGGCGACCCGGTCAACGGCACCAACCACCTGGACATCCTCAAAATGTTCAACGAGGATCCCGAAACCGACGGCATCATCATGATCGGCGAGATCGGCGGCAACGCCGAAACCGAGGCCGCCCGCTGGGCCAAGGACCACTGCAAGAAGCCCATCTCCGGCTTCATCGCCGGCGCCACCGCACCTCCCGGCCGTCGCATGGGCCATGCCGGTGCCATCGTCGGCGGTGACGAAGACACCGCCCAGGCGAAGAAGAAGATCCTCGCCGAATGCGGCATCGCCGTCGCCGATTCCCCCGCCGACATGGCCACGGCCCTGCTGCGGCTGATGGGCAAGATTTGAGGTGACGTAAAAAAGGTAAGTGAAAAGGGAGGCTGCATCGGGCAGCCCTCCCTCGTTCGGTGTGGAGGCGCGCGGAGCGCCACGATGTGAATCGGAACCGTGGGCTGGAGCAACATCCTGCCAGCCACCTCGCGTTTCTCCGCCCATGATCCGCCGCTCACGGCTTCAACGGAACCATCAGCCCCCCACCCCTGGGATGTTCCCGTGTGGACCAGATCAGTGAACGTCTGACGTCCTGCAACTCACCGCGCCACATCCCCAAGTGGCCGTGCTTCTTGGCGGTGAAGGTGCCTTCCAAGAGGACATAATTGTCCGAGAGCTTGGATTTAAGGTCCCTGATGTCCACCCAGATGCCATTGCCGAGAAGAGCATGGTCATAGTCCTCCTTGTGAAGGTAGAGGACCGTGCCTTCGAATTCGAGATGCAGGTAGCCGATCACACGAACGCTTTTGCCTTCGAACTTCTCAGGACTGGCGATCAGCTCGACCATGGTGACGCTGACAGGCTCAGCGCGGGCGGTCATGGACAGGCAAGCCAGCAGGACGACAAACAAGGCAAGTGGCCCAGGCCGCTTTCAATGCCACCTCTTCCCCGCTAGCCCAAGTTCGTCAGTTTCGGGCGGAAAAGCACTATTTTCGAGGGGAAGGGGTTCTGGAAGGCTTGATGCAGCGAGGGTTGTGTTTGGGCAGCCCTGGTAGTGGAGAAGTGGCCGTTGAGACGCTGCCACGATGGT
>CAINXC010000137.1 GCA_903854655.1 uncultured Verrucomicrobiota bacterium | reverse complement strand
TGGGCGGATGCGGGCTGCTATGGGGCGGACCTGCATGAGACACCGCGCATTGACCAGCTTGCGAAGCAGAGCGTGCGCTTCACCGATGCCTACGCCATGTCGGTGTGCTCGCCCAGCCGCGCCTGCCTGCTCACCGGCAAGCACGCGGCGCGGCTGCACATCACCATCTGGGCCGAAGGCTCGCTGGACGGCCCGAAGAAGCGCAAGCTGCTGCAGGCGCAGTCCTTGTTCGATCTGCCGCATACCGAAACGACGCTGGCGAAGCATTTGCACGACGCGGGCTACCTCACCGCGCTGGTCGGTAAGTGGCACCTTGGCAACGCCGACCACACGCCGGAGAGCCATGGCTTCGACATCAACATTGGCGGCTCGCAGTGGGGCGCGCCGCAGACTTACTTCTGGCCCTACAGCGGCACCGGGCGCTTCGGCTCGGAGTTCCGCTTTGTGCCGCACCTGGAGTACGGCAAGCCAGGCGAGTATCTCACCGACCGCCTTACGGACGAGGCGCTCAAGGTGATTGATCACGCGGGCGACAAGCCCTTCTTCCTCTATCTCGCGCATCACGCCATCCATACGCCAATGGAAGGCAAGTCCGAGGATGTGAAACACTTTGATGGCAAGCTCAAGCCCGGCGAGCATCACCAAAACGCGGTGTATGCAGCGATGGCCAAAAGCCTGGATGACAGCGTCGGCCGCGTGCTGGACCGCCTGAAGGAGCGCGGGCTGGAGCAGAACACCATCGTCGTCTTCGCCAGCGACAACGGCGGCTACATCGGCATCGACAAGCAGGCGGGCCAGACCGTCCACGTGACCGACAACTCGCCGCTGCGCTCCGGCAAGGGCTCGCTCTACGAAGGCGGCATCCGCGTGCCGCTCATTGTCCGCTGGCCCGGCGTCACTCCGTCAGGAGCCGAATGCAAGGAGCCGGTGATGCTCATGGATTTGTTCCCGACCCTGGCCGCCGCCACCGGCGTGAAATCGGCCATGCAGGCCAAGGTCGATGGGCTGGATTTGTCGCCGGTGCTGAAGAGCCCCCAGGCGCATCTCAAGCGCGACGCGCTGTTCTTCCACTACCCGCACTATTACGAGACCACCACGCCCGTGAGCGCCGTGCGCGCCGGGGATTGGAAGCTGCTGGAGTACCTCGAAGACAACCATGTGGAGCTGTATCACCTCAGCGATGATCTCGGCGAGAAGACCGATCTCGCCAAGGCGCAGCCGGAGCGCGCCGCCGCGCTGTTGAAGCGCCTCCACGCCTGGGGCGAGGAGGTCAATGCCGCCATGCCCACCCCCAATCCCGATTACAAAGGCAGGAAATGAAGGCTCTTATTACTCTTATTTGTTTGTTAGGTTTTGCCGCTGTTGCGGCGGACAAGCCCAATGTCATTGTCATCCTCGCCGATGACCTGGGTCGTGCGGATTACTCCGCCTTCGGCACCAAGGACATCCGCACGCCGCACATCGACCGGCTGTTCGCGGAGGGCATGACCTTCCAGAACTTCCGCGCCAACACCTGCGTGTGCTCGCCCTCGCGCGCCGCCCTGCTCACGGGCTGCTACCCGGATCGCGTGGGCGTGCCGGGCGTGATCCGCGAGGAGACGCCGGATGATTCCTGGGGCTTCCTTCTGCCCTCCGCCACCACCCTGCCGCAGGTGCTCAGGCCCGCCGGGTATCACACCGCGATTGTCGGCAAGTGGCACCTCGGCGTCGGCTCGCCCAATCAACCCACCGAGCGCGGCTTCGACCTGTTCCACGGCTTCCTGGGCGACATGATGGACGATTATTACACCCACCTGCGGCACAAGCAGAACTTCATGCGCCACAACCTGGAGACCGTTGATCCAAAGGGCCACGCCACCGATGTCTTCACCGGCTGGGCCTGCGATTACCTCACCGAGCGCGCCGCCGCCAGGTCGCCCTTCTTCCTCTACCTCGCCTACAACGCGCCGCACGACCCCATCCAGCCGCCGCAGGAATGGCTCGACAAGGTGAAGCAGCGCGAGCCCGGCATCACCGAGAAGCGCGCCAAGATTGTTGCTCTGATTGAGCACCTGGATGATGGCATTGGCCGCGTGCTCGCCACGCTGGACAAGCTGCATCTGGCGGACAACACGCTCATCTTCTTCACCTCCGACAACGGCGGCCTGCTCACCTCCGGCGCCAACAACGGCCCCTGGCGGAGCGGCAAGACGCACATGTATGAAGGGGGGCTGCGCGTGCCCGGCGCGGCCCGCTGGCCCGGCCACATCCAGCCCGGCAGCCGCACGGAGCGCAACGTCCTCACCATGGACATCTTCGCCACCGTCACCGAAGCCGCCGGCGGCAAGGCCCCGGAAGGCATCGATGCCACAAGCTGCCTGCCCACGCTGCTCGGTCAGGCCCAGCCCGAGACACGCCGCGATCATTATTTCGTGCGCCGCGAAGGCGGTGTGATGTACGGAGGCAAGACCATCGAAGCCTACATCAAGGGCGACTGGAAGATCCTGCAGGACAGCCCCTTCGCCCCCCAGGAGCTCTATAACCTGAAGCTCGACCCCCAGGAGACCACCGACCTCGCCGCGAAGAACAAGCAGGAGTTCCGTGAAATGGCTGCGGAGTTGCGCAAGCAAGTCCAGCGCGGCGGCCAGGTGCCGTGGCAGAGGCCGGAGGGGGCGGTGCCGGTGCCGTGAGTGTGGTTTGGTGGGTTTGAAGTAATCACATAGACTGGTTAGATGATCGAAGCACGCAACAGAAAAAACCGACGCCTGCGTCATTGCCGCAGATATATGTCCAATAAGATAACGTTTTGCCTGATTGTCGCGGCTTTGATAGGTTTTTCCGGCCTTGCTCAGAGTCCAAAAAAACAACCTCGGTCACTAGAGGGAACAGAGACACACCGACCGTCGAATATCAAGATTCCAGATCTACCATCTGATTTTTCTGGGTTCGAAGCATCAAGGTATTTGGCTAAAATCACACTTGAAGATGAAAGTAAGCCAATTTGGCTTTTGACTGACAGAGATCGAAAATCACTGAAACAGATTGTGATTCAAGTCGCTGCCCTTGCGGAGACTCTGAATCGTACTGATGAGACTCTTTCTTCGGGTACGATATTGTGGAAGATTATGGCGTTGAACTTCCCGGAACTTGTGTCGGGTGGTGGGCCGTTGAAATCCATCCAAAGAGAGGACGGAATTAGTGTTGTAAATCTGGGTCGAACCTTGGCTGGCAGGCCTCCACAAGCCACCCTAAAAAGTGGAACTGAGGTCAGGTGACTCCTCCTGTCTAGGGCATTGATTAAACCCATGGCCTCTATGCGGAGTCCGAAGGGCTCCTGGAATCCAGCCCAAGGGTTGCCCGAGTTTGGCGAGGGCTACCCTGGGGTTGGCCGTGAATGGGGAGGCACGAACCCATCCCGCTGCCGAGCCTGGAGGTGGAGTGCACGGGCTGCAAGAAGTCGGTGCGGCATGAGGAGATCAAGATCGCCCCGGCGACGAGCCCCTTTGGTCCCCTGGGGTATCTCTGCCAGCGCTGTTTGGGCTAGGGTCCTGGCAGGCAAGATTCCTGTGCTGTTCGTGCACCACGCAGGTAGGGCGCTGTGTCCCACAGCGCCGTCGTTGCAGGCCGGAGGGCTCTGTTTATCTCGGTGACCTTTCGAAGTCGGCGGCCCAAGGCGGCGGGCTAGGGATTGCCTCGCGTTGCTCGCCCTTCGGGCTGCCTGCGGCAGGCTATCTTCGCTTCGCTACGGTTGCCCGCCCTACCCGCCTTGGGGG
>CAINXC010000136.1 GCA_903854655.1 uncultured Verrucomicrobiota bacterium | reverse complement strand
TGGCTTGGGCCACACGCCCAAGGTGGCTACCGTCGCCCTCGACGGGGCTCAAAAACAAACGCGCGCAGCGCCTCGATCAGGACCCAGGGCAGCGAGCCGGCAAAGCGCCGCAACCGATGTCTGGCGCTGCGCGCAAGGTTTTCGATTCACGCCGGGGGCGGCGTGAGCCACTTGGCTTGGGCCGCTCCTGGCGCTCGGCGAAACCCACCGCGCCATCCCTCATCCCTCATCCCTCATCCCTCATCCCTCATCCCTCATCTTCTCCCACCCCCCAAAGCAAAGACCCCGGCCCTTTCAGGCCGGGGTCTCGAAGAACAACGGGTCAGAGAGCTACGGCAGGTCCGTCGCGCCCATCAGGTACTTGTCGCACTCGCGGGCTGCCCCACGGCCTTCGTTGAAGGCCCAGACGACCAGGCTCTGGCCGCGGCGGCAGTCGCCGGCGGCGAAGACGCCGGGGAGGCTGGTGGTGTACTTCTCGTGCTCGGCCTTGACGTTGCTGCGGGCGTCGCGCTCGACATTGAGGGAATCCAAGAGCGGCTGCTCGGGCCCGAGGAAGCCCATGGCGAGCAGCACGAGCTGCGCGGGCATCACCTTCTCGGTGCCGGGGACGTTCTTGGGAATGAACTGGCCTTTGTCGTTCTTGCTCCACTCCACCTGCACGGTGTGCACGGCCTTGACATCGCCGTTTTCATCGCCTTCGAACTTGGTGGCGGTGGTGACGTACACGCGGGGATCGTCGCCAAACTTGGCGGCGGCCTCTTCCTGGCCGTAGTCCATCTTGTACACCTTCGGCCACTCGGGCCAGGGATTGTCGGCGGCGCGGTCCTGCGGCGGCTTGGGCAGGATTTCGACCTGCACCAGGGACTTGCAGCCGTGGCGCATGGAGGTGCCCACGCAGTCGGTGCCGGTGTCGCCGCCGCCGATGATGACGACGTCCTTATGCTCGGCGCTGATGTAGCCGTCTTTCTCGTGACCATCCAAAACCGCCTTGGTGTTGGCGGTGAGGAATTCCATGGCGAAGTGGATGCCCTTGAGCTGGCGGCCTTCGATGGGAAGGTCGCGCGGCTTGGTGGCGCCGGTGCAGATGACGGTGGCGTCGAACTCCTTGGCGAGCTTCTCGGCGGGATAATTCTCGCCCACGCTGGTGTTGCAGAGGAACTTCACGCCCTCGGCCTCAAGCAGGTGAATGCGGCGCATGACGACCTTTTCCTTGTCGAGCTTCATGTTGGGGATGCCATACATGAGCAGGCCGCCGGGGCGGTCGGCACGTTCAAACACGGTGACGGTGTGGCCGGCGCGGTTGAGCTGCGCGGCGGCGCTGAGGCCGGCGGGGCCGGAGCCGATCACGGCGACCTTCTTGCCGGTGCGGCGGGCGGGGGCCTCGGGGGTGACCCAGCCTTCCTCCCAGCCCTTGTCGATGATCGAGACCTCGATGTTCTTGATCGTGACGGGCGGGCCGCTGATGCCGATGACGCAGGAGCCTTCGCAGGGGGCGGGGCAGACGCGGCCGGTGAACTCGGGGAAGTTGTTGGTCTTGTGCAGGCGCTCCAGCGCCTCCTTCCACAGGCCGCGATAAACAAGGTCATTCCACTCGGGGATGAGGTTGTTGATCGGGCAGCCGCTGGCCATGCCGCTGACGAGCTTGCCGGTGTGGCAGAAGGGCACGCCGCAGTCCATGCAGCGGGAGCCCTGGGTGCGCAGCTTTTCCTCCGGCAGGTGCAGGTGGATTTCATCCCAGTCGGCCAGGCGCGCGAGAGGCTCGCGGTCGGCGGGGAGTTCGCGTTGGTAGTCGATGAAGCCGGTTGGTTTTCCCATGTTCGTTGATGCAGTGAAGAGTGTCTGTGGTTCAGGCGAGCTTGTCCCATTCGGCAGGATCAATGCCGGCTTGCTTGATGATGCGTTTCGTGAGTGACCAGTCGATGTCGTTGGTGCCGTGAGGATTGGGGATTGGAACGGTTTTTTCTCCGAAGCGCATGGACTGGTGATTGCGGCCGGGAAAGGGACCGGCAAAACCGAATGCTTTCAAACGTCTGATGAGCTCCCGACGGCTAATAGGCTTCGGCATGGACAGGTTGGGGATTGATGTCGACACCTGCGATCACAGGCATTGTGTCACCGAAGCGGACCTTGAGCAGAATCCAGTCTTCCAGCGTGCTTTCCAGCTCGTCCCGGCTTTCCTCAAGGGTGGCGCCTTCAGCCCACAATCCCGGGCAGGAGGGCACGGTCGCAAAGTAACGGCCGTTTTCCATGAGCTCATAGTGAGCCTCATGCATGGCGGCGCGGATGTATTGGGTCAGCATGGGAGGAGCCTGGCTAGATAGATCAAAAGAAGCCGCCAAGAGTTTAACCGCCGCCGATGCGGGCGACGTCGCGGGCATTGGCCTCGAAGGCGGCGTTGAGGGCCTCCTCGCCGGTGAGCCCGTCGGCCTCCGCCTTGCTGATGGCCTGGAGGACGCGCTTGTAGTCCTTCGGCATCACCTTCACGAACTGGGGCACCATTTCATCCCAGAGGGCGAGCACCTTGAAGGCGTTCTGGCTCCTGGTGAATTCGGCGTGGCGCTTGATGAGCTGGCGCAGCTCCTCGGCCTCCTCGGACCCGAGTTTTTCCAGCGCCACCATCTGCGGGTTGCAGCGCAGGGCGAAATCGCCCTTCAGATCCAGGATGTAGGCGACGCCGCCGCTCATGCCGGCGGCGAAGTTGCGCCCGGTCTCG
>CAINXC010000135.1 GCA_903854655.1 uncultured Verrucomicrobiota bacterium | reverse complement strand
GGATTGAGAATGTTCGGATTCTCCGCCAGCACGTCCTGCCAGTAGCCCATCCAGTTGTCAGCCCAGCGCGCGTCCGCGAGGAGTTTATCAATGACTGCTTTGCGATCCGAGTTCTTTTCAAACGCAGCGATCTCTTCCAGCGTCGGAGGCACTCCAACCGTATCGAGATAAACTCGGCGCAGGAAGGTCAGATCGTCCGTCAACGGCGTGAGCGTGAGATGATCGGCGCGGATCTCAGTCCAGTGCGCGCCTTCCTTGATCCACGTCATCAGCAGAGCGACTTCAGGCTTGGTCAGCGGCTTGCCCTTCGGCGGCATGACTTCATCTTCGTCCTCGCTCGTGATGCGTGCGATGATGGAGCTGTGATCCGGCTTCCCGGGATCAACCGCCGCACCATCGGACTTGCCGCCCTTCTTGGCGTCCGCGAGCGAATCCAAATGCAGCCCACCTTTGGCCTTCGCGCCGCGATGGCACTCCGTACACTTGGCTTCAAGAATCGGCTGGATGTCCTTGAAGTAGTCGATGCTGCCTTTGTGCGCGTCCTGCGACTTCACGCTCTCGATCTTCGCGGCGATGAATCCATCAATGCTGCCTTCACCCGCAGGATTCTGCGCCAGCCATTCCTCGGCAGCCTTGCGGCGCTTAGCCCAGAAAGGCGCGGACTGTGCACGCAGTTCGGCGCGCTTCTTGGCATTGACCTCTGCATAGTGCGCGTTGCGCTCCTGCTCATAAGCGGCCCATCCAGCATCGTTGTAAGCCACCTCGCGTTTGCCAGGCGTGATCAGCTTCCAGGTTTCACTGCCTTTCGGCGACCACGCGACGACGGTCTCGCCCAGCTCTGGACGGCGCACCGCCTTGCCGGCAAAGCTCCCTACCACCGTCTCCAGCACGAAGAACTGAGGCTTGCCGGTGCCTTCAAATTCGCACCACGCTTCACGATTCCCCGGCGGCACAAAACGGAAGTCAGGACCGAGATCGAGATACTCGTGTTGATCTGCCACGAGGTGATGACCATCGCTGTCATTCGGCGGGAAGGGGGTGGTGAGAACCGTCTTGTTGTCGAGGTACAGATTCGTGGCACCCCGCGCACGCAGCAGCAGGCGGTGCTTGCCTTTGGGGAAGGTCACGCTCGCTGCTGCACGCAGCAGGAAAGGCACATGGCGCTCACCGCGCACGCCGGTGTCCACATACTTCTGCGGCAGGTCGAAGAAGCCGAACACATCCTCCGTGTAAGTCTCGCTCACCTTGGGGTGCTCACTCGGCCACGCGTTGGCCTCAGGCATGCCTTCTTCCGCCAGTTGCACCAGCACGCGTCCAGCGGGTACTTCCTTCTTCGCGATGGGCGGTGGTGGTGGCACAAACTGATACTTCGCTTTCAGCGCCGCGACATCGAGCGGACCGCGGTAGATCGCCACGTCATCGAGCCAGCCTTTCAGCGAATGAGTGGCGGCTAGCGTGGAGCCGCTGCCGAGCATGAGCGCGTCCCCATCCGTGACCGGCGCGCGATCCGTCTCGCCGCCCATGTCCCAGACGCCGTCGGTTTCACGACCGTCAATGAAGCCCTTGATGCTCTTGAGTTTGCCAAAGGTGTACGTGACCGCGATG